>NZ_CP045997.1:7850653-7942152 GCF_010233585.1 Spirosoma endbachense
CAGCGTCCGTTTACCGTATGTGGTGATCAAGAAGAGTCGCTTTCGACGTCCTCCACGGGCCGGGGTAGCCCCGCCCAGTTCAGATTGGACAAACCCTTTTTCTTCCAGGCGATATAAAGCCACATGGACACCACTCAGGTTAATGGAGCGGTTGGTACGTTGCTTTAGCTCTTCGGCGATATTAAGTCCGTAGGCAGAGCCATTCAGGATAGCAACGGTCAGCAGGACAAGTTCTTCAAATTCACCCAAATAGGTTCTGCTCATGGATGATCCCTTCGGTTAATACTATTTTCTTATCATTTGCTAAACAAATCGGATGCCATAAGTGTATGTTACAGACTATCAGTTCTTTACAGCGAACTGCCATCGCTTGGTTGTCCGAAAACGTACAGGTTATGTCCGCTGCTGAACGGTAGAGACGAGTGGTTGATTATTGGTGAGCCAAGAAGTGGATGAATGGTCTGATCCCTTGTCCGTAACTCAATACGTAAATCAGCCTACCTTACTTGGAAGCGAAAAGCCATTGAGCGGACTTTCTTTTACTTTGTCAGTAGGGGAAATTATAGAGCAACTTTGCAGGCTACTTTTTATAACCTAGAGCTTAGTTCATCTCAACTAAGGCTCCTACCTGAGACGAGGGGTATCAATAAATCCGGCGTTTTTCGTACTAGTATTTTTGTTCAGGTCTACGTATGACTTCTCCACTTCAGGGCGCGCTCTACCGACCGTTTATAGCCTAACTGCGGTGGACAGATGGCAAAACACACCCGTTGATTGGTTACTTTGCGCAGCCAATCTCAGTAGCCAAATTAGCTAAGCCACTATGTTCGAGAAATTCAGAGAAAAATTTCCACTCTCGCCCCAAAAATGGGATGAGTATATCAACTACTTCCAACCCATTCATGTACCGGCCAAGACCATTCTGCTTCGAGAAGGTGATATTTCCCGCAAAGCGTATCTAATCGAAAAAGGATGCCTACGTGTTTGGTTTAATAACAAGGGGGATGATATCACCTTCCAGTTCTTTTTTGAGAATAGGACCGTCTCGTCCATTGAAAGCTTCAGAAAGAGTATTCCGAGCTTGTTTTCCATTGAGACGATTGAGCCCTGTACCTTGTGGTGGATTGACAAAACTAGTGTTGATAAAATTATAGAAGAAGTCAGTGCGCTACCGGCGATGAGGAGCCAAATTCTAGAGGCTTTATTTGGGCGCACCCTGGACTATATGAAGCATTTTCTTTCATTTATCCGGGATACCCCCCAGGAACGCTATGAGCATCTGCTGACCCAAAATCCTCACATCGTCCAGCGCGTTCCTCAACATTATATTGCTTCCTACCTAGGTGTCAGCAGCGTTCACCTAAGCCGAATCAAAGCCAAAATCGCCCGGACAAAAACCTAAACGCGGGCTTTCGCATTTGATAACAAATGTTATCGTTTGAGGACTTGCTGGTCACCTAATTTTGTCGCACAACAAACAAAAACCAACGGTAACATGAAACGACAGAAAATTCTCTACTGGCTATCAACGGGCCTGTTCAGCCTATGGATGCTGGGCAATGCTTATGCATATCTAACGTCTGAAGAGGCCAAACGCCTTTGTGTCCACTTTGGTTTTCCCGATTATTTCCGAGTAGAACTGGCGGTGGCTAAATTAATCGGGGTAATCGTACTGGTGTTGCCTAAGCTAAAAGGCAGGATCAACGAATGGGCCTATGCAGGTTTTGTGATCACCGTAATTTCTGGCTTCATTGCGCACCTGGCTTCCGGTGACTCATTCCGAAACTCAGCTTCTGCCCTGGTTGCCTTGATTCTGGTATTGATTTCTTACGCCACCTATCACCGCTTACAACCCGTTAAATCGATCACCAAATCGGCCACTACAGGCTTTTTGACTGCCGTAGTTTAACCACTAAACAGAAAAATAATATGAAAGCTGCCATCATGTATCCGTCAGGGGAAGGGCCGCGGTATGTGGAGGTTCCCAGTCCCGTTGTGACTAGCGAGGCAGAAGTACTAATGACCGTTAAAGCGGCTGCGATTAAACATATTGACCGAGGCCGGGCTAGTGGCAATCATTATTCAGCCGAGGCCCAGTCCCCCGGCCAAGCAACGATTATCGGTGGCGATGGCGTGGGACTACTGGCCGATGGTACTCGCGTCTATGCGATGGGCGTTAGCGGCATGGTCGCTCAGCAAGCCGTGGTGGAGAAAGACCGCATGGTTGTTGTTCCTGAGGGAGTCGATGACGCAACAGCAGCGGCCTTACCCAATGGCGTGATTGGGGCCGCTATGGGGCTGCGCTTCCGGGCGGGTATTCAACCCGGCGATGTTGTTTTGATCAATGGCGCAACGGGCTTCACGGGCCGGGTAGCCGTGCAAATTGCCAAACAGTATGGGGCCAAAAAAGTGATTGCCACGGGCCGCAATCCCAACTCCTTGCAAGAGGTATTGGCTTTAGGAGCCGACGAGATTATTTCGGTGAATCAGAGCGACGAAGACTTTCTGGCTCAAATTCGGGCGCTCCACAGTCGGTCGCCGGTTGATGTGATCATCGATTATCTTTGGGGCCACTCGGCTGAGCTACTTCTGGCTTCGTTGAAAGGCAAGGGAGCCTTTACCCATCCGGTGCGTTTTGTCTCGATTGGTAGTGTAACGGGGGATAAACTACAGCTATCCGCCGAAAATTTGCGCAGTGTTAATCTCCACCTATCGGGCTCCGGATTGGGTAGTTGGACGCGTCAAGATGTGGGTAAACTGTTTAGGGAAATTTTACCCGACATGTTTCAACTAGCGGCCGAGGGTAAGCTCAAGGTTGACACGGTTAGGGTTAACTTAGCCGAAATTGAATCAATCTACAACGTAGTCATTGCCGATGGGAAGCGACTCGTCATTACCATGCATTGACTCTTACCTAGGAGGTCTGGAACGCCATTGGATTAATCCCTTGGGATGATTACTTTAAGGACCGTCAATCGATCTTTTGTTTAAGACCTGCTGTTCATGCCAATCTATTTGTTCAAACCCATTTGTAGGATGGGCTGTATGTTGGGACTACTACTGCTGTTTGGCCATTGTTCAAGACGCCAGTATCCTGATTCGCATGCGGCTTCCTGTTATCCGAATCACCCCTACGATACCACTTCCTATCAATGGACAACTCCGCCGGATTCATTACTGACCCAACTCCTGCCCCGCTATAGTCGCTATAATCTGATGGTCGCCCACGCGGCTGGGCTGCTTCCTTTGCTGCAAAGTTACCAACTCCATAGAGCGAAATTAAGACAAGATTCTTCCTTGGCCCGACGCTTTCTAGTAGCCGAACAGAAAGCTCGTATTCAGGATCGGGTTGCTCTTTTCCGCACGCAAGTAGCCAGCTTAGCGGCTGAATTAGACTGTGAAGCTTTACGGGTCAACCGACTCATTGTCTATCAGGACCGACTTGAACAAGTTCGCATTAGAAACCTGACGGTTTCCTCCATTTTAACGGGTGCTATTGGTGGTGTTGCAGCGGCCCTCTTGCCAGAGAATGCCTCAAAAGCGACCGCTATTACCGCTGGTTTAGGTAGCTCCATCTTAGGGCTGTTATCGCTCCATTCAGGCCGACGAATTCCGCTTGAGCATCCTCGAAACCTACTCCGGGATATTTGGTATGCCCCTGTACATTCAGACCAATATCCGGCCATGGTCTGGAATATGCTCTCACAGCCCGTTTTTAGTAGTAGCGGGCGTTACCCGGTCGCCTACCTTCTTAGAAATCAGTGGATCGATATTGAAGGATTGACCCTTCACCAGAAAAAAAATGATCAAAAGATCGAGTTACTATTAAGTCGCGGAGGGTATTATGGAGTTGATGAATTGAAACTGCGTACCGATTTAATCAACCAGTTACAGGCTGCTATCAAGCTAATTGATCAGGACATTCAAGGGCTACTTTCCCAGTTTTCTTCGCTCCCTTAATCCTTAATCCTTGTTCATTGCTCAAATGACAAATTATCCGGGCCCTCGACGGCATCGCAATGGCGCACCATCCGTGCCGGTGTCGTACTCTTCCGAAAAACTACCCAAATTCTCAAATAACGCTCCCTCATGAGACGAATGTGCGTTCATGTATCAACAGCTATGGGCGTTTTGCGAGAAAGGAATAAGCATCGAGATCATCGGGCTTTTAAAATGGAGAGAGTTACCCTTACTCGCTTCGCAAACTTTTTACAGGATTGATTAAAGCGGTTTTTATACTCTGATAGCTAACGGTTAACAAAGTTATCGCTAAAGCACCCACGCCTGAAACCACGAAAATCCACCAGGAAATTTCGGTATGGTACGAATATTTATGAAGCCAGCCAGTGAGGAAATAATAGGCGATAAACGTAGCGATGCCAAAAGCGATAAGCACCAGCGCCACAAAATCTTTGGAGAGTAATCCCCATATATTCAGAACCGAAGCACCCAACACTTTGCGAACACCGATTTCTTTAGTGCGCTTTTCGGCCATGAATGAGGCAAGACCAAACAAACCCAGACAGGATATTAAAATAGCCAGCGTTGCAAATACAGAAGCCAGCTTACCAATGCGTTCTTCTGCCGCGAATTTTAACCCATATTCAGTGTCGGCAAACTTGTAGTCAAAAGGTACTGAAGGCACTGTGCGTTTAAAGATCATTTCCATTTTAGCCAAAGCATCCCTCATGCTTACGGTGGGGTTAACCCTTACAGTCATCCATGTATTGGCCTGGTCGTAATTGGCGATGTACACCATTTGTTTTACAGGCTCAAACGGCGACTCCATCAGCATATTTTTTATTACGCCAATGATCTGAAACTGGTAACCGTCATACTTTATAATTTCTCCAACCGGGTTTTTTAACCCCATGTATTTTACGGCGACTTCATTCACTATAATGCTGTAAACCGCGTTAAGACCACGTTGCGAGCTTACGGTATCCGTTGCGTATTGTGTTGAAAAGTCACGCCCTGTGGTAAACTGCCAGCCTACCGTTTTGCCGTAATCGTGCGTCACCCATATCGTACCGAATCCCTGGGTTTTGTTGGGGTCTTTGCCTTTCCATTCAAACCCACTGTTGTTTGACCATACGCCTGTCAGCGGGCTGTTGGAACAAGCCATGTGTTCAGTGATACCTGCTCTTTTCAGCTCATTGTACAGCACACCGAATTTATTTTTTAAATCGGTCGATTTCATTTCTATCATCAGCAAGCCATTCCTGTTATAGCCGACAGGTCGGTCCTTGGCGTATTGTATCTGCCGATAGACCATGATGGTCCCGATGATGAGTGCAATGGATACCGTAAATTGTGTGACAACCAATGCCTTTCGTGGTAGCGATGAAAAACGCCCCGCAGAAAATGTTCCTTTCAAAACTTTCACAGGGTTGAAAGAAGATAAATAAAACGCAGGATAGCTTCCTGATAGTAAGCTGGTAACGACAATGAAGGCCACGCTGATCAGCCAGAAGTAAGCGTTTAGCCAGGGGATGGTCATACGCTTGTTGGCCAGTTCATTAAACCACGGTAAGGCAATTACTGAAAGAAGGATGGCGATGAAAAAGGAGATGGTGACTATTAAAAAAGACTCGCTCAAAAATTGAGTTGTCAACTGACCACGTCGTGAACCAACTGCTTTGCGAATACCTACTTCCTTTGCCCGCTTTTCACTGCGTGCGGTGCTTAAATTCATAAAGTTGATGCAGGCCAGCAGCAACACAAATACCCCGATAATGCCAAACAGCCATACATAATCAATGCGACCGCCTGTATTCACATCGCCCTTCCATTCTGAATACAAATGCCAGCGGTTCATCGGGTTTAGAAAAACCTGTAGGTTATATTTCTTATCTTCTTCACTCACATGTGCCTGCCAAACACCTTTAATTTTTGCTGAAACGGCTTCCATCGTCGTGTTGGGCTGCAATTGCACATACATTCGGAAGGAACTGTTACCCCATTGGTTGGCGGCATCCCGCATCCATTTGTTATCGGACAGCATAAGGTCCCAAGTAGAAATAAACTGCGTGCCACTGAATTCTGTATTATACGGAAGGTCTTCATATACACCCGTAACCTTAACATCCATCCGGTTATCAATACGTAGCGTTTTATTCAGCGCATCTGCATCGCCAAACAGTGCTTTGGCCGCCGAAGCGGAAAGCAGGATTGAATTCATATCCTTCAAGCCGCTATAAGCACCCTGCAACAGTTCCAGCGATAATAGTTCAGGCGCTCCTTCCTGCATGAACCGGCCCACCTGCGAAATATGTTTTGCCTCTACCGATAAAATATGATTCTCATCCCCGCGTGCCATGACGATACGCTTAAAATCGTTGCCATATTTAGTACGCAGTTCTGCTTCCAGCGGTCGTGGCACTTCTGATGTGGCAAAGGCATCTCCGTTGAAGTTTCCTTTGGTCATTACCTGACCAATGCTGTTGTAATTTTTATGGTAAGTATTGTATGTAACCTCATCGTATATCCATAGGCCAATCAGCATAGCGATAGCCATACCAACAGCCAGCCCGCCAATATTAATGAAGGAGTACACCCGGTTTTGGGTCAGGTTTCTCAAGGCGATTTTTAGATAGTTTCGTAGCATACTTGTAAAAGCAGGGGTTGGGTAGTCATTAAATTTGTTCGCACAGCCCGGTGTTGTAGGCGGAATCGATTTATAGAAAAACGGCGTCAGGCATTGCAAAACGGCCCAGCCATATTCCCGTCGAGCCTTGGCTAGGCTCACCTGTTGAAGGCGTTTATAAAACACTTCCTGCAAATCACCTTGTACATACTCTACTAAGTGAGGGGCCACAAACCACTCCAGAAGCCGATCCGCCCAGCGGGGCGGTTGCGATGAGTTAGGAGAGGGCGATGATTGTTGACCATGCATGGCTGAAGAAACGATTAAATACCCAAGAGTTGAAACTTGCTTTCGGGAATAGCCTGCCAAAGTCGAGTGCGCATCTGCTGGATTTCCCGGAGCACTCTCCCTCCTTCGGCAGTGAGGGCAAACAGCCGTTTGCTTCGTCCACCCCGCTCGGCGGTGGCTCCACCCACGGAAGAAAGTAGAAATCCTTTTTCTTCGAGTCGGTAGAGGGTGGTATGCACCGCACTGATAGTGAAGTTGCGGCCGGTTTGCCGTTGGAGTTCTTCCCGGACGGGCACTCCATAAACGTCCTCAGTACTGGCGGCCACCACTAGCAACACTAACTCTTCGAGCTCGCCCAATACGGTCTTTTTCATAGAAAGGCTATCCTATTTTATTAGATACAATATCTTAGATCAAATCGGATGCCAAACGTAAAAAATGCCTTTATGGGTTTAAAACAAGGTGAAGAACGAGTATCATTGTCCAGAAACGGACAACTCAGTGTCCACGCCTGGACAGCGCTTGCTGAGAATCAGGGGTAGGCAATCAGGGGAGAATCTGAATAAAGGGTAAATGTGTAGTCGTCAATAAACCTACCTCTTTTCCTGATAGAGCCGTGAAGCTAGCTATTCATGTAATGCTGTCACTCAACGTTACATAATCTCCTAAAACGCTCCCGATTGAGACGATAGAACGTTCATTAATATGCTCCTAAAATGGGCGTTTTAGGAGATGGACAAACTGTTAGGTGAAGTCCCGATTTTCACAGCAAATTTTCCTTCTCTGGAAGAAGAATTTTCGAAGAAGTTCTTATTAACTAATAAACCTAACAATGCGTTAATTTATAACTTGCTTGGAGAAGGAGGAATGGACATAGGTGGTCGTCTAGCCTGCATGGCAACACGGACGGGATGTTGCCTTGTTAATTTATCAACGGCATTAATCTCATTAATAAAATCGACAAAGTTTAGTTTAATATCATCATATTTTTCAGGCATGAATTGAGCAAGTGCCTGTTGCGCTGTTAAGGCTTTCTCCGAAAAGTTGCCGGACTTATCTACGTCTTTCGCGGCATAACGCAAAAAAACTAGGGCATCAAACGCCTGAACACTCCTGGAATGAGTAGTAGCCAGCTTCACCAAATCATCGTGCGTCCATTTTTTTGGGTCCATCGGCACATCCACAATGTAAGTATTAAGTTTTCGTTCTGTCGCTCTTGAACTTTCTGCACGTCTTAAAAACGCATTTACAAACTTATCTGGAAGGCCTATAACTTTAGCTTCTGCTTCACTCTCAGCTGCAAGTGCAGCAGCTCTATTACGTAGTTCTACATTTTCTTTATTTAGACCAACAAAACCTGAAACTAGTTGATAGTTATCCTTTGGATCAGTGTAATCAATTGTTTGCGTAAGGTTCACTTTTTGCTGATGCCTGAGGAAAATCAGGTTAGATACCCCATGGTTAGCAAGTGTTGAACCATTTACAAAAGCAAGACTTACTATAAAGTATGATAATTGCCGAAAGCTTGATAAACGCATGACTACCAATAAGAATTAGGATGGAATAGTTACAGCAAGTTAAGTCATTGTAATCACCATACTTACATTTCTGAAAATTAATATATTGCTTATACCTACCCAATTTTAGCTGATCTTCCGAAGGCAGTTGCTTCCTTTCCGAATTTATCTAATAGCTTTCCGAAGCAGCATTCAGTTGAATTATAAAAAATCGGGGCAGATCTGACAGATTATGGTTTTCCCGATCTGTAGCTAGGGATTGCATATTCTCAAAAAAAGCTCCAAAGTGAGATAGTAAAACCTGTATAGATCTGGTTTTGGAGTGAAAATTTTTAGAGAATGAGATCAGATAAACCCGCCCTTATTTTCGCTAGCCAATTCTACGCTGCTACTACCCGTCGAAAGCGCAAACTATTAGTGCACGGCCAAGTTATTAGCAGGTAATCATGATGCTAGGTCAATGACAAACCAAGAACAAATTGAACAACTCATTCGAGGCCAAGAACTGGCCGTTCAACAGAAGAATATCGATGGGGCCATGGCCAACTATTCAGCGGATGTTGTCTCGTTCGATGTGATCAATACGCTACAAAAAATAGGCCTGCAGGCCTGCCGGGAGCGCCTGGAAAGCTGGCTAGCTCAGTTTCCTGGACCTGTTTCCTACCACATTGAAAAGCTTTCAGTCATGGCCAGCGACGAGCTTGGCTTTGGGTATTCCTTTAATCATGTCAAGGGGGCACTGGCCAATGGCGATGCAATTGATATGCGTTGGCGGTCAACGATTTGCTTGAGCAAACAGAACGACCAATGGCTCATTACTCACGAGCACAGTTCGGTGCCGTTTGATCCTCACAGCGGGCAAGCATTGATCAAGCTAGAAGAGTAAACGTAGCGTATCTCGTTACCTCTCCAAACCCTACATTCTTGCTACACCTACTTTTAAAGGCAAGTCACGGATTTACGGTCCGCCGTTCCGGTTCGGCATGGCTAACGCACCCGCCAGTAAACGCTGTGATTATCACAGCACATCTTGCTTCTTTCAAGACACACTATTTACTCTTCTGGCACAAACGGTCCGCCGTGGCTGTCGGAAATTTACCGTAGCGACGGCCCGGCGGCAGCGGCCGTCCCTCTCTTGGTTTGGTTATGTTCTACTTTGACGTAAACCGAAGGAAACTTACCTGTTTACCCATGTCGAACAAGATCAGAAAGGGTGAACTTGGTGCTTTTTTTTGGAAAATTAAAGGCTTACTTCCCAGTGACGGATTAACAACTTCATGGAATTATTTAGGCTGTAGAAGACTCGGTATAGAACCTATTGTTCCCCGCTGTCGACTAATAAAAGCGCTGTATTGGACTAAATTCTTGATGTATGAGCTTTCACAAATGCCCTTAGGGTTTTCCCTAATATTTATGAGATAAGTACTTTTTGGTTTACTTCCATGGCTGATTTGTTATAATTTTGATGGTTATAGTTTTATTCTCCAAATCTGTTATGAATTAAATTGCTAGTGGCATTATGCCCTTTATCCGCATTTTTGGCCGCTAATCAACTCTATGAATGTAGTATTTATATGATACGAGTTCTCATCGCGGATGACCATAATGTCTTTGTCGAAGGCATCGATTCGCTTATTTCAGGATCGCTGGACATTAAGGTAACCGAGCGCTGCTATTCGGTTCCCTCAGTTATGGAACGATTGAGCCAGACGGCGATTGACGTCGTGTTACTTGATATTTCGTTTCCCCACATAGAGGACGGCCTCGGCCTTTGCGAGTATATTGCCCGTACATACCCGGAAACGAAAGTGGTGGCACTTACCATGCATGACGATGCCAGTCTTATTAAGCGGGTCGTGAAAAAAGGGGCAAAAGGCTATTTGCTAAAGAATACAACGAAGACGGAGTTGCTACAGGCCATTCAGGCGGTTCACCATGAGAAGCAATATTTTAACGAGTCGATCACGCAAATTCTGCTGAACGACAGCCCCAAGTCCAGACGGCCAACGGTCGGTGTTGGCGTAAAGCCAAACCTCAGCCCCCGCGAAACGGAAGTGCTGACCCACATTGCGCAGGGATTGACAACCCAGCAGATGGCCACTCAGTTGTTTGTGAGCGCCAAGGCGATCGAATTTCACCGTAGTAGTCTACTGATGAAGTTTGGCGTTCCCAATACAGCTCTACTCATAAAGACGGCGATGGAGATGCAATTCATTGACTAATTCTATTTTGCCCCTATAGTTATTGCTCATGAAATTCTTTTCTCCCCGGTCTGGCTGGTGGACCACCGCCTTTTTTTTACTGGTTCTAACGGGCGGGTTTCAATCCGTTAAGGCAGAGTCGGACACGACGTCTATCGATAGTTTGAAAAAGCAGATTAAACTCTTAGTTCAAGATAAGCAATACGGTCAGGCGGCACAGTCGTATGATTACCTGGGCAGGCTATACCATCGGCTGTATGGGTACAATAAGTACACGATGGATTCCTACTTCAGCAGCTTGAAATACTACAGTCTGATGGGTGATTCACTGGGGTATTTTAATGAGTATTTGGTGATAGGAGACTATTACACGCAGGATTATTTCATGCAGGACTATGCCGAACAGTACCTGAAAAAAGCCCAGCAATATTTCGAGCGAACCCACAACATGCCAAAAGTCATTGAATGTCGATTGGGGTTTGACAACATCGCTCACTATAGAGAACCTATGCCACCCAGTTTGATGACTCACCTGCGCGAAACCGAGCGGCTTAGCGTACAATACAAGCAGGCTTTCTCGCAGGCGTATGCCCTTAATCTGCTGGCCAATACATACTCCCGCGCCAAACGGCCCGATTCGGCCGACTATTTTGCCCGCCGAAGTCTACTCATATCCAATCGATTAAAAGTGGACTGGTTAATTGCCCTGAATTACTTTTATCTAGGCCTGGTCGAACAGTTTAGACAACATAGTCTGGCCGCTATTGAAGCCTACCAGAAAAGCTACAACATATCGAAGGTTGAAAACAATCTGGGCATGATGCGGGAATTATCGAGGCACACGGCGGATAGCTACTCGCGTATGGGCGACTATAAAAAGGCATACGACTGGTCATTAAAAACGCTCGATTTCGCGGTTCAGTTTTACACGTCCGAACAGACAAAAAGCATTCGATTGCAGGAATTGGACAGTCAGATCAAGACGCTGGCCGTTGAAAAACAACTGGTTGAAGAACAGAGGCGCAATCAGAACGTATTGAACTCGGTACTGGTTGTTGGCCTGATAATCAGCATTCTAGGGGTGTTTGCTTTGGTATATCTGCGACGCCAGCAAAAGCTAATAAATCACCAGCAAACGGTTATCGCCCAGCAACAGTTCCGACAATTGGAGCTTAAATCGCTACGTGCCATGATCGAAGGGCAGGAAGGCGAACGGAGTCGGATTGCCCGTGACCTACACGATGGTTTAGGTATTCAACTGTCGCGAATCAAACTATTTGTCGAAGCGCATCAGGATGAATTACCAGTATCCGTGAAGGACCCTCTGAACCAGTTTCTGGATGAAGCCTGCACCGAAACCCGCCTGATTTCGAACGACCTGCGCCCGTATGCGCTGTCAACCTTCGGCCTCTTGCCGGCACTGGAAGACCTGGTGCAAAAACTTAATCTGGTTAATAAAACAAAGCTGGTTCTAGACCATTACGGCGAGATCCCGACCCTGGGCGACGAAGCCTCCGTCATGATTTACCGGGTCGTGCAGGAGTTGCTCAATAACGCGCTGAAACACGCACAGGCTCAGACGGTTACTATCCAGCTTATGGTTAGTGAAGAAACGATCCTGATTAGTGTAGATGACGATGGCCAGGGGGTAAATTTCGATAACCTGCAAGCAAAAGGAAATGGCATCGCCAACATTGAATCCCGTATTGCCTACCTAGGCGGGCAGGTCATGTGGCAAAGCGAAGTCGGAAAAGGTACGTCTGTTATGATTTCACTGCCCATGCAGAAATTACAAAAAACGGAAGACCAGACAGGCATCATGGACTTTAGTCCGCACAGTTGAGTCTATAAAACGGGTTAAAACAAGCCCAGCCATTTTCGCTTATACATCTTTGGCAAATCAGCTTCAAACAATGTATACGGGTCATGATAGAAGCGCATAAAATCGGGTACGCTGGATTGACCCGGAAAAGGGGCGTAAAAATGAGTTTTGCTTTTGGCATCGTTCCGCCAGACCAGTACGTAGGACAAGGTTAATTTTTCAGATTTCAGGGACTTTAGTAACGTAGTGGTCCACCAGGTTGTGTCGGGAATAGACTCTAAACCTGTTTCGGTAAAGGCCGCTAATTTTCCCCAGCGTCGCGCATAATCGGAGACGATCTTCAGTTTTTTTACGCCGGCTGCTACGTTGTAACGCCCATCCCGACCGAAGTCGGCATAATCATCGATACCGACCATATCGACCCACTCATTGCCCGGATACCGCTCCAGGTATTCGGCTTCTGTTTTGAAGGTGCAATCTGGCGAAAACGCGTATAACATGTTGTGAACGTGCAGGCTATCGCGTAAATAGGAAACCGTAAATCGCCACAACGCCTTCATGTCATCCGGAGTGCAATGCGGTTTCCCCCACCAAAACCACCCGCCATCCAGTTCGTGGTAGGGGCGAAAAATCAGAGGAATCGGCATTCCATCGGCTCCGCGTAGCGAGTTCGTAAAATCGCCAAGGGTTTGTAAAATCTGTTTGTATTGCTGGTGATGGGAACCTCCTGGAGTCAGCAGGGGCACGGCTGGAACCGACACCGAATCCTTCCAGTAAAACCCTCCGGCCGAAGCCGGATTGGAAAAATGCCAGGCGACCGTCGAGATACCCCCCCGGTTGTAGGTATCCGTAATCTGCCGACGTAGCGATTGTTTTGCCTGTTCAATCGCCTGCGGTGGTCGACCCGACAGTCCACTGAAATCAACCCCGATTACGGCCGGATGGGAACCACTCACCGATTTTACGTCTGACCGATTGGTGTCTCCGTACCAACCATGCCCATACTCCGTGGCACTCTGATGACCGAATAAGATATGTTTTTTGGCTAGCCGATGCAAATTGGCATAGAGAGCTTGGGTTTCCTTGGTCGCCTGGGAGTCAACGGGTTTACGAGCCATTTGTGCATAAAGATTGCTTACGTCCAGGAAGCTGCCTAACAGCGCAAAGGATAGGTTCAAAAAGATACTAATCGTACACTTCATGGTAAGGTTTTCCCTATTTAATACTTGAATAAAGAGGTTAAGTTTTGCTTCCTTACCTAGGGTTTTCCCTAAGTTTTAAAAATGTAGGGTTTTCCTTATTCTATCACCAGTCCGCTTAGTCCTACTTTTGCTGAATAAAATTCTATTTATTCTCTTCATAGCCCTTATCTCTCAACCGTATGCCAAACCTTCTACTAAATCATTTTCTGTCAACGCTTCGAAACCTGATAGCGATACTTGCTCTTTTTCTGGTCGCCTTTCTAAACAGTAGTATCTCCGTATTTGGCGCTGATCCGATCAAACTGGAAGCTGAAGCTCCTCAGGGTGTGGCGCTCAATGGCGTACAGATTGTACAGGATCAGCCCGGTTATTCCGGTACGGGCTATGCCTGGGGATTTGATGATGACAGCAACGGGGGCGACAATATGGTCTTCACGTTTTCGGCTCCGGCCGGAAGTTATCAACTCACCATTGGGTATTACTCGCCTTATGGCGATAAAAAGACCCGGCTGACGGTGAACGGGGCAACCAGCGAACAGGATCTAAAAGTAACCGGCAGCAACTTTGGGGCCGCTGTAATTGGTTCGTTTCAATTGCTGAACGGACAGAACACCATTACGATCAATAAGAACTGGGGCTATTACGGTATCGACTTTATCGTGCTGACACCCGCATCGGTCAAACCGCCCACCATCGTGCCGCTGGTCAATGGGCGGGCCGAAGCCGAAGCGGGCGATCTGACGGGCGTGGATGCGGCAAGCGCCAATGCCGGATTTTCGGGAACGGGCTACGTAACGGGCTTCGATAATGCGACGGATCAGGTACGTATTACGGTCAACGCCACGGCGGGGCTATATGATCTGGCCATCGGGTACGCGTCGCCAAACGGTGATAAAGGCGTTGACTTCCAGGTAAATGACGAAAAAGGAAGCGGTACGTTAACCCAAACGCTGAGTGGATACAGATCATCCAACGTCGGAAAATTTCTATTGACCGCCGGCCTGAACACCATCACCATTTATCGAGGGTGGGGGTACTTCGACATCGACTACATTCAACTGATGCCAGCAACGGCTTCCTTGCCGATTAAACCTCCGAAAATTCTGGTCGATGCGCAGGCTACGTTGTCAACGAAAGGATTGTTTTCGTATCTGGTTGATCAATACGGTAGTAAAGTGCTGTCGGGACAACAGGACGACGTCGAATATATCCTGGAAAAAACGGGAAAAGAACCAGCTATTGGTTCGTTCGACCTGATGGACTATTCGCCCAGCCGGGTGCAGTTCGGCACAACGCCCGTACGTAGCAGCGAAGCCATTATCGACTGGGCGAAGAAAGGCGAAGGCCGGGGAATTATCAGCCTGCTGTGGCACTGGAATGCACCTACTGATCTGATCAATCAGGCACCCGATAAGCTCTGGTGGAGTGGGTTTTATACCAGTGCCACCACCTTCGATCTGGCGGCTGCCTTAGCCGATAAAAACAGCACGCGCTATCAACTACTGCTCAGCGACATCGACGCCATTGCCCTGCAACTTAAGAAATTTCAGGCGGCCGACGTACCGGTTCTCTGGCGTCCGCTGCACGAAGCCTCCGGCGGCTGGTTCTGGTGGGGTGCCAAAGGGGCGGGGCCGTTCAAGGAACTCTGGCAACTGATGTACAACCGACTGACCAATTACCACCAGTTGCATAACCTGATCTGGGTGTACACGGCTACGGATACAATCAACCCTGACTGGTACCCCGGCGATCAATACGTAGACGTTGTTGGCGAAGATATTTATGCGGACCCGACGGCCAATATGAGTGGCAACTGGGCGAACGCACAGGCGCAGTTCAACGGCAAAAAACTGGTGGCACTGACCGAATCGGGTAATCTGCCAAACCCCGACAAAGTTCGCGGATTTGCTACGTGGTGGTCCTGGTTTTGCGCGTGGACGGGCGCTGACTTCATCAAAAAGCAGCCAATTGACTTCCTGCAAAAAGTCTATACCGACAATGATGTCATTACCCGCGACGAACTGCCCAACTGGCGACCACCCGTTACGTTGAAAGTAATGCACCGGAACGGCGATAATGGGCAGGTAATAACGAATAGTATTAACCCAAACCTGACCCTACTCAATGAAGGTTCGACGGCGGTCCCCTACAGCGAATTGACCGTGCGGTACTGGTTCACCGCCGAAAACTGCGCGGGTATCAACTCGTGGGTTGACTATGCGCAGCTGGGTACGAATAAGACGAAGATGAAGTATGTAGCCCTGGAGAATCCTCGGGGGGGCGCTACGGGTTACGTGGAATACAGCTTTGATGCATCGGCCGGTAGCCTGCCCGCAAACGGATCTTCGGGTCCAATTCAATCGCGCTTTGCCAATACCGATTGGATGAGTCTGGCCCAACTAGATGATTATTCGTATCAAAAGTTTAGTCAGCAATACTCGTTGAATCAGCACATTACCCTTTACCGGACCTCGCCCGGTGGTGGTCCTCAACTGGTTTGGGGGACTGAGCCAGACGTCGTCGCGCCGGTGGTGAAATTGAACGTGTACACGCAAAACAGGAACACCAGCACGAACGGTAATGCTATCAGCACGTATTTGTACGTAGCGAATGAAGGTAACGTACCCGTTGCCTATGGCGACGTATCGGTTCGCTACTGGTTCACTTCAGAAGGGTCGCAACCCCTGAACTCTTGGGTCGATTACGCGAAACTGGGTAATTCAAACATCAGTACGCAATTCGTGCGAAATGTTGGTCGTAAACTAGCTGATACGTACTTCGAACTGAAGGTAAAGCCAACCGTTGGTATGCTGTATCCGGGGAGCAGCACCGGAAATATCCAGTACCGATTGGCAAAATCCGATTGGACGAGTTTCAACGAAACGAACGATTATTCCTACAACCCATCGGCTCCTTTCGAGTCAAATGAACACGTAACGGTCTATTACAAAGGGCAGTTGGTGTTCGGAACCGAACCGGCTGCGCTGGGTAGCTCACGTCTGGCGGCTGACGAAAAGACGACTTCTTTACAGGTTTCAGTACTGGGAAATCCAGTGACTGGTGACAATGCCGAAGTAGCCATTCGGGGTGCCGCGGGGGCTGCGGTGTGGATGACGCTAACTACTATAAACGGCGCAACTGTACTGGAAAAAAAGGTAGATCAGGCCGCGGAGGTCGAGCATCACGTGCTGCCTTTGGGCAAAAGCACTGGCGTCTATTTACTACGGGTCAATACACTGAATGAGACGTCAACCATAAAAATTATCAAACCTTAACTACCAACTAACGGCTTCTAACCTCCTTTAGAGGCGGTCCGACGTATGGTTGGAAGCCGTTAAAAAACTTCTTCCCCTCATACCAATTAAATCGTAAATCTAGATATGAAAGAAATTGTATTAACTAAAAGGGTCAATCGGTACAAAAAACTGACTCTGAATTCACTATTTCTGGTCGTACTAACCGTCTGCACCGCCGTCGCCCAGAACCGGCAGGTTACCGGTAAAATAACCGAAAGCCAGGGGGCAAGTGTTGTACCGGGCACCAACATTGCCATTAAAGGAACGACAACGGGCACGGTCTCGAACGCCGACGGTACGTACACGATCACCGTCCGGAACAATGCGTCGACGCTGGTAATCAGCAGCGTAGGCTACGTCAGCCAGGAAATCGCGGTCGGTACGCAGTCGGTTATTAATGTCGATCTGGTTCCTGATACCAAGTCCCTGAGCGAAGTCGTCGTGGTTGGTTATGGTACGCAGCAACGGAAAGACGTGACCGGAGCCATCAGTTCGGTGAGTGCGGCTCAGATTGAAAAAGTGCCGGTTACTACGTTGGATCAGGCGCTTCAGGGACGCTCGCCGGGGGTTCAGGTGACGAATAACGATGGTTCGCCGGGCGGGGGCGTTTCCGTTCAGATTCGCGGAACGGGTACGTTTGGCGACAATTCACCCCTCTACGTAGTGGATGGGTATCCTATTTCGGGCGGCATCAATACGTTGAATCCCAATGATATTGCGTCGATGGAAATCCTGAAAGATGCATCGGCAACGGCCATTTACGGCAACCGGGCTTCCAATGGGGTCGTTATCGTTACGACCAAGCGCGGCAAACAGGGCGCCTTACAAGTGTCGTTCGACGCCTATGGATCGATGCAGGCGATTCCAAAATTATACAAAGTACTCAATGCGCAGGAGTTTGCTTCGTTTGCGACCGAGATCGCCGATAAGGAAACATATCCGATTCTACCGGAATGGCGCAATCCATCGACGCTACGTAATATCGACTGGCAGAAAGAAGTGTACCAAACGGGTTATCGACAAAACTACAATCTGGCCCTTCGCGGGGGTAGCGACAAGGTGCAGACCTCCCTTTCGCTGGGCTTTTTCGATCAGAAAGGCACGGTGAAGTTCTCGAACTTCAAACGTTACAATGGTAGCCTGAACCTGGATTATACACCCGCCAAATGGCTCAAGGTGTCAACCAGCATGAAGTATACCCGCACGGGTGGTTTCGTTGGTTTTGGGTCGGGCCAAAATGGTATTGGTAACCTGACCAAACTGGTACCAACCCTGACGGGTAACCCGCTGACGGATCAGGTGAAAGATGCTAACGGAAATTATGGCTACTATACCAAAGGGGCCACGGCGGTTTCGGGAAGTACCAACGTCATTGCCGATCTGGAAACCACCGACCGGCAGCAGGCATCCAATAATCTGCTGACCACGACGTACCTGGAAGTTACGCCGATTGCTGGTTTGCGCCTGAAAACAAACTTTGGCTGGAACACCAGCGATGGATCAGGTTATTATTTCACCCCGACCAACGACCGGGTGTTGACGCCACCCCTGGCCTTTTATTCCCAGAATGCCAGCAATACGTCGGAATGGTTATGGGAAAATACCGTTGCCTATAACAAAACGGTTGGTATCCATTCGATTGATTTTGTGGGCGGGGTATCGGCGCAGGAAAATACATATCGCCAGATTGGGGCCAGTGGCTCCGGGCTGATCAGCGATGAACTGCGCAATGTGGGATCCATCCAAACCGTAACGCCCTATGGCAATCAGCAGACCTGGTCGCTGGCGTCCCAGTTTGGTCGTCTGACCTACAAGTTACTTGACCGCTACATCCTTACCGGTACGGTACGTCGGGATGGCTCGTCGCGCTTTGGTCCGGGCAACAAATACGGTGTATTCCCCTCCCTGTCGGTGGCGTGGCGCCTGAAAGATGAGCCATTCCTGGCGTCGGTTAACGCTTTGAGTGATTTGAAGTTGCGCGGTAGCTGGGGAAAAGCGGGCAATCAGAATATTGGGCTATTCCAGTATCAGGGCATCTATAGTTCAGGAAGCAGCCGGATCGACAACCGGGGGTATGTATTTGGGCAAACGAAAACGTATTACGATGGTCTTGTGCTGAGCGCGTTACCAAATCCGGGCTTAACCTGGGAAAATCAAACCCAGTCGGACATTGGGCTGGACGCGTCGTTCCTGAATGGCCGGATCAATTTCACGGCGGATTACTACGTCCGCGAATCAAGCGGTTTCCTTTTGAACGTGAACGTACCGAGCCAGACGGGTTTTAGTACGGCCACCCGAAACGTAGGCAGTATTCGCAACAGTGGTCTGGAATTGGGGCTGGAATACCGCGAATCGAGTCACCCGTTCAAGTGGGGTGTCAGTGCAAACGTAACGACGGTGAGCAATAAGATTCTAAGCTTTGCCGACGGACTCACTTCGGTGGGTAACTTCTCCGATCTGGGCTTTCCGACCTTCGGCGGTAACCTCTGGACGACGTTCAGCCAATCGCAGGTGGGTGGTCAGGTTGGGTCGTTTTACGGATTTAGATCGGCAGGCATTTTCCAGTCTCAGGATGATATCAACGCGTTGAACGCAGCCGCTGTCGCTAAATATGGCACCGGTGCGTTCTTCCAGGCATCCTCAACGGCGCCCGGCGATCGGCGATTTGTCGACACAAACGGGGATGGCCGTATCACCGACGATGACCGCGTGATCATTGGCAGCCCGATTCCTAAATTCTTTGGGGGTATAAACTTCGATGGTTCATACGGTCAGTTCGATGTGTCGATGTTCTGGTACGCGTCCGTCGGAAACGACATTTTGAATTATGCGAAACGGAATCTGCAAAGTTTGGCCACCAACGGGGGCGTGGGGGTAGAGAACGTCAGCGAAGAATTTTACCTGAATCGCTGGACGGAAACCAACCGATCGAATACCTACGCTCGCGCGGTTCGGGATGATAAAAGCGGTAACACACGCGTATCGGATGCCTACGTAGAAGACGGTTCGTTCCTGCGGTTGCGAAACCTGCAAATTGGCTATACCCTGCCTGCAGCACTAGTTCGTAAACTCACGCTGAGCCGGATCCGGGTGTACGTAAGCGGTCAGAATCTGGTTACGTTTACCAAATACACGGGCCTAGATCCTGAAATTGGGCAGGTGAGCGATCCGAATAACGGCAGCACGAGTGCGACGGTCAAAGGCGTCGATGTGGGCAATTACCCAACGTCCCGTTTTTTCACGCTGGGCCTGAACGTGCAGTTTTAATCTCCTCTCTAAACACATTGACTGACTATGAAATTCTATAAAACAATAGGTCTGCTCGGTTTTCTGGCGGTGGTGCTGCTACCGATAAGCTGTAAGGAATCCTTTCTGGAACAGAAAAATACGCAGGGCATCACGGAAGACGCGCTGTTCAAAAAACCGGCCGACGGCATTGCGCTCGTGACGGGTATTTATGATACGTTCCACGATGTCGACTTTACACTGAAAGCGTTGTGGTATCAGGCCAATTTCCTGTCGCAGGATTTTAAAAACTTTGGCGCCGATACGTTCTTTGAAACCTATGAAGTGCCAACCAGTTTTGACGCGCTAAATATTTTCTGGTCGAGAGCGTATCAGGGCGTTGCGCGCGCGAACTCGGCCATCCCGATTATCGCCAACATGAAAACCAACAAAGTGATTTCGGATACGCTGGCCAATCGGCTAACGGGTGAGACGTTGTTTTTGCGGGGGGCTTTCTACTATTACCTGGCGTCCAATTTCGGGGGCGTTCCGCTGGAATTGCAAACGGTAACCGATGACGGCCGCCATCCCCGGAATACGCAGGAAGAAGTCTTTACGGCCGTTGCCGCCGATATGAAAGCAGCCGCTGAGCTATTACCCTGGCAGCAGAATCTAGCCGCCGTCGATATTGGTCGGGCTACGAAAGGAGCCGCCCTGGCTTACCTGGGTGATGCGCAGATGTGGCTGAAAAAATACGCCGACGCGGCCGCTACGTATGAGCAGCTGACGGGCAAATACCAGTTGGAAGATAAGTTCGTCAACATCCACGAGTTCAACAATCAGAATGGTAAAGAGTCCATTTTTGAGATTCAGTACATTGCCGGCAGTGATATGTCGTGGGGTCACACAAACGACTCTCATTGGCTAGCGACCTTCGGCATGCCAGAAGAGGTATCGCAATTCGGGTACTCGTTCGCGGACAAAAAACTGTATGACTCGTTTGAAGCGGGTGACACCCGCAAACTACCAACCGTCCTTGGCCCCGGCGATGTGCACCCCAGCCCGGCGATAAAGATCAGTGATTACCCGCTGGTGAAGCAAAACTACCCCGGCCTGAACACGCTGGGCACAGTCGCAAAACCCTGGAAAGGATCGGACGGATTGCGGTCGGGCTATTACGGCGCGAAAACCTGGCGTGACCCGGCTGCAACGGGAAACTCGGGCAATCCGGCTTACATTTTCAGCGGCCAGAACCTGATTCTGATGCGCTACGGGCAAGTGCTGCTGAGCAAAGCCGAAGCGCTATTTAAAAGCGGCAACACCGCCGGGGCATTAGCGATCATCAATGGGCAGATCCGCAAACGCGCTGGTCTGGGCGCAGCCGCCGGCACGGACGTAACGAAAATTCTGCTGGAAGAATACCGGCATGAACTGGCGGGTGAATTCTCGCTCTGGTTTCTACTACGTCGGTCGGGAGAGCAACTGAACTACGTGAAAGAACGGTACGGCATTACAGTGCCTCCGGGAAAAGATTTGATGCCGATCCCGCAAAAACAGATTGCCACCAACGAAAAACTGGTGCAGAATCCAGGGTATTGATACACCGTTTCCTTCCTTTTGATTTAACCCACTACCCGGAAGTTAGATACTTTCGGGTAGTGAGGCTATTAATTCAACACCCTACGGTTGGCCGCAGCCGTTTTAATCCGGAGTTGAATTTCCAGAATCATGAAATTCCATTACGTTCTTTATTTAGTATTGGTTCTCACGTCCTGCAAAAACGATACGTTGTTTGAGGCCATTCCATCGTCAAAATCGGGTATTCAGTTTAATAATCTCATCGCTGAAAATGACTCGATTAACCCGTTGGATATGGTCAATATGTATAACGGTGGGGGAGTGGGAATCGGTGATTTTAATCAAGATGGCTGGCCGGATATTTACTTCGTTGGCAACCGGGTGGCGAGTCGGTTGTACCTAAACAAAGGGGCGCAGGGCGCGACTTTTGAATTTGATGAGGTTACCGAAAAAGCGGGTGTCGATGGCAAAGGCCGATGGGGGAGAGGGGTGGCCGTTGTCGATATTAACAATGATAGCTGGCCCGATATTTACGTCTGCAATACGCTTACCAAAGACTCGCTTCAGCGTCGTAATCTGCTGTATGTCAATCAAAAAGTAACAAATGCCGGTGTGCCGGTTTTCAAGGAACTGGCTGCGGAATATGGCTTGGATATCAATGTGCAATCGACGATGGCGAACTTCTTTGATTACGACAACGATGGCGACCTGGATATGTACCTCACGGTTAATGAGGCCTCGCCAGAACAGAATCCAAATCAGTTTGGATTGATCCGGTTTGACGGCCGACGTAGCACAGGGCGTCTGCTGCGTAACGACTGGAATACTGCGGTAAAGCACGCCTACTTTAGTAACGTATCGGAGCGGGCGGGCATGACCTTGGATGGCTTCGGGCACACGGCCACGGTGGTCGATCTCAATCAGGACGGCTGGAAAGATATTTCGGTGGCGAATGATTTCCTATCCAGCAATATTCTCTACATCAACAACCGAAACGGGAGTTTTACCGACCGCTCCCGCGAGTACTTCAAGCATACGTCGCTCAACGCGATGGGGCAGGACATCGGCGACATCAACAACGACGGATTGGCCGATCTAATCGAACTGGACATGAATCCGGAAGACAATTACCGGAAGAAAATGATGATGATGGCGAATAATTACGTCAGTTATCTCAACTTCGATCTACACGGGTATCAGTATCAATACGTTCGAAACACGCTGCAACTCAATCAGGGGCCGCGCGTTGGGGCGAAAGATTCAATTGGTAGTCCGGCCTTCAGTGAAATCGGTTTCATGAGCGGCATTGCCCAAACCGACTGGAGCTGGACGCCCTTACTGACTGATTTCAATAACGACGGTTTTCGGGATTTGATCGTCACCAACGGCTACCCGAAAGACGTAACCGACCATGATTTCATCGCCTATCGGGATCAGCCTAACGAAACGACCACGAAGGCCAAGATTTTAGCCCAAATTCCGGTCGTCAAGATTCACAATTACGCCTATCAAAATACCGGTGAGCTGACTTTTCGGGATGTTACGTCGGACTGGGGCTTTGCTCAGCCAACGTTTTCCAACGGCGCGGTCTACACCGATCTGGATAACGATGGCGCACTGGATATCGTCATCAACAACATCAACGACGAAGCGCTAATTTATAAGAATACCACTCGCGAACGGGATAAAGAAAATACGCATTTCCTGCAACTGAACGTAGTGGGCGATAGCCTGAACGTCGATGGGTTGGGCACAGTCATTTCCATTCATTATGCAGGTGGCAAACAGCAGGTGTATGAGCATACACCCTACCGGGGGTATCTGTCTACAAACCAGATGATTGCTCATTTTGGCCTCGGTAACGTAGTAAAACTCGACTCTGTCGTCATTAAATGGCCAAATGGGAAAAAGCAGGTTCTGCGAAACGTCAAAGCCGATCAGCGATTGACGGTGTCCAGTAAAAATGCGTCCGCAAGCTACGTCTGGACAACTCCAGAACTGGCGACTAATTCCCTGTTCACCGACGTAACAAAGGAGGTTGGTTTAACGTACCGGCACAAGGAGTTTGATTTCATCGACTTTAACATTCAGAAATTATTGCCGCATAAACTATCGGAATACAGCCCCGGTCTGGCGGTTGGCGATGTGGACAGCAATGGCACGGATGATCTGGTGATCGGCGGAAACGCCCACGATCCGGCGCAGCTTTTTTTGCAGCAACAAAACGGGAAATTCACGCAACGAAACGTAGTGCCGGAACAGTCTGTTCCGGGCGATTACAAAGACGAAGGCATCCTGCTTTTTGACGCCAATGGCGATTCGGCATTAGATCTGTACGTCGCCCGGGGTGGCTATAAAAATGCGCCCAACACGCCCGGCTATCAGGACAAACTATATATCAATGATGGCAAGGGGAATTTCGCGGAAACCCCCAATGCTTTACCGGTTAATCTGACCAGCAAACTCTGCGTTCGTGCCATTGACTATAACCATGATGGGAAACTGGATTTGTTTGTGTCGGGGCGGGTGGAACCCTGGAATTATCCCAAACCCGTGTCCAGCGTTATCCTGCGAAACGACAGCCAGCATGGACAGACCAAATTCACCGACGTAACGAGGGACGTAGCACCCGCCCTGATCAATAGTGGCCTGGTGTGCGATGCGTTAGTCACTGATTTTGACAATGATACCTGGCTTGATTTAATTCTGGTTGGCGAATGGATGCCCATTACGTTTCTTAAGAACACAAACGGTCGCTTCAATTCCACCACCGAAACAACCGGCGTTGGCGATAAACCGGGCTGGTGGAATAGCATTGTCGCG
This sequence comes from Spirosoma endbachense, assembly GCF_010233585.1. Taxonomy (NCBI): domain Bacteria; kingdom Pseudomonadati; phylum Bacteroidota; class Cytophagia; order Cytophagales; family Cytophagaceae; genus Spirosoma; species Spirosoma endbachense. The sequence goes on from NZ_CP045997.1 coordinate 7,875,192, forward strand.
GGCGATTTTCGGCATACGGGCAGAATGGATTACATTGTGGGCAATGCGGGCCTGAACACCCTGTTTAAGGCGAGTGAGCAATATCCAGTATACGTAACGGCCAAAGATTTTGAAAACAATGGCAACTACTCGGCCATTCCGTCCCTGTTTTTGCCGGATCAGGATGGCAAGCTCAACGAGTTCCCGATGCACGGCCGGGAGGATTTGATCAAGCAGATGAACAGCGTCAAAAAGAAGTATGTCAACTTCAAATCCTTCGCCGGAGCCACGATGGGCGAGCTACTTTCTCTCGAACAACTCAAAGGCGCCATTCGCCTGAAAGCCACCATGCTACAATCCTGTTTTCTTCGTAACGACGGCAATGGAAAATTCACGCTTATACCGCTACCTAAACAGGCCCAAATTTCCATCCTGAACGGCATGGTGGTCGATGATTACAACGGCGATGGCCATCTGGACGTCGCCATGACGGGCAACGATTATGGCACCGACGTTTCGATTGGTCGGTATGATGCGCTCAACGGGTTACTATTACTCGGCGATGGGCGTGGCAATTTCAACCCGCAGTCAATTCGGCAAAGCGGCCTGTACATTCCCGGTAACGGAAAAGCGCTGGTCAAGTTACGAAGCAGCCAGGGCAACTATCGGCTGATCGCCAGCCAGAATCGGGACGTAGTCAAGGCGTTTGAGTTGAAACGCAGCGTCAACAACATTCCCTTAACCCCTACGGATATAAGTGCCCAAATTCAGTACAAAAACGGGAATACGCTGAAGCAGGAATTCACCTATGGTTCGTCCTTTCTGTCGCAATCCGGCCGGTTTCTCACGATTGATAAGGACGTAGTAGAGGCTACAATTACTGACAGTAAAGGCCGGCAACGGCCGGTGAAAGCCAATTAAGGTTGTACTAGTCAGGCTACTCATTAAACATTTTTGATCTATGCGTACAGCAAGCGTTTTTCTCTTTACCGTAGCAATTTGTCTTTCCATCAACTTCATCGCCGTCAAATCAATTGGTGCCTTCCAGGACAGCCTGGACATTGGCAAACCTAAACTGGTCGGCTCATCTACCTATAATGAGGTGACGAAGGAATATAGGCTAAAGGGTTCTGGCTACAACATCTGGTTTGCACGGGATGAGTTTCAGTTTCTGTTCAAAAAAATAAGTGGTGATTTTACAGTAACCGCCGATTTTGAGTTTGTGGGAGCCGGTACGGACCCGCATCGAAAAGTGGGCTGGATGGTTCGTGAATCAATAGATGATGATGCCGCTCATATCAGTGCGGTGGCCCATGGCGATGGCTTGACCGTGCTCCAGTGGCGGGTTGAGAAAGGCATGGGAATGCGCGATCCGGAAGACGAAATTTTTAGTTCAGAAAAGAGCGTTCAGACAATCCAGGTGGAGCGCAAGGGCGATGAGTATACCATGCGGGTGGCGAAAAAAGGGGGAACCTTACAGGCCGTTGGTTCGCACAGGATGCCTACTTTAACCGCTCCTCTTTTTGTGGGCTTGTACATCTGTTCGCATAATCCGGAAATAGTGGAAGAAGCGATCGTCAGGAACGTTCAACTCGTTCAGACCAACCCTTAATCGAATCGTCACGAGAAACCAGAACCTGTTATGAAAAGCCTTCACCCTATTTTTATTCTTTTCAGTTGCCTCGTGGCCGTCATGCCCACAACTGCTCAAGGGCTCAAAAAACCGGAAAGCAATCGGTTTACCAAGGTCGTGCTCGCCCAGCGGCTGGAAGAACCCATGCAGTTTCAGATCCTCCACGATGGCCGGGTCCTCTATGCAGAGAGGAAAGGCAAAATTAAGGTTTTTGATCCTAAGACATCATCGCTTGAAACGATTGCCACCTTTGCCGTCAGTACCAAGTATGTCAATAAAGCAGGTGAAGTGACGGAAGGCGAAGATGGCATGCAGGGCGTGATTCTGGACCCGGATTATGAAAAAAATCACTGGATATACCTCTATTATTCATTGGCTGGCGAGGAAGCCAAAAATGTATTGGTCCGCTATGAATGGCAGGGAAAGCAGTTACTGGAAAGTTCGCGCAAAGTGATGCTCGAAGTGGCGGTTCAACGGGAAGAATGCTGCCACGTCGGCGGGGGTATGGTCTTTGATGCGGCTAAAAACCTGTACCTGACCACGGGCGATAATACCTTCTCCCGGGCTTCTGATGGGTTTAGCCCGTTGGATATCCGGCCGGGGATGTCCGCCCGAGATTCCCAGAAGTCCTCGCCTAATACGAATGATTTGCGCGGAAAAATCCTACGGATTCACCCGGAAACAGACGGAACGTATTCGATCCCTGCAGGGAATCTTTTCCCCGCTGGAACGCCCCAGACCAGACCCGAGATCTATACTATGGGAAACCGTAACCCCTGGCGGCCCACCATCGACTCCAAAACGGGATGGCTGTATTGGGGCGAGGTAGGGCCGGATGGTTCCCGCGATGATTTGGAGAAACGAGGCCCGCAGTCGTATGATGAATTCAATCGGGCCAAAGAGCCGGGTAACTATGGGTGGCCCTACTTTGTAGCCAACAACAAAGCGTATCGACATTACGATTTTGACACGAAAGTATCCGGCGATTTTTTTGATGCGGCTCACCCGGTCAACGATTCCCCCAATAGTTCGGGCAAAAAAGAGCTTCCTGCGGCTCGACCGGCCTTTATCTGGTATTCAAAAGCGGTCAGTTCCGAATTTCCGCTGTTGGAAAGTGGGGGCAATAGCGCCGTTGGCGGACCCGTTTTTCGTCAAACTGATTTCACGAAGGCCAGCCGCTTATTTCCCCCCTATTACGAAGGGAAATGGTTTATTACCGATTGGGTAAGAGGTTGGATAAATGTGGTCGAAATGGATGAGCAAGGCGAGTACAAATCCATGGAGCGTTTCCTGCCAGAGTTGAAGCTGAAAGGGCCGATCGATATTAAGTTTGGCCCGGAGGGGGATTTATATGTACTCGAATACGGGAATGGCTATTTTAAAGATAACCCCGAAGCTGAGCTGATCCGTATCGAATACAACGGTGGCAACCGAAAGCCCCAGGTGGAAGCCTCCGCCAGCAAGACGGCTGGTGCGACTCCGCTGCCCATTACGCTTTCTTCGGCGGGTACCCACGATTTTGATGAAGGGGATTCGTTGCAGTACTCCTGGCGGATTAACCGAAACGGAACGGCCTTCAAGCAGTCTAACCAGGCCAATCTTTCCCTCACCTTAACCACTCCTGGCACCTACCAAGCAACCTTAACAGTTACTGACAAGACTGGGGCGAAAAATTCAAAATCGGTCCTTATCAAAGCGGGTAATGAACCACCGGTGGTAACGTTTGCGATCACGAAAGGGAATTCGAGCTTCTTTTTTCCAGGGAGACTAATCGAGTATGCCGTTCAGGTCAGGGATAAGGAAGACGGTAGCCTGGCCAATAAAAGGATTTCGCCCGCTCAGGTTTCGGTCAGTACCAATTATCTGTCCGAAGGGTATAATCTAACCCGAATCGCCCAAAATCAATTGCGGGTGGATGCCTCGGCCCAGTACGCTACGGCTATTTCACTGATCAACAAAAGTGATTGCAAGTCCTGCCATGCGGTGAAGGAAAAAGTATTGGGTCCCTCGTTTCGGGATGTGTCCCTAAAATACAAAGGCGATCCATCGGCGAGTGCTACTTTAGCGAAGAAAATACTTAATGGCGGTTCAGGCGTATGGGGTGATGCGTCCATGCCCGCCCACCCGACCATGGCCGAAAGCGATGTCAAGTCCATAACAACCTATATTCTAAGTTTATCAGAGGCTCCCAAACCTGCCAGAACGCTGCCCGTTCAGGGCACCTATAAGACCGACGTAGCTAGCGGTGCCACGACCGACGGTAGCTTTATTTTTCGGGCGGCTTATACGGACCGGGGAACCAAAACGGCCGCTGCTCAATCGAGTGAAACTATAGTTGTCTTACGAAGCCCAGCGGTGCCGGTTGCTCATGCCAGCGTGGCCAAAGACATCATTTTTACCCCCGACAGCAGCCTGGCTATAACCAGAAGTTCGGGCGCTTTTTTAAGGTTTAATGCCATCGACCTGGCTGGAATCAACCAAATCGAACTGATCCGGGGTCCCGGCCGAGCTGGAGCACCGACTCAATCGGGTACGGTAGACGTCCGTGTAGGTGGCGTGGGTGGACAACTGCTGGGTAGCTTCTCGGGTGAATACAAGGATAAAATGCCCATCCCCATATCGGCAACTGGGGGAACGGGCCTACACGACGTCTATTTTATTTTTAGTGGCTCACCCACGCGTATAAGATCCATCCAATTCAGTGAAGGCAATTGACCTAATCCGGTGGTTACACCTAACGTATTACAAATGCACTGATTGCCTGATGAACAGTTGTTTTACTGTTCACCCCCCCTATCGTGTTTTCCAAAAAGACTTATTTCTAGACTAACTAAAAAAATGAAAAGAAATTTTCTTGTTATCCTTTTTATAGCTGGGGCAATTTTAAGGTCCCCCTGTGAGGCACAAAATAAAGCGGTACCGGAACAATTCAAGTATAAGGTTGATCTGAAGAAAGAAGGTACCAGTGCCGAAAAAATCGCTGGACTGGATTCGCTTTTGCAGTCTTTAGTTAATCAACACAAGGTAAGCAGTGTGGTCGGCTTTATTGCCAAAGGTGGCAATGTGGTCTATAAAAAAGCATTTGGCTGGAAGGATATGGAGAATAAGGTTCCGGCTACTCCAGATGACTATTATATTTTATTCTCACAAACAAAGGCAATAACCACCGTCGCTTTTATGACTCTTGTTGAGAAAGGATTGGTTAAGATTGACGATCCCGTTTCGACCTATTTTCCCGAAATTCCAGACAAAGTAATTACGGTTGTTCATGATGATGGAACATACGAAACCCGTCCCGTGGCTAAACCAATGACGTTTGCACACCTGATGTCTCATTCGTCGGGGTTGAATGCCGGACTGGTTGGCAAGATGCGTCGATCCGAAATGCAGAAAAGAAACGCAGCAGCAACCGCAGGAACATCCCCACCAGTAGGCCCAGGGCAGCGGTCTGGTGGGGCAGGCAATGCCAGGTACCTTAAAGATGACATGATTGCTTTGGCTAAATATCCCCTGGGATTCGACCCCGGAAGTGAATACAGCTATCATGTCAGTACCAACATGCTGGCGTATATGGTTGAACTAATTTCGGGTAAGCCTTTGCGTCAGTACGTAAAAGAAACCGTACTGGAACCACTGGGAATGAACGATACGGATTGGTATTATGAACCGGCCGCCTTGAGCCGTTTTGTTAAAGCCTACAATGCTGTCGATGGAAAACTGGAACCGGCAAGCAACATGTTTAGCGAGGGCACCGTGAGCAAGGAGCAAACTTATGCAGAAGGCGCTCTGGGGCTGAATGGTCCGATTGACGATTACGCTAAATTTTGCCAGATGCTGTTGAACAGGGGAGAGTTTAACGGACACCGGATATTGAAACGGGAAACCATTGACGCCATGACGAAAGTGAATCGCTTGCCTGAGAGCAATGCGGGCGGCAAAGGCTTTCGGTTCGGGCTTGGATTTGAATTGTACAACGAGAATAAAAAACCGGTTCCTGAAGTTTCCAACACGGCCTTTGCCTGGGGTGGATTGTATGGTACAGCATACATTATTGACCCGGAGAATAATCTAATCGCCCTGTACTACCTGAATATGCCCAAGCATGAGGATTCGTATCCGTTGTTCCTCAGCAAAGCGTATAAACTCTTCAGGAAATAATTTCCGGTAATACGATCTTACTCTGGATTATAAAGCCAATCACAAGTTCAACGTGCTCACAACTACATGGTCAACCTCAAAAAAATGATTCGCTATACATACAATTTTGTTTTGATAGTGAGCCTGGTAACCGTTTTCGCGGCTAAGGCTCAGCACCCTCCTGAAATTAAACTATGGCCCAATGGTGCACCCGGCGCAAATCCGGCCGGTGGTAAAGAAGTCGTGCGGATTGACCCGGGAGGTGGAGAGCAAGTCGTGTCGAACGTGCATGAGCCTTCCATTACGCCTTATATTCCCAAGCCGGGAAAAGCCACCGGTGTTGCTATTATTATGGCACCAGGGGGCGCTCACAAAGAGCTTTGGATGGACCATGAGGGGTATAATATAGCCCCGCTGTTGGCGGAAAAAGGCATAGCGGTATTCATTTTGAAATACCGCCTGGCACGGGATAAAAATTCAACGTACACGATCGAAGGACATTCCGTAAAAGATATGCAGAGAGCCGTCAGGTTAGTGAGAAGCCGGGCCGCAGAATGGAAAATCGATCCGGAAAAGATTGGCATTATGGGCTTTTCGGCCGGTGGGCAGGTTGCCGCACTAACCGATATACAAGCTGATAGTGGCGATGTTAAAGCCGCCGACCGTATAGAGACATATAGCAGCAAGCCAAATTTTCAAGTGTTAGTATATCCCGCCTGGGTTAATGATATCACGCTTTCTAAATCATCTTCACCGGCGTTTATAGTTGGTGGCTACCTGGATATGGAAAGCATTTCAACGGGCATGCCTAAACTTTACCTAAAATTCAAAGAGGTTAAAGTTCCGGCGGAGTTGCATATCTACGCGGAGGTAGGACATGGTTTTGGTGTCAGTAAAGGAGATAAAGGGCCCCATACAAAGTGGCTGGAACCCCTGACTGCCTGGCTATTTGATGTCAATAAAGTTAGCAGCAATTAATGAAGGCATCAGGTGTTGTCGCACTATAGATGATACGCCATTTTTTTCGGGAGTCTTATAAAACAAGTTTAGGTTTCAGCACAATCATGAAAAGACGTGGAGTAATCAAACACCTAACCTTGGCTACAGGAGCCTTCTTCATCACACCTTCCTGGGCTAGCAGATGGTCCAAAGCATCGGCTGTGTCTGAACCCGGTTTTCTGTCGGTTGCTGAAAGGGACTTGCTGGCAGAAGTTGTCGATACCATCATTCCCGTAACCAATTCGCCCGGCGAATCCACGCCGGGCGCTAAAGACCTTGGTGTTCACTTATTCGTTGAGCGAATGCTGGCTGATTGTTACGAAAAACCCACCCAGCAGAAAGTGATAAACGGCTTAAAGGCGGTATCGACTATGAGTACCGAAAGCTATGTAAAGCCCTTTGAGCAGGCCAGCACAACCCAGCGATTAGCGGTATTGACCAGAATGGCCAATAGCACCGATACCAATCAGCAAGAATTCCTGGCCTTAATGAAATCCCTTACGATTCAGGGTTATACAACGTCGGAATATGTCATGACCAACTTTTACCACTACGTTATGGCGCCCGGTCACTATTACGGTTGCATACCGGCGTAAGCACTGCCCCAAAAAACAAAGAGTAATAACCGATAGAACAGTCTTGGCGGTAAATCGCCTTCCCCTTTTACAAAACTAATGGCTAACTTAACCATAGACGCCGTAAAGGCAATGACGTTCGATGCCATCGTTATCGGGTCGGGAATCAGTGGAGGATGGGCAGCGAAGGAGCTTTGCCAAAAAGGCCTGAAAACGCTGGTACTCGAACGAGGTCGCGATGTAAAGCATGGGACGGACTACCCCACCGCTAACCTGAACCCTTGGGACTTTCCGCACCGAGGGCAGTTGCCGCTGGATATTCGGGCCGAATACGGCAAAAGCCGCTCCTTTATGCGAGAAGAAACGCTTCAATGGGCCATAAAAGAGGGCGAACAACCGTACGTAGAAGAAAAGCCGTTCACATGGACACGCGGCTATCACGTCGGTGGCAAATCGTTGCTGTGGGCCCGGCAAACCCAGCGCTGGAGTGACTTCGATTTCGAGGGGCCAGCCCGTGATGGTTTTGCCGTCGACTGGCCGATTCGGTACACTGACATTGCTCCCTGGTATAGTTACGTGGAGAAATTTGCTGGCATATCCGGTAACAAGGATGGCTTGCCCCAGCTACCCGATGGTGAATTTCTGCCGCCTATTCAATTGAATTGTGTCGAAACCCATTTGAAAGAGGTATTGGCGAAAAATTACCAAGACCGACATGTGGTTCAGGGGCGATGCGCTCACCTGACCAAGCCACAACCGATTCACTACCAGCAGGGACGGGCGCAGTGCATGCACCGAACGCTCTGTGTGCGTGGCTGCCCGTTGGGTGGGTATTTCAGCAGCAATGCATCGACACTCCCCTGGGCGGAGAATACGGGTAACATGACATTACGTCCCCATTCGGTAGTGCACTCGATTATTTACGATGAAAAAAGGCCAGGTCGGGCTTCGGGCGTTCGGGTAGTGGATGGCCACACAAAGCAGATGATGGAGTTCTATGCCAAAATCATTTTTGTGAATAGTTCGGCACTAAGCAGTAACCTCATTCTCTTAAACTCGATCTCCAGTCGTTTTCCGAATGGATTGGGTAACGATAGCGGCTTGCTGGGTAAGTACATTGCCTGGCATAATTACCGGGGACGCGTATCGGCGCAAGTTGAAGGCTTTCTGGATAAAACCACGGATGGCAAAAACCCGAGCAATGGGTATATGCCTCGATTTCGGAATCTCCATAAGCAGGAGACCGACTTTTTACGGGGCTATGCCGCTGGTGTCGGGGGTGGTCGAGGAAGCATTCAGAATCGCGACGGCCTGGGAGCCGACTTAAAAGCAAGCCTGCTTACTCCACAGCCAGGTCCCTGGAATGTCAGTTCCTGGATGATGGGCGAAACCGTTCCGATTGAAAAGAATCACGTTCGTCTTGATACGTTACAGAAAGACCCTTATGGAATTCCACTTCTGGTCACGTCGGCCGACTGGACCGAGAATGACGATAAAATGGTGAACGATTACATGGAGCAACTCACTGAGATGTTTACTCTGGCGGGTTTTAAAAACATTAAAGCGGCTGACTCACACTCGGCGCCCGGCTCCGACATTCACGAAATGGGCGGTGTTCGGATGGGAAGAGATCCCAAAACATCGCTACTCAACAAATGGAATCAACTGCACCACTGTAAAAATGTGTTTGTAACCGATGGTGCCTGCATGACCTCGACGGCCACGCAAAACCCATCGCTGACTTACATGGCACTCACGGCCAGAGCGGCCAATTTTGCTGTAAATGAATTAAAAAAGAAAAACCTGTAACCATGAAAAAAATCCTTTTCCCGGTGTGTTTGGCCGTGTTATTCGTACTCGGTGGAGCCGACAGCTTTGCCCAGAAAGGCAAACTTTATACATTCCCAATTGGTGTTGAGTCGTACACCTATCGAGCTAGCTTTCCGAAGAGCGTGATTGCTACGCTGGATACGATCAAAGCACTGGGCATTACCGATATGGAAGGCGGAGCACCCAGAGGGATGACCGAAGACGAATTTAAAAAGTTGTGCGACGAACGGGGCATTACAATTTCGGCTACTGGTTCGGGTTACGAGCAGATTGTAAAAGACCCAGAAGCAACAGTTAAAAAAGCGAAAGCGTTGGGTGCATCTTTTGTGATGGTTTCCTGGATTCCTCATCAAAAGGCCCATTTCAACCTCGATAATACCAAGAAAGCCGTTGAGGATTTCAACCGGGTGGGCAAGGTTCTAAAAGAAAATGGTCTCACATTCTGCTACCACAACCACGGTTACGAATTTCATCCTTACGAAGATGGCACACTGTATGATTATATCGTCAAGAATACCAACCCCGAATACGTCTCGTTCGAAATGGATATTTTGTGGGCACAACATGGGGGAGCTGACCCGGTAGCCTTGTTGAAAAAATATGGAAGCCGCTACAAGCTAATGCACCTGAAAGATCTAAAAAAAGGCATCAAAGGTGACTTAACGGGTGGCACCCCCCCCGAAAATGACGTCACCCTAGGTGAAGGTCAGATAAACATTCCTGAAATTTTACGGCTGGCTAAAAAGGCGGGCGTCAAACATTATTACATTGAAGATGAGAGCAATCATGAGTACGAACAAATGCCCAAAAGCATTGCGTATCTGAAAAGCTTGAAGGAGTAACCAGTAGTATCGGTTATTAGTAATCAATACTACTGGTGCTCCTGCTCAATCACCAATTGGCCGCTTTCTAGAGAAGGTTTTGTTCGATTGCTTTACTGGAGGACGAGTGAATCTGGTAAATCAAATCGCTCAACTTTCCTTTATCAGGGACTATCCTCGCTCGATGGAAAATTACATCGGCATGAATGCCAAGGTTTATCAGGAAGTAGCTGCCATACACGTTGCACTCTTCAAGCGTTGACGCTTTTCATGGTTAAAGTTTTATCCCTGTGCTACCCTAGTACTTGTTGGTAGCCTGCTACCTGTGACTGTGGTGCCTATTCCCTAGTAAGTGCTCACGGCAGTTCTGAACGAGAGCTTGCCCTTGACCAATAAAAAGATCATTAAATTAACCTGCTCTGCCCATGAAGAACCGGTTTACAAAAAGCTTAGTCATACTCGTTTGTCTTTCATCAGCGCTGATCCTCAATCGAGCACTTCCGGCTTCAGCCCAGCATAAGACGGATGACCGAAAGCGCATTGCTGATGAAATGGAAAAATCAATCCGTACTGAAATGCTCAACAAATGGTATCCCCAGGCTGTCGACAAGGAGTTTGGCGGCTTCCTAAGCACCTTCACTTACGATTTTAAACCGACAGGTCCACAGGACAAAATGATTGTGACTCAGGCCCGCCATACCTGGACAACCGCTAAAGCCGCCGAGCGTTACCCGACCCTTTCCTATTACAAAGAAAGCGCCCGGCATGGCTTTCTGTTCCTGCGCGATGTGATGTGGGACAAGCAATACGGTGGTTTCTACACGCTGGTCGACCGGCAGGGTAACGTAAAAAGCGACGGAAAAGAGGCTTACGGAAATGCCTTTGCGCTTTATGCACTGAGCGCTTATTACCACATGTCGCACGATACAGCCGCGCTTAATCTGGCCAAAAAGTCGTTCGGTTGGCTGGAGCAGCATAGTCATGATCCGGTCCACAAGGGTTATTTCCAAAATCTGCGCCGGGATGGTACGCCCATTCAACGCGATGCGTCCGTGCCATCCACTGCCTCTACCGGTTACAAAGATCAGAACAGTTCGATTCACCTGCTGGAAGCCCTGACCGAACTCTACGCCATATGGCCCGACCAACTGGTGGGTGAACGTCTGGAGGAAATGCTGCGGCTGGTGCGCGATGTCATAACAACCCCCAAAGGAAATCTTGTCTTGTTTTTTCAGCCTGACTGGACACCCGTTTCATTCCGGGATTCATCGGAAACGGTTGTGTTGAAGCATCGAAACCTGGACCATGTTTCGTTCGGCCATGATGTTGAAACGGCTTATCTGATGCTGGAAGCATCTCAGGCACTGGGCCTGAAAAACGACACACAAACCTTACAAGTTGGTAAACGAATGGTGGATCATGCGTTAGCCAATGGCTGGGATAAAAACGTAGGTGGCTTCTACGACCAGGGTTATTATTTCACCAATAAACCGGGCATGACTATTATTAAGGAAAGCAAAAACTGGTGGTCCCAGTCCGAAGGGCTAAACACGCTTCTGCTCATGGCTGATAAATTCCCCAACGACCCCCAGCAATACTTCAATCAGTACAAGCTACTATGGAATTACTGCCAGACGTATCTTATTGATCATCAGTATGGCGAATGGTATGAAGAAGGACTTGATAATGATCCCCAACGAAAAAAGGGCTTAAAAGGCCACATTTGGAAAGCCGCTTACCACTCTTACCGGGCCTTGTCGACTTGCGTCGATGAATCAACGAATAAACATGCGGTCCATCTGACTCATAAGTGATTGAAGTAATCACCCTCAGGTTTGGGCCAATTAACTAGTCAAAAGTGAGTTTAAAAAAAATCGCATAGGCAGTAGTCGTCGACAAGCAGCCAGTCACTGGGCGAGGTCCGCAAACTCAGCGGCCGTTTTCCCCAGGCTACTCGGCGGTTAAAAGTGCAAACGCTCCTTCGTGCCAGCCTTATAGTATTCCATAACGCCGTTCGCTTTTTCCAATTAAAGGCGCGCAAATTCAACTGACCGAACTCACTAACCAATTTCCGAATTACATGAAAACGTCAAGGAATATCAGCCCTTTCCTTCTTTCAGGGGCAATACTGATTTCAATGGGGGCTGTGGCTCAGATGCCCGCCCGGACGCTAATGCCCAACGATACCTTACAATCGCCTAAGGTACTTGCCGATAAGCGGGTGATGATACAGATTTATGCCCCTAAAGCAGAGGAAGTAAGTGTAGGAGGTGATTTTCCAGTAGGTAACCAACCGCTTAAGTTGGCTAAGAACGACTTGGGTGTCTGGTCCATAATACTCGGTCCCTTGAGACCCGATTACTACACGTACATTTTGTCTCTCGATGGCGTGCGAACCATCGACCCTAAAAATCCGATAATTAAGCAGGGAACTGGCAGTTTAGAAAACATAATGGCTTTACCGGGTCCGGAAACGGCTTTTGAGGATAATAGGGCGGTACCCCATGGCGAAGTGCGAGAAGTCTGGTACCCGTCAGCCACCCTGGGTATGCAACGCCGGATGCACGTCTACACCCCGCCGGGTTACGAAAAGGGAACGGGTAAATATCCGGTCTTTTATTTGCTGCACGGTGCCGGGGATGAGGATTCAGGGTGGAACACAGTCGGACGGGCTGGTTTTATATTGGATAATTTACTGGCCGCCGGAAAGGCCAAACCTATGATTGTCGTCATGCCCAATGGGAGTATGCCACGGCCTTCCCAGACGGGTACGCCTACTGCACAACCAATGAACCGGGCGAGAGATCTGTTTGCGAACGAACTGCTCAAAGACATCATGCCTACGGTAGAAAAAATATACCGAACCCTGCCTACGCCCGAAAGCCGAGCCATCGCGGGTCTTTCAATGGGTGGATTTCAAACCCTGGATGTAACGCTGAGTCATCCGGAATTATTTACCTACGTTGGCATATTTAGTTCTGGTTTTTTTGGTGCTTCCGCCGAGGAGGCTGAAACAAAATACGCCAATGTATTGAACGACCCTTCCTTTAATAAGGGGAAAAAACTATTCTGGATAAGTATTGGTAAGGATGACTTTGTAATGGAGTCCAACAGAAAAACGCTGGCTTTACTCGATAAGCACCAGATCAAGTACCAGTATAAAGAAACCACAGGAGGACATACGTGGGTTAACTGGCGGCAATACCTCAATGAATACGCCCCTTTATTGTTCAAATAATAACTGTTCATCACTGCTAGGACAAAGTACACAATCTCACCGAAACGAAGATTATGCGCTTAAGTCAAACGCCGGAAGTCATCACGCGCAACGGACTGTATATTCTTGAATTAAAGGCCGAAAAAAGCCCTGAATTTTTGGCAAATTCGTCAAGGTTTAATCTAACCTGATCATAAGGGCACCGGATGTAGCTGATGAAAGCGGCCAAATAGTATTGTTACTTCGTAGTAATCATGAATTAAACAAGCACGCTTTGCTGTGTAAATGAAGGATGCTTATTCAGTCTAACGTTAGCTCACTCAATATCACCCCTCAATCCATGAAATTACTTTTCGTCTTTCTGCTCCTGGCATTGCCCGGCCTGCATGCAACGGCTTTGGCCGATATCAATATTCCCATAGAAACACAGCACACCGCTCTGGTGCTCCGGGTGGATACCGCTCAAAATCTGTTGAACATCTATCTAGGAAAACGGCTACAGAACCAGGCCGAATACGCCGGTATACGTGGAAATCCTCGTAATGAGGAGACATACTCCTACATGTTCCAGTCGGCTTACACACCGGCTGGTGGCCGTAACCTGCTGGAGCCAGCCATCCAGGCTTTGCATGCAGATGGCAACCCATCGCTTGATTTAAAATACGTCCGGCACGAAACCAAATCAGCTGGCAGTGGCATCCAGCTAACGACGGTATATCTGAAAGATCCGAAGTATCCGTTTGAGGTGACGCTTTACTATAAGGCTTACATCAATGAAGATGTGATTGAGCAATGGTCTTTGATTCACCATTCCGAAAAAACGGCGGTCCGACTGCACAAGTACGCGTCGGCCAACCTCTACATTCCTGCCAAAGACTACTATCTGACTCACTTCCACGGCGACTGGGCCCAGGAAATGCGCCCTGATGAAACTCCTTTAGCGGCTGGTATGACCATTCTGGATAGTAAGCTGGGTACGCGGGCTGATTTATTCCAGCCTCCTTCCTTCCTACTCTCACTCAACAAACCGGCAAATGAGGAAACCGGCGAAGTGATTGCTGGCACACTGGCTTGGTCGGGTAACTTTCAGCTGGCCTTCGAGGTCGATCCATTGCATCATCTGCGGGTCATTGCGGGTATAAATCCGTATGCATCCGACTATTTACTTCCACCCGGCCGTGAGTTTGTGACGCCTGCCCTGTTGTACACATACTCAAGTCAAGGTAAGGGACTGGCCAGCCGTAATATGCATAACTGGGCCAGAAAATACCGTATTCCCCAGGGCCAGGGTACGCGATTAACGCTGCTCAACAACTGGGAAGCCACGCAATTTGATTTCAATGAGGACGTATTAACAGCGCTGTTCAAAGATGCCAAGAAACTGGGCGTTGATCTGTTTCTGCTGGATGATGGCTGGTTTGCGAACAAATACCCTCGCAACAACGACCGCGCCGGGCTGGGCGACTGGCAGGAGAACGTCAAAAAGCTGCCGCACGGTCTTGGCTACCTTGTAAAAGAAGCCGAGCAAGCGGGTGTCCGGTTTGGTGTCTGGCTGGAACCGGAGATGGTAAGTCCGAAGAGTGAACTCTACGAAAAACACTCGGACTGGGTCATCAAGGCACCTAACCGCCAACAGTCGGTTTTTCGTAACCAGCAGGTGCTCGACCTTTCCAACCCACAAGTACAGGAGTTTGTGTATGGCATCGTAAATGATTTGCTTACCAAGAACCCTACGCTGGCTTACATAAAATGGGACTGTAATGCAGCCATTTATAACGCCTACTCTGCCACTAGCGCCAACCAGTCCCAGTTGTATGTCGACTATGTGCAGGGTTTGTATAAAGTACTGGCCCGGATTCGCACCAAATACCCTACTATCCCTATGATGCTTTGCTCGGGTGGGGGTGGCCGGGTTGATTACGGCGGGTTGCAGTATTTCACCGAATTCTGGCCCAGCGATAACACTGACCCGCTGGAGCGTATTTTCATGCAATGGGATTATTCTTATTTCTATCCCGCAATCGCTACCTGCAACCACATTACCGATTGGGGTAGGCAACCACTCAAATTTCGCACGGATGTAGCCATGATGGGCAAAATGGGCTACGACATCGTAGTGAGTAAGCTGTCCGAGAATGATTTGCAGTTTAGCCAGCAAACCCTAAAAACCTACGAACGCGTTCACGACGTTATCTGGCAGGGCGACTTGTTTCGGCTGCAATCGCCACACACGAGCGACGTAGCCTCGCTGATGTTTGTCAATCCGGCGCAGGACAAGGCAATGTGGTTTAACTATCTGGTGGGAAATCGGTACAAAAGCGGTACGGTTGAACCCATTCGACTGAGTGGTCTCAATCCGGCTAAACGCTATACACTTCAGGAGGTAAACATTTATCCGGGCAGTCGCTCATTCATCAATGCCAATACAGCCACCTACTCAGGAGATTATCTGATGACCGTTGGCTTCAATCCGCAGGTTTCTGCTAACCGAGCCAGCGTTGTGCTGGAGCTTACCGAGGCTAAATAAATTCATTCGCCGAGCTTATAAAATTGTCAATGTTCTTTGATACGATTAGAAATGAAACATGTAAACAAATCAATCGCGATGCGCAAAACGAAACAGTATTTACAATTCCTGATCCTCATAATGCTCTTGCCCACGCTGGTAAGCAACGCCCAGTCTGTAAAGTTTCCGGATAGCTGGTTAGATGGGTATGCCTATGTCAATGGTATCCGTATTCATTATTACCACGCAAAGCCTGCACCAGGAAAACCTGTAATGGTGATGGTGCATGGCTATACCGATATTGGCCTTAGCTGGACTACATTGACATTGAAGCTGCAGGACGCTTACGATATTTATATGATTGATACCCGTGGGCATGGTTTGTCCGATTCGTTCACGCCTTCTGATAACGGAGAAACAATGATCAAGGATGTAGTGGATTTTATACGGGTACTAAAATTTGAAAAACCAATTCTTATGGGCCATTCAATGGGGGCAGCTACTGTAATGCGTGTAGGGGCAGCGTATCCTGATTTGGCAAAAGCCATTATTATGCTCGATCCATTTGTTGGAAATCGTTCATTTGGGCCGGCTCCGCAAGGGACCGCTACCAATCTAAATAATCAGTCAACAACTGTAGCGTCAGGTCAACCTTCATCACTACCGGCCCGACGACCAAGCATGTTCAAAAGCCCAGATACGTTGGTAGCCCAGAACAATACCCCGTTTGAAGACCTGGTAGCAAGAGGCCATCGCCAAAATCCAAAATGGGATAGTGTCGATGTCTATTATTGGGCCTTTTCAAAAAAGCAGTACCATGGTCCATATACACCCGAACAGGCACAGGCAATGACAGGTACCATGAATACCGCGGATGCTCTCGCAAAGATTAAAGTACCTGCCCTTATTTTGAAAGCTGATGCGCCACCTGAAGTGCGCAAAGCAAACGAGGAAGCGGCCCGCGTAATGCAAAGGGGAAAATTGGTTCACATGGATGGAGCAGGCCACAATCTGCATCATGATAAACTGGCTAAAACCGTAGATGTGTTGAATGAGTTTTTGAAGACTCTGTAATCATAAATAAAATGTACGTCGTCGGTCTTCAAGCTGATTTTTTGTCCATATGATGCTGACAAGCACTGTCACCTACAGGCCGCTAGATTGAACTTGCTAAAACCGAGGATAAACCCTAAAATACCTAAAAAAAAGTTTTCAGGCAACTATTGTAAATATACCCACGAATGTGTTTGCCTAAACTTAGGCCGTAAGCTATGACTTGTCCTAGAAATAAACCGAGGGTTTCGTGGACGATTTTCGCATTATCCACTAATTACATAAATAACTCATTGTCAAACAAATAAGACTCATATCGTTCAATCAAAAAAACCATTAATTGAACGAAATCGATTATAGGGCATTTAAAATGGTTAAGTAGTGCTCGGGGGTGAGATAGAGGACTGGTATTATGTTTAAAACGAATGAGGGCTACTGTGGAATAGCTATTTATAATCTAATGGCTTCTTGCACCAACTCTAAAAACTTAGGGATTTTACAATATACTTTACTCTAGGGTTGGGTTTCCACAGCTTCTACGAGCCATATTGAAATGTGACTCGTAGTTAATCTGTTGAAAGTCAGATGCTTATAGCATACCTTCGCGCATTGGCAATAAATGGTCCGGCAATTGATTCGTTTTGTATTGACCTGGAAGAAGAGGGTCTTTATACACGATAACCTGGCTAATGATGGAAATTGCTACTGTGGCTGCTCAACCTATCGGAATAGCACAACCCCAAAAACAGGGTAAACTGCTAAAAAAAGCGCGCCAGTTTGCATGGACGCTCTATCAGGAACACCGGTCAACGAACGTTTACTTTCATACGTATACACGAGCTGAAGAAGTAGTAAAGGCTTGTAGGGACCTGGCGAAGGATTTGGCCCTGAATGCGTCGGATAGGAAGGTTCTTTTTGTATCGGCTTGGTTTGTCGACACTGGTTTTGTTTATCAGGGCCCGGCGGTACAACTAGACAGTGACACCATTGTCGAATCATTCCTACAGCCATACGATTTCCCGACTGACCAGACAAAACGTGTTATTGACTGTATCAATAGCGTACATACTGTTCATGTTCCAACCAGTGCTTTGGAGGAAGCGTTTCATGATGGGTACTGGCAGTTTCTGGGTCGGAAAGACTATGAAAATCAAATTGACCTGTTACGAGCCGAACAGGAACAGACCTCGGGTCAAGTCATAACCGAGGCCGAATGGACTAGTCAATGTCTGGCCGATTTTACTAAACATCCATTTTATTCACGCTATGCTCAACAAAAGTTCAGTAAACAACGAGCCCAAAACTGGCTTGTCGTGGAGCGGAAATTACGTTCATTAAACCTGAAAGCGAAGCAGAATGAAAAACCCGTTCAGGAAAATCGGCTGTCCGATCATGAAATTGAAGATTCTTTTAAACTGGCTTCCCGCAATTATGTCGATTTACTGGGAGTTGCCGATCGCAAAGCGGCCCTGCTCATTAATGTCAGTTCTATTTTAATCTCAATTGTACTGGCGGTGCTTATCCGGCATCTGGAAGATAACCCGAGACTGGTGCTACCCACTATTATCCTGCTCGTGGTTTGTATGGCGACCATCACGTTTGCCATTCTGGCCAGCCGACCGACTCGACGCCAGAATAGACAACCATCAGCGGAGGAGGAGCAAACCTTATTTTTAGGAAGCTATGATAGCATCGACCCAGCCTTTGAGCGGACAACCTGGGAAGACTATAGCCAGCAGGTAGATACCCTACGCATGCAATCCAAAAATGAGTACTTCAAACAGGTACTTAAGGAGATATTCCGAACCCGAAAGCTACTGAGCCGCAAATTTCGCTACCTCTCCGTGGCCTATTACACCTTCATTGTGGGCATGGTTATCACGACACTGGCGTATGTGACAGCGATGTTGTTCGATATATAATTAACAGATCATCTATAGCCGGTTTGGGAATGGTTGACCCCTTACTTTGGGGAGTGTATTGGTGACTATGGTCCGGCCTGTGCTCAACGTCGACCCCCGAGAAGTGTACTGTGTGCGAAAAGAAAAGTTTAGAACGAACGAAACGACTACATCTAACTAAGGAGAAATCATGACAACGAAAAAAGTGGCGCTCATTACCGGAGCGAATCGTGGAATCGGGCTTGAAACGGCTAAACAACTGGGTGAGCTAGGTACTACCGTCATCGTCACTGCCCGTCATTTACCCGTTGCCCAAGAAACGGCGACCCAATTGAAAGCGCAGGGAATCGATGCCTATGGTGTCCAACTCGATGTCACAAAAGCTGACGAAAGACGGGCGGTTGCCTCGTTTATTGACGAGCATTTTGGCAAGCTGGATATTCTCGTTAATAATGCGGGCGTTGCCCCCAAAGAATCCCTGTTTATAGCCAAAACACTGGAAACAACGCCAGAAGAGTTTCAATATATTTTTGAAACCAATCTGTTTAGTGTGGTTTACCTGACCAGAGAATTACTTCCACTCATCAAAAAAAGTAAATCAGGGCGTATTGTAAATCTGTCCAGCATTCTTGGGTCACTGTCCGTCCATTCTCAAAAAGATAGTCCCATTGCGCCCTACCGGATACTGTCCTACGATGCCTCCAAAGCCGCACTAAATCTCTTTACCATCTTTTTAGCTGCGGAATTAGAGGGAACGGGTATTAAAGTAAATTCCGCCCATCCCGGTTGGGTGCAAACCGAAATTGGTGGCTATGAACACGCCCCAATGAGTATTGTTGATGGGGCTAAAACGAGTGTCGACCTGGCCCTGCTCGATGCGAATGGCCCAACGGGTAAATTCATTCATCTGGGGGACGAACTACCCTGGTAAGTCAGTACACCTGCTGTTTTATTACCTGAGCCCCAATGTCTCCTGTTGAAGTAGACAATGGGGTTCGGGCAGACGACGGAGCAGATGCCGATAAAAGGATGTAGTAGGTTGGAAATAGGCGAGTTATTGGCCAGTTTACTTACCTGATTCCTTAATCGTGAGGGTTTTACGAATGCCCAGTCGTTCCATACGGTATTCAAGGGTAGACGGTTTTATATTCAGCAATTCAGCCGCTCCACCGGCTCCCCGAATCCGGCCGTTCGTTTTTTGTAGAATAGTCAGAATATAGTCGCGCTCCGATTCCTGGTGCTGTTGTTTCACACCGGGCAAATCCTTCGCCATCGCCCTGTCGACGTTGAGCGTAGCGCTAACGTCTAGCTGCGTTGCTGCTGATAGGGATGTTTCTCTGGCAGCAAACAAATGTGTCCCTAAGGAACGGCCTAACGCAACCGGGTTTTTTCCGTCATTTAGGATAACGGCCTGCTCCATTAAATTTTCAAGTTCCCGGATATTCCCCGGCCAATTATAGGAAACCAGTTCCTCAACCGTACTGGCTTTGAAGCCAGGAAAGGGTTTACCTAGTCGTCGGGCAAATTTTTTGGCAAAATGAGTCGCCAGCAACGGAATGTCGCCCCGTCGCTCCTGTAAGGAAGGCAATAAAATGGGAAACACCGACAGGCGAAAGAATAAATCCATCCGGAATCGACCGTCCGCCACTTCCTTCTCCAATTCCCGGTTCGTTGCGGCAATCACCCGGACATCGGTCTTGATGGGGGTCTTGCCCCCCAACCGTTCAATTTCCTTTTCCTGCAAAACCCGTAATAGTTTCGCCTGCAGGTCCAGCGGCAATTCCCCGATTTCATCCAGGAAAATAGTCCCTCCCTGCGCTACTTCGAATTTACCGATACGCCGATCAACCGCTCCTGTGAAAGCTCCTTTTTCGTGGCCGAATAATTCAGATTCAATTAAGTTGGCGGGCAATGTTGCGCAGTTAACTTTAACCATAATCTTTCCCTTGCGCGCCGATAAGTTATGAAGAGCCCGGGCAAACAGCTCTTTACCCGTACCACTTTCGCCCATCAGTAAAACCGTGGTATCGCCAGGGGCCACCTGCGATACCAAGTTAAAGACCTGCATCAGGGGTTGCGAAGTACCCAGGATTTCTTCAAAATTGGCCGAGGACTTCACTTCTTCCTGGAGGTAGGTGTTTTCCTGCTGGAGCTTTTCGCTCAGACGAGCCACTTCTTCGTACGCAAAGATGCGGTCTAACGTGAGGACGATGGGTTGCTCCAGCCTCTCCAGCAGGTTTAGATGGCGGGTAAGATAAGTGTCGGGTTGCCGGCTGAAAAAACTTAGTACGACTGGTCCCATTCGTGTGCTGGTAAAGGCTAAGACCAGTGCAGATTCCAGCCGGTACGTGTGGGCCAGGGCTTGCATTGGTCGATACTTCCGACATAAACTCTCAAAGTCGTTGTGGTTATACCGGCCAGCCCCCTGTTTCGCTACGTCTCCCTGCGCGGCTAAGGCCTGCTCCAGAGGAATACCGGCCATCTTCCAGAAACTTTCCGGCGATACCGTTTCGTACTCATCAAACCCGACCCGGTGAAAACAAAACGCCAGACGGAATTTTTCCTGAGCGAACCCCAAAGTCAGATACTCGAACGGGATGTTGGGCAGTAGCAACTGAGCGACCCGTAACAACCGGTCTGCCCAGGGCGTATTGTCGGACAGCGCATCGGTTAAAGCAACCTGGAGCACTTTTTCCTCCCGCAGTTTCATTTCTTTACTATGGGCCTGTCGATAGCGAGCAATTTCAAGCGTTGTCAATATATCTCTCTCCCTAAACGGTTTGACGATATAGCCGCTGGAGTCGGTGTTTTTTACCTGTTCGAGCACTCGTTGATTATCATTGGCCGAAATAAAGATGAAGGGGATAGTAGTATCTTCCAACTGCCGGGACAGGTCAATACCGGTAGCCTCCCCCTTGAGGTAAATATCCAGCAGCACCATATCAGGCGTTTGTTGTTTAATCAATTTCGTGGCCTCATCGACAGACCGGGCAATGCCCAAAATCGTGTACCCGGCTTTCTGAAGCATTAACTTCAGGTTATTGGCAATGACGTACTCATCTTCTACTATTAAAAGTTGATAAGCAGCGTTTGATGACGGGTTGCTGGGTAGTTGCATATACGTACGCTTTTTTATTGTACAGGCCAGAGCAGTGAGTTCAATACATCCTATTAGACGTAGCCTGTCAGTCAACACCGACAGTAGAGATTAATAACGGCATGGTTGATTCTCTACCCTTGCAAGATAAAGACCATTGGCGTACCAGTTCCTTTAAAACTTCAAACTATATAGCTAAAGTAGAGTATTTGATACTGATTATCAGTAATTTATCATTTATCATATAAAAACCCATCTTATAATGAAGATAATTAAGCAATGCATTTCGAAACGTTGACCTGGTCAGTCTGGAAAACGGATCAGCTTTTTAGAAGATAATCCCCAATAAGTTGGGGAAACACAACTTGTTGGCAAAAACCCAATGCCTGGTTGGGGCCAGAACGAGTGAAAACCTAAAAATAGGAATAAGCAAATCCGCCAAGTGGCTGAGCCTATGGCATATGAATGCTGACCGTTTTTTTTATTGAAGCTGGCATATCTGTTGATTGAGCCCCATAAATAGTCATTCATTTCTTTTTCATAATGGCCAGTCCTAAACAGGTTGTCGAAAAGATTTACGAGGATATTTCCCGGAGTAATCTGAGCAGTGTTCTTCCCATATTGGACGAGCATATTACCATTTACATGGCCAGCTCTTTGCCCGATGGCGGAGAATTTCATGGCCGGGATGGCTTTATGTCCATGATCGCCCGGCGATTTCAGCTTTGGGAACGTTTTGAAAAGACTTCTTTTCAGTATTTTTTATCAGAGTCGGAATCAGATAATGGGGTTGTTGTAACCGGCAACCTTACGGGCAAACTTCTTACTGTTTCTGAGTCTATCATTATGCCGTTTGTGGATCAATGGCGATTAAGAGATGGTAAAGTGATTGAGTATCGCGTTTTTTATTGGGATGCGATTCGGTTAATGCAGTATATACAACCACTCAGTTTTACTCCGTCCCCATCTCAAAACGGCTCTAGTTCCAATTAGTAAAGCTTTTCGACCTGCCCCCGTAAAAACTGGTAATTAGTTACGTCAGAGTCAGGCGTGTTGAACAACAGGGAGTCTGATTTGACTCTCTGTTGTTCAACACGCCTTTTTTATGCAGTGATCTTACCGATTATTTCTTTTACCGTACCTATTCAGGCTGTGATCGGTTCGAGAAAATAGACTGTATCAGGTTTATCATCAAACCCTACAAAAAGTTGGGGAATTCGCCCACATCCCTAACAAGTTGGGGATATGGGCCAGAAAAGCATAACGCCTTTGTATGGGTAAAGGGCTTCTGGCTGCTTTAAAGGAGCTTTTGGCGGATGCGAGCCAGCAATTTTGACTTGGCACACAAATCGTATAAAGATATTCAGCAGGGTGTGCACCCCAACGTGATAGTCCATCTCAACTAATTTTTAAACTCATTCAGACATGCTTACTCGTCAGCGTATTTTATTAACCGCTTTGTTCATCACAGGGCTAGTAGCCGATTTCTCTAATCAGTTGTATGCTCAATCGGCGCCTGTTGGCGTTAAAAACATCGTGCTGGTCCATGGCGCCTGGGCCGACGGCTCAAACTGGGCTAAAATAATTCCCATGCTGGAGGCCAAAGGGTATCAGGTAACGGCTGTGCAGAATCCCTTAACTTCTCTTGAGGACGATGTAGCCGCAACCAAACGAGTGATTGCCGTGCAGGATGGCCCTGTTCTGCTGGTGGCTCATTCCTGGGGGGGCGTCGTGATTACGCAGGCAGGCAACGATCCCAAAGTATTAGGACTAGTCTACGTAGCGGCCTTTGCGCCGGGTGATAACGAGTCACTGACCGATGCCGCTAAAGCCTTTCCGCCCGCACCGGGCCCTGGAGAGGGTAGACCCGATGGCGCGGGCTTTGTAACGTTGACAGCCAAAGGGGTTCATCAATACTTTTGTCCGGATTTAACGACAGCAGAGCGTAATGTCATTCTGGCTACCCAGGGACCGTTAGCAATTGATGTAGGCAATCAGAAGGTAGCGAAAGCAGCCTGGAAAACGAAACCCACCTGGTATTTGGTCGCCAGTGAGGATCAAATGATCAATCCGGATCTGGAGCGGAGCTTTGCTAAAAATATGAAAGCTAAAACGCTGGTCCTCAAGTCGAGCCACGTACCTATGCTTTCACAACCGGCAAAAGTAGCTGCTTTCATTACCGAAGCGGCCGGAACGGTCAAGCCTAATTAAATTGTGCTCTCGGCCGTAATCAAGTGCCATTCGGGAGATTTACTAGCCGCTTCGTCTCCCGAGTGGGCACTTGCTTATCCCAGTATTCTCTCCTTCATCGATTCCGGACCGAACGGGAGCCACCCACGACGCCGGAGACCAAATGCTACTAGCTCGTTAAATCTCATGAACACACAAGTTGATCAAATCGACGGCTTACAGATTCGGTATGCCAGCCATCAGGCGGGCCATGCGCAAAACGTACTTCTGCTGAGTCCTTTGCCGGAAAGCCTATTTGCCTTCACTCCCATGTGGAACGCATTAGCCGAGCAATTTAACCTGCTGGCGATTGACTTGCCGGGGTTTGGCCAGTCCGAGGGGCGGGCCGATTTATACAGCCCGAAAACGATGGCTGCCTTTGTTAGCCAACTCATTGATCATTTCGCCTTTCGACTGCCCCATATCATCGGACCCGATATTGGTACGCCGGTTGCCTTATTTGTAGCGGCAAACTTTCCGCAACAGATAACCAGTCTGATTATTTCCGGAGGGGCCTGTGTCTATCCCTTGCAGGTGGCTGGTTTTTTGAAAGAGCTTCTGGACGCCCCGGATCTGTCAGGGTATAAGCAATTGGCCGTGGCCGATCTGATTAATGCCTCGTTATCCGAGCTAAAAAACTATTCCCTTCCCACCAACATTCGGGCGGATTACCTGGCCTCCTATGCGGGAGAAAACCGGATAACGGATGCGTTTCAACTGTTGCGAGCGTATGCCACGGATCTGCCTGAGTTAGATAAACAACTGGACAGCATTGAGGTGCCGATACAGATCATTTGGGGCACGCAGGACCCCGTCGCGCCCATCGACAATGCCCATATCCTTTATGCCCGTTTGCCTAAAAACAACTTGACCATTATCGAGCATGGACAGCATTATATCTGGGAGGAAAATTCGGCGGATTACCTGGCTATTGCCTCCCGGTGGCTGAACGGAGGCTATGAGACGTACTTTTTATAATACACAACATCAAACCAGATGGCCATGCAACCACGTCAAAATCAATCAAAACTTTTTGCGCCCATTCATCTCGGACCGTTCTCGCTAGCGCACCGGGTCGTTATGCCGGGCTTAACCCGAATGCGTACGGTAACGGATAATATTCCCAACGAATTGATGGCGACCTATTACGCCCAACGGACTACAGCCGGGGGATTTATGATTGCCGAAGCGACCATTGTATCGCCCAACGGCAATGGCTATGCCAATGCGCCGGGAATCTATACCACCGCGCAGGCAGTGGGCTGGAAGCGAATAACCCAGGCGGTTCATGCGAAAGGAGGGATCATCTTTTTGCAACTATATCATGCCGGACGCCAGTCACATGTGGATCTGATTCCCGGTGGCAGTTTACCCGTCGGCCCATCGGTCGTCGAACACCCGGACGACCTGGTCTGTACACCAACCGGCTGGGAACCGGCAACCCTGAACCGGGCTCTGGAAACGGCTGAAGTCCGTGTTTTGGTCGACGATTTTCGTAAGGCAGCCGTACTAGCCCAAGAGGCTGGCTTCGATGGAGTTGAATTGCATGGGGCCAATGGCTATCTGGTCGATCAGTTCCTGCAGGATGGTGCCAATCAGCGCACCGATGAATACGGAGGGTCTTTTGCCAATCGCAGCCGCTTTTTAATGGAAATTGTGCATGCACTGGTTTCGGTCTGGGGGAGCGACCGGGTGGGCGTCCGCCTGGGTCCCAGTGGTACATTCGGCTCCATGTCCGACAGTAATCCAACGGCCTTATTTACGTATGCCACCCAGCAGCTAAACGAATTCAGGCTGGCCTATCTGCACCTGATTGAGCCTCGTATCAAGGGCAGTTATCTGGATAAAGAAGGAGAGGGACCAGTGGCGGCCGAACAACTCCGCAAGGTGTTTACCGGGCTTATTATTGCGGCTGGTGGTTTTGATGGGCAAAGTGCCGAAGATATACTGGAAAAAGGCGATGCCGATCTGGTCGCTTTTGGCCGATACTTTATCTCAAACCCCGATTTGCCTGACCGCCTTCGGCATGGGTTTCCCCTGAATGAATACCACCGGGAGTCTTTCTATGGTGGGGATGAACATGGCTATACGGATTATCCCTTTTACGAGCAGCAGGCCGTTTCGTATTGACATAAACTGGCCGAATGGCTGAAAACTCAGGTTACAGTATAGTAAAAATTCCAGGTAACTAATTGACTAACAATAAATTTGATATGAAAAAGGAGCTAAATATTGTCTTGGTACATGGCGCGTGGGGCGATGGCTCCCATTGGAAACACGTTATTCCTGTACTGCATGCCAAAGGGTATACGGTACGAGCCGTTCAGAATCCACTCACTTCCTTACCCGAGGATATTGAACGAACAAAAAACCTGGTCGATTCGCTGGAAGGGCCGACGCTTCTGGTTGGCCACTCGTATGGCGGCATGGTGATCACCAATGTGGGCAACGAAGACAACGTGGTGGGGCTGGTTTACATAGCCGCTTTTGCACCCGATGAGGGCGAAACAGCCGGTGGTATTTTTTCATTACGAGAAGCCCCTCCGGGCGCAGCTTCGCTCAAACTTGATGCCCAAAGCTATTTCTGGATCGATTTTGATCAGTATCATGAAAATTTTTGCCAGGACGTTCCCGATGAAGAAGCTCTGGTTATGGGTATATCCCAAAAGCCACTGGCGGCCAGGTGTTTTGGTGATGTATCCGGAATACCTGCCTGGAAAGTTAAGCCAAGCTGGTATCAGGTTTCGGAACAAGATCGGATGATACCCCCTGAAACGGAGGCCTTTATGGCTGAACGAATGAAAACTCAAAAAACGATTACGCTCAATTCGAGTCATGCTTCTTTAGCTTCGCATGGCCAGCAGGTAGCTGACTTTATTTTGGAAGCCGCCGAATCAATCCAGAAAACGGCTTTAGCTTATGTGAGTACTTTGTAAAAAGTAAACTACCAAAAAGTTAGGGTCGGTTGCCATTAACAATTTGATCTACGTGGTGGCAACCGACCCATAAATTCACATAGCACATGAAAGACGGAAACTAATTAGTTGACATGGGTATCGCAGCCCACGGGGGACAACAACGATGGGATCAGGTTTATACCTTGACGACTCATTATAAGTTAGCTGGAGTAATCTGGGCCATTAAGGGACAGGAAGACATATTAAGCGACGTCACAAGCCGGATCGAACTTCATCATCAGGAATTCAGGAACCTTACTTTCGTATCAGCCGATCAACGAAGTGTATTTGACCCGGATCGGGTAGCTATCGAAACGCAAAGTGGGCAGAACAGTTCGACAACCCACAACGGTATAAATCGTCTTCAGTATAAAATCGTGCTCATCACGAGCAACACCAGCGACATTGGTCTGATACGGCCACGGAATTTGTGGCACAGAGAGCCACCGTGATAATCACGAGTCGGCACCGGGAGCTTCTGTATCAGGTTACGATTGAACTGGGTATTTCATAACAACAACTGACCAACATGCACCAGGTAATCATCGCCCAAAGCGCGCTCGGTTAGGTCGGCCGACCCGACGAAATTGCCAAAATTGCCCTGGCTCTCGTGTCCGACGATTCCTCGTTTGTAGTCGTGCCGAATTGATCGTAAACGGAGGTATATCGATGATCGTCAGATAGATAATAAAATAGTATGCTTGAAGATCAATCATTTCAACCTTGTAAACTAAATCAGTAGATTATGAAAAATCCAATTTTTTTCGCATTGGCTTTCGCAACGATAGCCCTGCTCAGTGTCTCGGCCTGTTCCGACAATGACGCGGCCACGCCCACTGTCGCCAAAACCTATGTACTGGTTCATGGAGCCTGGCAAGCCCCCTACGTCTGGCAAGCGGTTAAGGAGCAGTTGGAGCAAAAAGGCAACAAGGTAGTTGTGGTAGAGTTGCCGGGCCACGGAGCGGATAACACCCCGCCTGCCACCCTGTCCATTGACGTATATCGGGACAAGGTCGTCGCTGCGATTGCGGCCCTGCCCGGCAACGTGATTCTGGTGGGCCACAGTATGGGCGGGATGGTGATCACGGCCACGGCGGAGAAGATTCCGACCCGGATCGAGCGGCTCGTCTATGTCGGGGCATTTCTGCCCGCCACCGGCCAATCGCTGCTGGACCTAACGTCCACCGACAGTACATCGTTACTCGGTGCTGGCCTTGTTCCATCAGCCGATCACCTTTTGCTGGGCGTTAAGGCCGAAAGCCTGATAAACATTTTTATCCAGGACGGATCGGATGCCATTAAAAAATCGGTGGCTGACAACTATCGGGCCGAGCCGGCCATTCCGTTCGCCAGTCCGGTAATCGTGACGGCTGCCAACTTCGGTTCCGTTGCCAAGTACTACGTTCATACCGTGCAGGATCACGCCATAGGGCTGAATCTGCAAAAACGGATGGTCGCTGCGGCCGGCATCAAAAACATCTACTCCCTCAACAGCAGCCATTGCCCGTTTCTGTCCATGCCGACTGAACTCACCACGATCCTGCTCGGTATCGCCAACTGATAGCCTTGCACTTATATCGCAATTGAGGGCGCAAAGGCTACATACCCGGCTCCGTCCTTGCACCACAAAAACGCGTTGGGCGCAGAGCTGCGGGCCATCCCTCCCTGGCTTCGCATGGTCAGCAGGTGGCTGATTTTATTCTGGAAGCAGCGGAATCGCTCAGTTAAATTCATTTATATGACCTTCATTACGAGTAAGTTAAGTTAGTAAAATAGGCCGAGGGTGTTTGGTTGCAATTGCCAACGTAAGCCATTTTGGCAATTGTAACCTATAAACTACTAAAATCATGAAAGACGGCAAAGAATTAGTTGAGTTGGCGATTGCCGCCCACGGAGGTAAAGAAAGGTGGAGCCAGGTCAAAATTCTGGAGACACATTACAAACTAGGGGGCGTAATCTGGACCATTAAGGGCCAGGAAGGCGTATTAAGTGAGGTAACGAGCCAGATTGAACTTCATCAGCAGCGATTTAGAAACTTTCAGTTTGTATCGGCGGATCAGCAAAGCATATTTGAACCCGACCGGGTGGCGATTGAAACCCAGGAAGGACAGGTATTGGACGAACTGATTCATCCCCGTGAATCATTTGCCGGTTACCATTTAGAAACGCCCTGGAATAAACTACAGCTGATTTATTTTAATGGGTATGCCATCTGGACCTATCTGACCTCGCCGTTCAGTTTCACCTTGCCCGGCTTTAAACTGGTCGAACTGGAAACTTGGCCGGAGAATGGAGAAATCTGGCGTCGGTTACAAGTTACTTTTCCTTCATCCATTGCTACCCACACGGCTACGCAGATTTTTTACTTCAATCAGGCTGGTCTACTCAAACGGCACGACTATGAAGTTGATATACTAGCGGGTGCATCAGCAGTCCGGTATATGTCAAACTTTACGACGATTCAGGGTTTGCAGATACCGTTTACTCATCGTATTTATTCCCGAAACGAAGAGGGTAGTTTTAAACCCGAGCCGATACTGGTGACGATTGATATTGACCGGGTGGAAATAAGGTAAACGGCGATAAATTAGTCTAAGCCTCTAGACGGGATTATAGCAACTTATAAACCCATCTACTGTATACGTATATAGATATACGTCAACTAGAAATAGACTCGAAAAAACACAACCCAGCTCTCCGGCATCCATTAGGTTTAATGAATTCATTGCGTCTAACTCAGGCGTTGACCCATTGTAACTTTACTTTCCCATGCTCTATCTGCTATCGCTCTGTATTGGATTGCTGCTGGTTGTCTGTTTACTCATTACGCTGAGTCAACGGCTTCGGATCGCATATCCAATTCTTCTCGTTCTGGGTGGTCTGGTTATTAGTTTTATTCCGGGTTTGCCTCATGGAACGGTTAATCCTGAGCTCATCTTTACTATTTTTCTGCCTCCGCTACTTTGTGAAGCTGCCTGGTTTACGTCCTGGAAAGATTTCTGGCGATGGCGACGCATCATTGGTTTTCTGGCAATCGGTCTGGTTTTTCTGACTGCCAGCGGGGTCGCCTATGCATCACTGGCTCTGATTCCTGGTTTCACGCTCGCGTTAGGCTTTTTACTGGGTGGTATTGTATCGCCACCCGATGCGGTAGCGGCTACGTCTATCCTGCGGAACCTATCGCTACCCCGTCGGCTGACCGCCATTCTGGAAGGCGAAAGCCTGATTAATGATGCCAGTAGTCTAATCGTTTTTCAGTTTGCGCTGGCCGCGGTGCAGTCGGGTATCTTTATTTGGTATGAAGCTCTGGCCAGTTTTCTTTTCGTTACCGGATTGGGGATAGGAGCCGGACTACTGGTAGCCCTGGGCTTTTATATGGTCTATAAGTGGCAGGTGATAACGCCCGGCACCCATACGGTTCTGACGCTGATAACCCCTTATGTGATGTATGTGCTGGCCGAAGTCATTCACGGCTCAGGGGTGATCGCCGTCGTTAGCGGTACGTTATGGCTTTCGTATCAAAGCAATCGCGTCTTTATTTCCCACAACCGTCAACAGGCCAGAAGTACCTGGAATACAGTCGGTTTCGTTTTAAACGGGACGGTCTTCCTGCTGATTGGTTTGCAACTGCCCCTCATCAGTAAAGCCCTGGATGAGTATTCTTTATACCAGGCCGTTCGCTACGGGCTATTGATTAGTCTGGTGGTGATTGGTATTCGGCTGGTTGTAACGCTACTAGTTTCTCCCTTCACGCACTTCATCAGCCGATTCATCACCGTTGCGGATAAACGGTTATACTGGCGCGGGCCTTTTGTTCTGGGTTATGCGGGCATGCGGGGCGTCGTTTCATTAGCTGCGGCCCTGTCGATTCCGGTGATTAGCCGTAGTGGGCAACCTTTTCCGCAACGGAATTTACTGTTGATCATAACGTTTATTGTTATTCTGGTTACGCTTGTGGGCCAGGGGTTGACGCTACCCTTGGTGATTCGTTGGCTGGGTATTAAAGATCCGGATCATCTGCGGCCCAAACCCGAACAACGGGCTATTGTACACCGGCATCTCGCCATGGCAGCTTTAGGTCGCTTAAGCGATGTTTATTCGCTTCAAATCCAACGCAATGCCCTGGTTTCTCAACTCCAGCAGGAAGTAGAGCGTACCACTAAACTGGCTACTCATCCGGGAGAGACCGATACCAGTAACCAGGTCCATGATAAGGCAGAAGTTCACCGGATACGGCTGGACTTACTTCAGATACAGCGTCAGAAGCTAACCCAGCTCCGTCACCTGAAGGATTATGATGAAGAGGTTATTCGCTACTGGGAAGAACAATTGGATCTGGAGGAGCAACGACTGTAGAATCAATCTACATGACCGACCCCATCTTTTAATTTTATATACTTTTTGACCTTTATACAGGCAATCCCCCAAATACCCGGTTTGTCAACCTGGAACTAGTGTGCCCTGTGCAGAAGTAGACAAAACCTATTGATTTATAGGATATTCGCTCACTTTGGGCCTATTTTTGCTAAGGGTGGAGAACGTGTCTTTTACGCGCGGGTATGGTTCAGAAATTGACTTATTATTCAAAGTGGGATTGACATGAAATCAAAGAAACTAATACTCATTCTGGCCATTACAATTGTATCGGCCTACCAAGGGTACGCTCAGTCAATTTCCCCAAAGATTGATAGCTTACGAAAGCTGCTAAAGGTTAGCCGGGCTGACACTAATCGGGTTAAACTCCTCTTATCAATAAGCAGACTTTATAGTGATTTAGAGTATAGTGATGCCGGCAAGCCGGACTCCACTTTACGATTTAGCCGTCAGGCATATGCACTCAGCCGTTCGTTGAAATATGCGCGGGGGTGGGCAAGAAGCTATATAACCGTAGCTAATGGGTACCGGCAAAAAGGTAACATTCCACAAAGTCGTCGATTTGCTCTACGCGCGGTTGACTTATGCAACCGATACGGTTCAGCCGATGACCGGGCAGATGCCTACGTCGCCCTTTCTTTTACTTATACGATTGAAGGTGAAGATCTTAACCAGAAAATTGAACATTATAAAAAAATTATTCCACTTCTTCAGCAAGTTGGTGATAAGCAGAAACTGGCCGGAGCACTTCGATATCGGGGCGATTTATATCAGATAAGAGATGATTACACGGAATCATTACGGGATTTAAAAAGTGCATTAACGCTCTACAAGTCTATTGGCTTTAAGCGTCTGGATCAGGTATATGATCTTATTGGGCTCGTTTCAGGGCGCACCGGCCACTACCAACAGGCTATACAATATGGTTTATTGGCCCTGAAAACAGCCAGAGAATGCAACGACAGTAGTTTGCTAGGCACCTATTATAATCGGGTAGGATTGGTTTATGATGCACTCAGGCAATTTGAAACGGCAAAATTATATTTTCACAAAGCACTTCTTATCGCCCAGAAACATAAGGATAAATCATCAGAACTGATAATATCCTTAAATTTAGTAGCTAGTTACTACCAATTAAGTCAATATGGGCAAGGAATAACGCTGCTTAAAAAAATATCAAAATCCAATCTTCCTGTCGATAATTCAAGCAAAATCTTCATAGAGGTTAGCTACCTCCAAATGTATACTAAAACAAATCAGGTGCTTCAAGCCAGGCAACATTGTACACGACTCTTAAAACTTTCCGAAAGCTTAGACTCATCCTCTATAAGTTGGAGATACATTTATGATGCTATTATTCCTTTTTATTTGGTAACTAAACAATATAAGCTTGCTCAACAACTATTGCTACTGGACTCAAATTATTTAGTAATTGAAAAACCCAGTCTTTCTTATTTTTCTGCCAATCAACTAAATTGGTTCAAGCTGGATTCTGCACTGGCTGACTATTCATCAGCCATTCGTCATTATCGATTGTATCGAGATTTTAAAGATTCACTTACCAGGCAAATTACCAGCAAACAAATAAAGGAATTAGATTTACAGTATAGAACCGAAGAGAAAGAAAACAACATACTTCAACTTCAGCATCAAACTAAGATACAAGAGGCAGAGTTAAGAACGGCACAACTTACTCGTAACTTTAGTATTTCCAGTGCCATTCTATTAGTATTACTCTTGGGGCTAGGATTTAATCAGTACCGTTTAAAACAACGCAGCTCGCAAATTCTGGAGGCCAAACAACTGGTAATTGATCAGAAAAATCAATCTCTGGAACAAGTGCTAAGCCAAAAAGAAGAATTATTGATAGAAAAAGATTGGATGCTCAGAGAGATCCACCACCGGGTCAAGAATAATCTCCAGATTATCACCTCCCTGCTCGATTCCCAGGCCATCTTCCTCGAAGACAGGGCCGCCCTCTCAGCCATCCGCGAAAGCCAGAACCGCGTGCAGTCCATGGCCCTGATTCATCAAAAACTCTATCAGTCTGACCGACTCTCGGTGATTCCCATGGCCGACTACGTGACCGAAATTGTGGACTACCTCATCGACTCATTTGACCGCCAGGACACGGTGCAGAAGCAGATTGACATCACCCCCCTGGAGCTGGATGCGACGCTGGCCGTTCCAATTGGCTTAATCCTCAACGAAGTGGTGACCAACTCCCTGAAGTATGCCTTCCCCAACAACCGGCCAGGGCTCATTAGCATCGAACTGAAGAAACTGGCGGGACAACACTACCAGTTGCTAATGGTTGATAACGGGATTGGCTTACCCACTGACTTCGATCCTGGTCAGAGTCGGAGCCTGGGTATGAGCCTGATTAATGGGCTGAGTCATCAGATCGACGGGGATCTTCACATTAGTCAGAATAACGGAGTTCGATTTAGGCTTAACTTTTCGCTGGATAAAATGGTGAAAGAGTCTGAAGTCAGTTAGGCCGGCATTATAAACGAATTGATCGGCTGTGACTATTTTGTAGGAACTCCACAGATTTCTATCAAATTTTGGAGTTATCCAATTTCGTTTAGCCGCCCGTTGGGCTTATTTATTGGCTTTAGGTGGCATCAGAGCCGATTAAAGCGCATATCATCTGGTCCGACCATTCTGGCACAGCTTTTGGCATACTATTTCAGTAATTCACTATTTACCGTACTGAAAAAGTCAAGAAAAGTAATAAGCTAACCAGAAGGATCGGAGTCATCACCTGAACACACTAACACCGAAACGGTAGCTTTATCACACTTACTGTTTGAGGTAACTATAGTATTGGATGGACACGCGACTGTTTGTAAGCTTCCCATTATGACTCTCCGCACTCTCGAAGATGACTCACCAACCAACGCCCACTGTCCTGGTCGTGGACGACGATGAAGATGACCGTTACCTGCTTCAACAGGCCTTTGAAGCCGTCTTTCCCTCTGTCAGAGTACTTTATATGGCCAGTGGTGAAGAAGCTTCGACCTATCTTGGTACTTGCAACAGGTCGCCCGAGCTTCTGATTACAGATTTGAATATGCCCATCCTGTCAGGCCATGAGCTAATAAAGCAAATTCGACAGGCTAATCAACATCGAGCCCTACCGATTGTGGTGCTGTCAACGTCGTCGGCATCGGTTGATCGAGATCGATGCTATGGAGCGGGAGCGAATGCTTTTCTTAGCAAACCCATGACGATGCTCGACATCGTCAATCAAGTTCGACTTATTGGTCGGCTGTGGCTTTGAGAAAGGCCGCTACGTTGGTATCAAATTAATAAAGACGTCTAAACAAATGGAGTCATGTCTCAACCAACACTATACCAGGACGTATATTTCCTTATCCTGGAAGAAGAAGGTTATGAGTATTTAATCTGCCTGCATGCCAATCTCACCCGACAGCGGTCGTCAGCTGGGTGTTATATAGCTCATGTGGTAGAGCCTACCAGCAATGAGGTGATATTTTTTGACTGTGCTGATGAACTCAGCAAGCTCCGTCAGCAATTGGATGAAATGCTTGAGCGAGTGGGCCAACTCGTCTTTTGCTATCGGGATTGTTCCTGCTTTCAATTTGAATGGTACCCCTCCTTGAACTAGAGGCTTGTCGGTCCCATGACGGACTAACTACAAATGGAGGTACATTATTTCATAACTGTTTATTACGCAAAACGCAGACTTCCCATGAACTTATCTTTTTCCATATCGACAGTCGGTCGCACGCATCACCACATTAGCTTTTCGAACGAGCCACCCGAAGAGGGTGCTCAACCATCTGTAGATGACAGTTCGGACGAGGGTGATGAATATCTTGATGATGCCCTGCGAATGACAGAACAGACCTTCGATCGAGAATAAACTAGTCAATTTGTATTTAAGCTACTGAACTTAGTAGACCTTTAATCGTAGATTGATGTAACCAGTTGTTGAAAAGCGCTAACGGGGTCCATAAATTATTCGGACGTTTAATTGAACGGTATCAGGGTGGGAAAGAGAAATCAGTAGAATAAATCAATAGTAATGATTGTCAAGTCAATCTGAAGACTGCCAAATCGACTTATTTATCAATCGTTAATCGCCTGATAGACCAATGGCTTAAAGACTTTATCTGTAGTAGCCACGTATGGCCCCCACATTTGCCGGTAAATCAATACTAGCATATCCTCTTTAGGATCAACCCAATACGAGGTGGAAAACACCCCACCCCAGGAATAAGTACCCGCCTGACTGGGCGTAAACCGGCTTCCATTTTCAGAAATAACCAAAAAACCAAACCCGAATTTATTGTCGGCGGCATGATCACCTACATTGGGACTCAGGTCGCCAATTTGATTCATCGTCATTAGGCGCACTGTGTTGCGAGCCAACAGACGCACGCCATTGTATTGCCCACCATTTAACAACATCTGTAGAAAAATAGCGTAATCATAAAGGGTAGTTGACAAACCGCCACCCCCTGAAAAATACCCATGTTTCTGGAGTGGGTAATTCATCTTGAGTGCGCCACCAAAAACCGAGTTCTGCTTTTGTATTCGCCCGGTAGAATCGCCCAGAAAAAAATTGACCAGTCGATGGGCCTTTTCGGGTGGCACGTTAAAATAAGTGTCTTTCATCCCAAGGGGCTCACATATCCGTTTCCGGAAATAATCCTCAAGGGATAAGCCTGACCACTTCTCAATTAAATACCCTAATACGTCCATATTTAACCCATACTTCCATTGTTGTCCGGGTTGAAAAAAAAGCGGCAAACTGCCCAAACGAGTCATGGCCTCGGCGAGTGTTTGCCCGTTGACCTCGACGCCAACCCCTCCTGTCATATGGCTTTTCGCATAAATGGCCATTTCGGATGGAGTACCGATTCCTGGGTAACCCAAGCCCGAGGTATGGGTTAGCAAATCGCGAATGGTGACCGCTCGTTTAGCCGGAACGGTGGTGTAGGTGGTGTCTTTGAGGTTGAAGGTAGCCAGCACGTTTTGATTGGCAAAAGTAGGAATGAATCTGGAAACTGGATCATCCAGCGAAAATTTCCCTTCTTCCCACAGCATCATGACGGCCACTGTCGTAAGCGCTTTTGTTTGGGAGGCTACCCGAAAAATGCCGGTTTTGTCCAGCGGAGCTTTCGTATCTGGATCATTGTATCCACGCGCCTTGTAAAAAACAATTTTGCCATGACGGGCTATCAGGACCACAGTACCATTAACCCATTTCTGTTGGACCCAATCCTGCATGTTTGCGTCCAATCGGGCTAGTCTGGCAGGGGAAAACCCGGCGGCTTCAGGAGCTGCTTCTGTTAGGATTTTTGCTTTTGATTGGGCATTCGTTTCGGAAAGGGTACACGAAATCAGAATTAATAGGGCGATTTGATAACGGTTCATGGCAGGTGGAGATATCAACTAAAGAAATTTCGAAAAGCGTTTGAATCAGGGGAATAATTTACCAAAATTGATTTGACAGTTCAACTCCTCAACTGTAGATCAGCCGTCAGCTTTCTGGCAGCAATCAAAAAAAGCGTAGTCGATCCAAAACTGATCATAATTACAATCGACATGGCCCATCGAAGCGACTCAACACCCAGAGACGGAGCGAGCCAATCGCTGACCATTCCGACAGTTAAGGGCCCAAAGCCCAACCCAACCAGATTAAGTACAAAAAATAGGATTGCGGACGTAAGCGAACGCATCGATGAGGGCACAAGGCTGTGAGAAACGGCAATCGACGGACCTAAATAAAGACTTTGAAGAGCCGCCGTTAACCCCAGGCAGACCAACGCAAAGGTCGTATTCTGTAGAAAAAGGGCACCTGTTGCACAAGGAATAGAGATGATAATGGCGTATGCTGGAATTCTCAAGTACTGTCGCTGATCTATTTTTCCGAAATGATCGGTTAATAACCCACCGGCATACGAACCAATTGCTCCGCCAATGCCGAAGAGTGGACCGAGTAAAGCACCTATTTCTGCATTTTTCATTCCATGAAGCCTGGCTAGAAAAGAAGGAGCCCAGTTGTTCACTCCATACAGGCAAAAGACATGTAGCCCGGTAGCCAACGCCAGATAAACAAAGGATTTGGTGGCATACAATCGCTTTAACACCTCTCGCAATGAAGGCGACTCGATTGCCAATGTTGTATTCACATCGGTCGCCCCGCGCCGAGGCTCTTTCACCAATACATAAAACAGCAACGAAAAAATAACTCCCGGTATA
Source organism: Spirosoma endbachense (assembly GCF_010233585.1). Lineage (NCBI taxonomy): Bacteria > Pseudomonadati > Bacteroidota > Cytophagia > Cytophagales > Cytophagaceae > Spirosoma > Spirosoma endbachense. The sequence continues at coordinate 7,912,737 of NZ_CP045997.1, forward strand.
CCCACCACAAAAAATGCGGTTCGCCAGCCAAGATGTTGATTCAAATAACCACCCATTAAATAGCCCACCAATATCCCGAAATAAATGCCTGTCGAGTAGATCGAAAGCGCAGTAGCCCGTTTTTCAGGCGGGAAGTAATCCGACAGCATGGCATGAGCCGGAGGGCTTCCTCCAGCTTCCCCAATTCCCACGCCGATACGGGCCAATAGCAGTTGACCGAAATTTCGCACCAGACCCGAACTGGCGGTCATTAAGCTCCAGATGCCCAGGGAAGCGGCCACAATATTTCGCCGGTTTGATTTGTCGGCAAAACGAGCAATGGGAATGCCCAGGGTAACGTAAAATAAGGCAAACGTAAAGCCGGAGAGCATGCCAAGCTGGGTATCGGATAGATGTAACTCGTTCTTTATCGACTCCTGGAGGATGACCAGGAGTTGCCGGTCGACAAAGTTGAAGACGTAAACCAGGGTCAACATCACCAGGACATAATTCCGGTACTGGCTACTTACTTCCTCATTAACAGTGGTTTCTCTAGCTTGCATTTAGGCGTTAATTGGAGGGTAGTGTAGCGCTAAAAAGAATTAAATACCAGGGAAATACTTTGTTCGTTGATGTTACCCAGCCAATCATTGAATTTTACGACAAGATAGCCGACGTCGTTCCTGGTTAACAGGCTAAGGACAAATGCGCCAGTAACCCATTTAGACAGTATTGCCCGAAAAATTACCGACGTTTTACTGAACAGTTTCCAGTAGGGAAAGAGCCTAGTCTCTTTTATTAACGGGCAAACCCTGGCCTTCGAATCGTCGTGAACCGGCTTGGCTCCACTATTACTTTTTAGCGATGAAAAACCCTTTTTGGATAGGTATGGCTGCGCTGGTCATCAGCGCATGGATCGCCCGCGGGCTGGTTACCAGCTCGCCGGCAGCCGATGTCAGACCCAATGTATTGTTCATCCTGACCGACGACCAGGGCTGGGGCGACCTGAGCCTGCATGGCAATCGGTTTGTGGAAACGCCCAACCTCGACCGGCTAGCCCGCAGCGGAGCCCAGTTCGAGCGCTTTTTCGTGAGCCCGCTTTGTGCCCCCACCCGCGCCAGCCTGCTCACGGGCCGCTACCACCTCCGCACGGGTACGGTTTCGGTCACCCAGGGCTGGGAACGCATGCGTAGCGCGGAACTAACCCTGGGTGAGGTGTTCCGCCAGAACGGCTATGCCACCGGCTGTTTTGGCAAATGGCACAATGGTGAACATGCACCCGAAGATCCCAACTCTCAGGGATTCGATGAGTTTCTGGGCTTTTGTGCGGGGCACTGGAATAATTACTTCGATACCGACTTGCAGCATAACGACCGTATGGTAGCCACCAAAGGATTTATTACCGACGTACTGACCGAGGCCGCGCTGAACTTTATCAGTAAGCACAAAGACCGGCCTTTTTTCTGTTATGTGCCCTTCAATGCCCCCCACAGCCCCCACCAGGTGGCTGACCGGTATTTCGATAAGTATAAGGCCAAAGGCCTCGACGATGAGCAAGCCAGTATCTACGGCATGGTTGAAAACGTAGACGATAACGTGGAGCGGCTGTTGGCAGGACTGGACCGGTTGGGTTTGGCCCAAAACACGATCGTTGTGTTTGCGACCGACAATGGTCCCAACGGTCACCGCTTCAATGGCGACATGAAGGGCATCAAAGGGTCGGTCGATGAAGGGGGCGTACGCGTACCGCTATTCGTGCGGTGGCCGGGAAAGATCCGTCCCCAAACCCGGATTCGACCTAACACGGCCCACATCGATCTACTGCCGACGCTGGTCGACTTGTGTGAGCTGCGCTTTATAGCCGCCAACCCGATCGATGGCCGCAGCCTGGCGGGCCTGTTGCTGGGTCAGACCGATACGCTGCCCGATCGCATGCTCTTCACGCACGTTGGCGGGATGAGTGCGGGCGGCCTTGCTACCGAGCCAGGGGCTGTTCGCACGGCTCAGTACCGGTTGGTACAACAACAGGAGCAGGTCCACTTGTACGATATGCTTGGCGATCCTTCGCAGTCGACGGATCTGGCCCCTGGGCAGCCCCAGCAGGTACAAACACTGCAAGCGGCTTACAAGCGCTGGTTCCGGGACGTGTCCCAAACGATAAGCCCTTCCCGGCCGGTGCCGGTGGCGGCACGACGGGTGCTTTTACAGGCGCCGGAATCCCATTTTTCGGGTAATGTACGCTATAAACAGGGCAATGGCTGGGCCAATGACTGGCTCATTAACTGGCAGTCACCCGCCGATTCAGTTTGGTGGGATGTGGCAGTAGAGCGGCCGGGGGTTTATGAGTTGAGCCTGCAATACACCGCTCGGGATGCTGCTCTTGGCACGCTACTGACCCTTAGTGCCGGAAATCAGACGCTGCAACAAACGATACAAACCAGTTTCGACCCGCCCCTAAATCCCAGCCCCGACCGGATTCCACGTAAAGAAGTGTACGAGAAGAGCTGGGCCTGGCTAAGGTTAGGAAAGCTCAAACTGCCTATGGGCAATCACCGGATTCTGCTGCAGGCAGGATCGGTTCCGAATGGTCAGGTGGCAGACGTAAAAGCGCTCTTGCTTACCGCCCCCGAGTAGTCTGCTGCCTGAAGCTTGATTAGACGTGTCTTGTCCTAGAAATAAACCGACGTTTAACTGAACGTTTTTGAAAGCTAATAACGACACGTTCAAATAATTGTGATCATTGCCCTTTTTATGAACGATAATAAATGAACAAAACTAGACAAATATACCACTGTTAGTTACATCATAAAGCTAATTATTAACTTGGCGATTGACGCAAAGACATTAACCAGAAATCAGGGACGCTATGTACTTCGCTATTAAATTAATACGGATTTGTACAAGCGTCACATAAGGACAATTTATCCTGACGGTTTTGAGTAAAAGAAGAGAATCGTCTAGTTAGATCCGTGGTTTTAATAACTGCCAACTATGACCCGCAGAATACGTATTTTAATCTTAATGCCCTTTAACCTGCCCATAGTAGCCTATAACTATAGGAGAAGAGTCGTTTAACTGCGCTGCTCCAACGTACCCAGAATTTTCTCCAAATGGGTTTTAAATATCCAGAATTACTGGATCACTAACTCGTTTCTAAAATAGGAAAGCAACCAACAGTCTTCTCTAAAAGAGCCTTAACAGTCTTTTCTCACGCATTTTAACTGTTACTCTTACAGTCATCACTTTCGGCACAGGGTTTGGCACATCTCTTTCGAACAAGAGAAATTACCAAAGTGAGTTTAACGCTACCTCGTTGTTTAGCTTTTGAAACTAATCAACTTAATCACTATCTGTAAAAGATATATGGAAACTATAACGCTGATTCCTGCGAATAGCCTTTTAACAGCTACACCAGAAGAAGGTCGACAACTAGCTATCAAAATGGCCCGATTAATTATCAAAGCGACTCAGCCAGATGCCCAGATTCGGGAAAAACTGCGGGATGTCTATGCCAACGATGCCATGATGCTCATTGCGATTGGACAAACCGTGGCAACTGAGTTTGCCACTATTGCAGCCGCTAACGACTACTGGCATGTCACCCGCTAATGAAAGGCCAATTAATGGCGGATTCTTAAACGAAACTAATTTTTTAACTGGCAAAAACAATGGACAAACGCCTAAAGATTGGCCACATCGACCCGGATTTCTATAAAATGCTTTCGGACATAGATACGCACATTGCGGGTTCCGGCCCAACGGTATCTCAACTGGATCTGCTCAAAATTCGGGCATCTCAACTGAATGGGTGCGCATATTGCATTCAATCGCATACCAAAGACGCTAGGGCGCATGGCGAAGCAGAAAAGCGCATTTACGCTCTGGACGCCTGGGAAGAAAGCCCTTACTTTTCGGATGAAGAACGGGCGCTGTTGGCGCTAACCGAAGAAGTGACGCTGATCCGCGAAAAACGGGTTTCTGACGACACCTATCAGCAGGCTATCGCTCTTTTTGGTGAACAACTAACGGCGCAACTCATCATGGCAATCATTAGTATAAACGCCTGGAATCGGATTGGTATAACTACCCGTATGACGCCAATTTAACGTGAGTAAATTACGTGAGTCGCGGCTGCGTAGCAATATGATGTTTATTTATCTTACGTGGTTAAATATGTTTAAAACAGTTGCAGGCATCGCTCGGAGTATTCCGGAAGATGCCTGCAACTGTTTTCGGTCAACATAACAGCTATATTCAGAAGGTATGGGCCCGACTAATCAATGTATTTCTCATAGGTAGGTTTGAAGCCAGCCAGATAAGCCACCGGAGAAAGGAGTATGAAAATAAACTTTTGGCACACAAAGGGCCAACGGGTTAGTCTGAAGACATTCGAAAAACAATTCGCTGTCAGGGCAGTCTGGAGAATTCGGGGAATAGGCTGACGGCTGATCGTTTCGACACCTGCTAATGCGGCTATTGTTTCCAGCAGGTGCTCCGTATTTAAGGCAGGGCGTACCCGGCAGTTGATGGTTGTTGGTTGAGTGGATCGGTTCCACAGTGCATGTGGCCGATTAGCTTCAATAAACAGTTTCTCTCCCGCTTTCAGCTGCCTGTACTGGCCGTTGATCAGAACGGTAAGCTCCCCCGATAATACATCCAGATCCAGCGTTTGGTGAGGGAGAGAATAGCGTAGTTCGGGCTGACGCTGCGGCTGAAAAGTAGCGATCATACCCAGGAATTGCCCCGCAGTGTCTTTAGCCGTGTGCAGAAACGTAATTACCTGACCTGTTTTGGGATTTCGAATTACTTTGTTCCGATAGGCCATATTCGTCTGGTTTTAACGTCTGACACCCATCGTATAACAAGCCACATGCCAGAACCTGTTTCAGTCACGCCCTTGAAACACTATGTCATCCGTTGGCTTTCTTCAGAAACTCAGACTATTGCTCAGCCTGGGCTACTTCCCGATATCAAATGAGCTGAGTTCGTGTTTTTGGGGAGAAATTCAATGCTTTGGCTCTGCACTTCGGCAGGGGTTGTTTCCGTAAAACAGCTTCTGTCTGCAAGCTTCCTCCAGATGCGTCGTACTTCATTACGGATTTGTCTGACTACTCCAGATATACTGGATTGAACAAGCTGACCTGTTTTTGCCATTACATTCGTTTGCCGGTTTAAAAGGCCGTTATTAATCTTTAAAAGGGAGATATTGGTTGAAGTTAGTTTTTCGTGGCCTTCGGCACAGGGTTTGGTAAAGGGTGCTTGAACCATAACTAATCAATTATATGCAACCTCTTTCGTGTTCACCAAACAACTCAACCGGCGCAAGCTATAGCCTTAAAAGCAGCCGGTTCAATGGGGCTCTGTTGATGACTGTGCTCGTATCTAGCATACTGCCCGCAGCTCATGCTCAGGACGGAAATGCCGGTATCAAATCCACTACAAAAGCCACGCCCATTCAGGTCGTTGATATGTTTCATACGGCTTTTGGCAAAAATGGCGGGCGGGCCGTGCATGCCAAGGGCTTCATTCTGGAAGGTAGTTTTACACCCGCACTCGAAGCCCGTACGCTGACAAAAGCAGCCCATTTAAAAAGTGGTACACTACCGGTTCTCGTTCGATTCTCTAACTTCACGGGAATTCCCGATATCCCCGATACGGTAGGAGCTTCCCACCCACGGGGCATGGCGATCAAGTTTCAGATGCCGGAGAATCAATCGACCGACATTATCTTCCATAGTTTCAACGGCTTCCCGGTATCCACAACGGACGAGTTTAAAGTCATGCTGGAAGCTATTGGTGCCAATAGGGAAGGAAATCCGGCCCCACTGAACCAGTTTCTGGCGACGCATCCTGTCGCGAAAACTTTTTTGACAACGCAAAAGCCATTCACGCCAAGCTGGGGTACGCTGGCCTATTTTGGGGTCAATTCCTTTAAGTTCACGAACCAGGCGGGCCAATCGCAATTTGTTCGTTATCAGATTATTCCCGAAGCTGGTGAACAGTTCCTGACGGCTCAGCAGGTTGCCACCTTAGGCCCCAATTACTTACAGGAAGAAATTAAGGAGCGGGTGGCTAAGAAACCAGTCGTGTTTAAGCTGTATGCCCAGATTGCCCAGAAAGGCGATAAGATCGAAGACCCTTCCATTGCCTGGCCCGATAGCCGAAAGCGTGTTCTGCTCGGAACGGTGACAATAACTAAAGTAGCCGCGAACACGGTGGCGGAGGATAAAACACTGTTTTTCAACCCCAACAACGTACCCGAAGGGATCAACATCGCCGACCCAATGCTGCTGGACCGGGCACGCGCGTACCCTATTTCGGTAGGTGGGCGGCAGGGGGCGTTTGAGGTGCATTGACTGTCGCTCCGTCAACTGTTGCCAGACGACGTATAAAAGTCCGAATTCACAGTAAACTCTTTAGGGATATGCGAACCGTATTGATTACCGGGGCAACCTCAGGTATTGGGTTGAGTATTGCCAACAAACTTCATAAAAACGGCTTTGCCGTGTTTGGTACCAGTCGTTTTCCGGAGCAGCATCAACACAAGGTTGCCTTTGAGCTGTTGCCCCTGGACATCACATCCGAAGAGTCGATAAAAAACTGCATAGCTGCCTTATCGGTCAGGACGGTGGTGATCGACGTGTTGATAAATAACGCAGGAAATGACCTGAATGGAAGTGCCGAAGAAACCAGCTCGACATTAGCCCGCCAGCAGTTTGAGATTAACTTTTGGGGAACGGTCAACATGACAAAAGCCGTCCTGCCGTTAATGAGAGACCAAAAAAGTGGCCAGATTATCACTATTGGCTCCCTGGCCGGACTGGTTGGGATTCCGTTTCAAAGCTTTTACGTAGCCTCGAAACATGCGCTGGAAGGTTTTTTTAAGTCGTTGCGGTTCGAGGTGAAACCGTTCAATATTCGTATCTCAGTGGTTGAGCCCGCTTTTTTCAAGACCAACCTGGTACAGGGGTTTTCGTACGCTGAACCAACCATTCCCGCCTATACGAAAGACCGGGAAAACGCTTTATCGGTCTATTCGAATTCGATAAAGAACGGCCCCTCGCCGGAGCCGGTAGCGGATGTTGTGCTAAAAATACTTCGGACTACCAGGCCACAGTTTAGCTATCGGGTTGGTAGCGATGCTAAAACACTCCCTGTCATACAATTTCTATCGTATCCCTTATATGAGTGGGGGGCGGCAAGAAGATTTAACATTTAAAAACACACAAGATGTATGAAAACCTTACTTATCTCCCTCCTCCTGACCTGTGCCATGCTGGCTACGCATACCGCCTGTACTAATGATGATGACCCGGCACCGGCACACACATTTGTGCTCGTACACGGTGCCTGGCAGGCTCCCTATGCCTGGCAGTACGTTAAGAGCCAACTGGAACAAAAAGGCCAGAAGGTAGTCGTGGTGGAACTGCCCGGTCATGGTGCCGATAAAACGCCCCCGGCTACTTTAACAATGGATGTTTATCGGGATAAAGTTATCTCCGCCATTAACGGTATACAGGGGAACGTCATTTTAGTGGGCCATAGTATGGGCGGGGTGGTGGTGACCGCAACGGCCGAGAAGATCCCGACCCGGATTGATAAACTGGTCTATATTGGTGCGTTCTTTCCCGCCAGCGGACAGTCGCTGCTGGCGTTGGCCCAGACAGACAGCACGTCACTGCTTGGGCCTGCCCTGATTCCGTCAGCCGACAATCTGACGCTGGGAATCAAGCCGGAAAGCTTAATCCCGATTTTTATTCAGGATGGATCGGACGCGGTGAAAAAACTGGTTGTCGGCAATTACCAGCCCGAACCGGCTATTCCTTTTACCAATCCCGTTACGCTGACCGCTGCCAATTTTGGAAAAGTAGATAAGTATTACGTGCATACAGCGCAGGATCATGCCGTCGGCTTGCCGCTGCAAAAGCGTATGGTGGCAGCGGCCGGTATCAAAAAAACATACACGCTCAACAGTAGCCACTGTCCGTTTCTCTCGATGCCCGATCAGGTGACCACTGTGCTGATGAACATTGCCAACTAGGTGTCAAAATTGAGTTCAATGAATTACGTATATGCTATGGCGTTAGAGACTAGCCAATCATTAAATCATTCACTAAATACATTTCTACAAACATGGACGCAAGCAAAAAACGACCGATTCTCTTTATTACGGGTGCCTTTGTCGGCAACAACTGTTGGGACGAATGGATCTCGTTCTTCTGCGCAAAAGGATATGCCTGCAGTGCACCGCCCTGGCCCTATAAGGATGCTTCGCCAGCCGAGCTCCGAAGCCGTCAGCCCGACCCGGATATTGCCTCCATCCGGCTGGCTCAGCTGACCGATCATTACGCCGAAATAGCCAATCGCTATACCGAAAAGCCCATCCTCATTGGTCACTCGATAGGCGGCCTGATGGTTCAGCTATTACTACAGCGGGATTTGGGAACCGCTGGCGTAGCCATTCACCCCGTTGCTCCACAAGGGCTTTTAACGTTTGAGCTATCGTTTTACAAATCGACCTGGCACCCGCTGGGCTTGTTTACCGATTCGGACGAAAGCTATTTGATGTCGTTCGAGGATTGGCAGTACATCTTTACCAACGGGATGCCCTACGAGGCCCAGCGCGAAGCCTATGACAGATTTGTGGTTCCGGAATCGAAGAAAGTATCGAGGGATGGCCTGACAGAAGCGGCTCATATTGATTTCGCCAAATACCACCCCCCGTTATTGATCACCTCGGGTAGCACCGACCACATTATTCCTGCATCACTGAATCATACCAATTATATGAAGTACAAAGACAGTCGCTCCATCACCGATTACAAGGAATTTGAGGGGCGTAATCACTTTGTGTTGGGCCAGCCAACCTGGCGCGAAGATGCCGACTATATCCTGAATTGGCTGGAAAGTACAACGGTGTAGTTCGATGAGTTCGGTAGTCAGACTACTCGTAAAAGGCCTTTAACAAGTAAAATCATGATGTCCTATACAGCGTTAAACAAACAATTCATCAACGGCCAGTGGACAGATGGCCGGGCTGAAGAGACGATCGATAACCTCAATCCATTTACGGAGGAGGTTATCCATTCGTTGCCATCAGCCGCCATCAGTGATGTCGATACCGCTTTTCAGGCAGCCAAAAACGCGTCGGCTGCCTGGGCATCCAGTAACCCCCTGTTTCGCCGGGATTTGCTGCTAAATGCCGCCCGGCTCATTTCCGAACGGCAGGATGAGTTCATCGACTGGCTGACTAAAGAAGCAGGCAGTACCTATATCAAAGGTATCATTGAAGTACAACAGGCGCATGACATTCTGGTGGAAGCGGCCTCATTTCCCACCCGGATGCACGGCCGGACAATGGCGTCGACCATTGACGGAAAAGAATCGTATGTATACTGTAAGCCATGGGGTGTGGTAAGCCTGATTAGCCCCTGGAATTTTCCGTTATACCTCTCCATGCGTACTATTGCACCCGCGCTGGCGGTTGGTAACACGATGGTCGTTAAGCCTTCGGTGGAGTCGTTGGTGACGGGTGGAACGATCATCGCCAAACTGTTCGACGAAGCGGGGTTCCCGACCGGGGTCTTCAACGTGGTGGTGGGGAAATCGAATGTAATCGGCGACTATTTCACCGGTCATCCGGTGTCTAAATTTGTTTCGTTTACCGGCTCAACGCCGGTAGGGAAAGGTATTGGTCGAATTGCCGGCGAATCGGTTAAAAAATCGGCACTCGAACTGGGCGGTAACAATGCGTTCATTGTGCTAAACGATGCCGACGTTGAACAGGCTGTTGCGGGTGCCATATTTGGGAAGTTTCTGCACCAGGGGCAGGTGTGCATGGCCACGAACCGAATTCTGGTCCATGAGTCGATCTACGAAGAGTTCAAGAACAAGTTTGTAGCCCATGCCCGAACATTACCTTATGGTGATCCGGCCGACAAACAAACGGTTATCGGGCCGGTAATCGACAGAAAAGCGGTTAAGCGCATTCTGGGAATGATTGACGAGTCGGTTAAAATGGGGGCTGTCGTTGAAACCGGGAATCAGGCATCAGGCAATGTCATACAACCTACGGTACTGTCGAACGTAACGGTCGATATGCCCATCTTTAAAGATGAAATCTTTGGCCCAGCGGTAAGTATCATGCCGTTCAAAACCGATGAAGAAGCCATTGTACTGGCGAATGCCACAGAATACGGCCTAAGCGGTGCCGTACATACGCGGGACATTTACCGGGGTATGAAGCTGGCCCGGCGGGTCGAAACGGGTATGATCCACATCAACGACCAGTCAGATAATGACGAAGTCCATTCACCCTTTGGTGGCGAAAAGTCATCGGGTACGGGGCGTTTTGGCGGAGACTTCATGCTGGAAGAAATGACTACCGTGCAGTGGGTCAGTGTCGCGCACGAAACCCGCCAGTATCCCTTTTAACGTTTACCAGAAAGGGGTTAAAACAGGGTAACTCATTATACAGCATGAATCAGTCCCCGGTCAATCCTATCCGCTGTAAACAGTAAGCTTATCTGAACACCGTCGTTTTGATCGATTTGGAGGGTGCCCCTCAATTGTTTACTCAGTCCCCGGATCAGGCTCATGCCCAGCGTTCGACTTCGGTTCGGGTTTAGATCGGCAGGTAAGCCAATCCCATTATCCCTGATCGTAAGCCTGTATGTTTTGCTATCAGGTTTTAGTAACGTAATGGCGATAAATCCGTTCTGTCCTGAAGGGAAAGCGTGTTTTAATGAGTTGGTGACCGCTTCATTTATAATCAGACCCAGCGGAACGGCCAGCGTTATGTCTAACCCAATGGGGGCTACTTCAATCTGCTTTCGGACAGTATCCTGACGGTCAAAGCTTGTGATCAGGTAGTCAACAATTTCGTCAATATACTCTGAGAGTTCAACGTTGGCGAGTTGATCGGATTGGTACAACTTCTGGTGAATCAGGGCCATGGCGTGTACCCGGTTCTGGCTTTCCCGGATGGCCGACTGGGCCGAATGGTCGGTCAGATACACGCCCTGAGAGTGAAGCAAGCTACTGATGATCTGGAGGTTATTCTTAACCCGGTGGTGGATCTCTTTTAACATCCACTCTTTCTCCGCCAAAAGGTGATCCTTTTCGGTGAGTACTTCCTGGAGAGAATCGTTTTTCAGGTTGATTTCCTGCTTTTGAGACTCAAGGAGTTGATTACTACGTTGTTTGAGCCGGAACCGATTGTAGCTAACGCCGAGCAGACTCACTAAAAGAATAGCACCAGCGATAAAGCCATAACGGGTTGTTTGTGCCCGCTTCAATTCGCTTTGCTGGCGCTGTTCTTTTTCGGTCAATAACTGAATTTGCTGTTCTTTTTTTTGGGTTTCATACTGAATCTCCATTTCGTTAATCTGCCTGCTTTTAACAGCGTTAAACATGGAGTCATTCAATGCTTTGTACTGCTGGTACTGGGCAATAGCGGAAACATAACGACCGGCCGCTGAATCTACTTTGAAGGTCATTAAATGCACTTCCATGAGGATATTGGCGGGTACCTGACCCTGTGGGGCCGACAGCAGTTTCTGCAAAAAGGGACTGGCTTTAGTAAACTGCTTCGTTGCCACATAAAATCGACCAATGCCCATATTGGCAACTTGGGCTACCCAGGACGCGGTTTTTTTGCTCCACTCAATGCTTTCTAAATAATAGGCTTCTGCCCGTTTGTATTGCTTGAGGGCGGCATAACACTCCCCAAAACTTTCGGCCATTGTCATTTTGTCATCAATGACAAGTGGCAGGTTTTTTTGGTCAATAGCTGTCAAAAATTGGAGTGCTTCCTTTGCTTTCCCCTGTTTGAGCAAAGCTCTAGCTAACTTTTTAGCCATTCCTGCATCGACAATCACCTGGCCTTTTTGCCTGCTGATGGCCAGCGACTTTTTATACGTGTCGATGCTTTTATTAATTTGCCCTAATTCAAAATAAACATTCCCCAACCTGAAATAGGCTTCATCGAGCTTACCCTTATTCCCATTTTCCTCCAAGTTCCTGACCATTTTCAGGGCGTAAAAGAGCGCGAATTTTAAATCTCCCCGATAGAAACCGATATTCGATAGCGCAAAGAACGTTTTGTAAATGCTTTTGTCGCCGATCGCTTTTTGGATCGTCAAGGTACGCATATACTCTTGTTCGGACTCCTTTAACTTACCCTGTATACTATGCAACTCACCTATGGCCGACCTTATGATAACTTCCTGTTGCCGATCGCCGACCTGAATCGTCAGGGCTAGTGCATGCGCATAAGCAGTTAAAATTTCCGTGTAATTCTCTTCTATCTTTACTAAATCAGCACCCAGTCTGAACCAGGCCTTGCCTTCCTGACCTACATTACCAGCTTGCTGATAGGCCTTGATCACCTGGGTGAAGTAGGATCTTCCTTGCGCCAGCTTGTTATGTCGAAAGTAGTAGGTACCTACCTGATATAGACTTTCCTCTTTCCATTTCTGATCGCCAAGCCGATTGCTGAGGGTTAACGCCTGCTCAAAAAGCAAAAGGGTACTGTCCAAATTCGCTTTGGTCTGAGAGGGCAGACCAAGCATGTACTTACCTAATTCCAATAACAGTTTTACCTGAGTTGTGTCGCTCCGGTTGCGGTTTAGCTGATGGCGAACACTGTCGAGTTGTGGAGCAGACAACTGAGCCTGGGCCGGTTGCGTAAGCAGGCACCAGATACTCAGAATAAGAAGCTGCTTCCTCGTTATCATCAACGAATCTACGATTGAGGGTGAATTATTGATTATAAAGAAACCTATGCCCGGAAACGGCTAATCGCTGCCGACCATTTCTTTAACTATTTTTTCTTCCGTAAACGTCAGGCTTATCTGAACACCGTCGCGCTGATCGATTTGCAAACGACCACCCAATTGCTTACTTAACCCCCGAATGAGACTCATGCCTAACGTCATGCTGCGGTTTGGGTTTATATCGGCGGGGAGCCCAATACCATTATCGTTAATTGTAAGCTGGTACGTTTGACTATCCAACTTTCTCAGGGCGACGCTAATAACGCCCGTCTGATTGAATGGAAAGGCGTGTTTCAGCGAATTGGTCACCACCTCGTTGATAATTAACCCGAGGGGTACAGCCAGCGTCACGTCCAGATCAACGGGAGTCAGAGAAATCTGCTTACGAACGGTACCTTCCCGATCGAACGATTGAATCAGGTAATCGACAATCTCCGTCACATAACCTACCATGGGAATAGCGGTGAGCTGATCGGATTGATATAACTTCTGATGAATCAGCGCCATCGCATGAACCCGGTTCTGGCTTTCCCGGATAGCCGACTGAGCGGCCTGGTCGGTCAGATACACACCCTGAGAATGGAGCAGGCTGGTGATGATCTGAAGATTATTTTTCACTCGATGATGAATCTCTTTCAGCATCCACTCTTTCTCAGTTAATAATTGTTTCTGACTGGCGAGGAGCGTTTCCAGCGCCTGGTTCTTCTGGTTAATTTCGTGTTGTTTCGTTTCGAGGAGCTGGTTGCTCTTCTGCTTGATCCGGTAGCGGTTATAACTCAACCCCAGCAAGCAAAGCAACAGAATCGAACAGATGAGGATCGTATTTCTGATCGTTCGGGCCTGGTCTAATTCACTGGCCTGCAAGTGGCTCTGTTTCTTGAGCAGGCTAATGTTCTGTTGATTTTCTTTCGTCTCGTATTGTATTTCCAACCGAGCAATCTGCTTTGCCTTGGTTTCGCTGAAAAGCGAATCATTCAACGCTTTATGAAGTCGAAAATGTTGAATGGCGGACAGATAGTTCCCCTGAGCTGAATCGACTTTAAAGAGCATGTAGTGGATGTCTTTCACCGTCGACAAGGCGTGTTTCTGGGGAGTAAAAGCCAGCGCTTTTTCCAGGAAGAGCCCCGCCTTTTTAATGTCCTGCTGCTCCAGGTAAAACTGGCCGACTTCTGCCTGAACTTTTTGCGACATCTCCGTATTTTGATGTGATTTTTCGTACCAGTCAATGGCTTCCAGATAGTAGCGCTCGGCAAGTGCAGACTGATGCAGGGATTGGTAACAGTTGGCCAGACTTTGCGCAATACACCCTTTTTGAACTTTATTGATCGGTGGTATTTCCCCAACTAAATTTTTCAGCAGGCTAATGGCTTCCACCGCTTTATGGTGGGCTGTCATGTCGCGGGCAATGATGCTGGCTACATTATACATGGGCAGGTCGGCCTGTTTTTCCTGCCGCCATTTCTGAAGTGCTTTTTTGTACCAGCTAATGGCCTGTTCCTGCTTTCCCAACTCCCAGTAGATCTGGGCCACATCACCATAAAACGTGGCTGCGAGTAAGGTGTCCCGAGTCCGGTTCATGCTCTCCAGACACTGAAACGAATAGCCCAGGGCTTTGCCATAATTACCTTTTAATCGGTTGATGTACGATAGCCAGCTGTAGGTATAATGGAGCTTGGGATAGCCAATAGCTTTGTACCGATTTAACACATTGACAAACTCATTATTGCCCAAATCCAGCTTTCCCTGATTGGTATGAAACGCGGCAATTTCACGAAGGATATAAATTTCAGACTCGTAATTCTTTAGTTCCCTATAAATAGAAGCCGCCTGCATGTAGCAAGCCACGACAACCGGGAAATTCTTGGTAATAAATACGGAACAGGCACCAAATCGGGTCAGCGCTTCAGCCTGCCCACTTTTGTCATTTGTTCGGATACAGTCGTTGATAAGTTCATTGAAAAGCAGTTTGCCCACCGTTGTATCCCTTAATTCCATGTGGGCAACCACCAGCATCGTCTCGGCCTCATGACGTTTGGCAGGTAAATTGAGTCTGGTACTTAATGCCTTTGCCTGATGCAGAAACCCTTGTGCGCTGTCTAAATCCGGTTTGACTTCACCGTACTTGAGTACATGAAACTTTCCCAACTCAATCAGGGCGTTGATGCGGTTGGTGTCGTTTGGGCTACCCGCCAACTGCTTCAGGTATTGATTCACCATTTGTCGATTAATGTTCTGGCCCGGACTCGACAGACTGGCCAACAGCAGGCCAGCCGCCAACACGTAGTTCCGTAGGAGACGCCTGAAAAGAAGCGAAATCGTAGTCCCATCAGACAAGACAGCCTCAGGTGACCCCATTGATAGTTGACGGTAATTGTATGTAGCGACTCGCTTCATGATCAATGACTATGCAGCATAGTCTTTTACGTATTCCTTATGCAATGTCAATCATATTTGCCAGAATGATATTAATATAAATTACTGATTAGAGCGCTGTTACCTGCTCTCTACAAACGGTTTCCTCCGAGAACACAAGCCGGACTTCAACTCCTTTACCATCATTCTGACGGATTTCCAGACGTCCCCCAATCTGCTTACTTAACCCACGCATCAGACTCATACCCAGCGTTCGGCTTTTCTGCGGGTTAAAGTCAGCCGGAAGGCCCGTTCCATCGTCACTTATTACCAGCAGGTAGTGATTTTCTTGCGCCGTTAATTCAACGCAGATGATCCCCCGATTGCCACCCATAAAGGCGTATTTGAGGGAGTTGGTCACTGCTTCGTTCAAAATTAAGCCAAGAGGGACCGCCAGCGTAACGTCCAGTTCGAGGGGTATTACGTTGATTCGTTTGCGAATGGTATCCTCCCGATCGAAGGACTTTATCAGATAGTCGACGATCTCCGCCACGTAACCAGCCATCGGAATAGCCGCCAGCCGATCCGACTGGTACAACTTCTGGTGAATCAGGGCCATGGCATGTACCCGGTTCTGACTTTCCCGTATGGCCGACTGTGCGGCTTCGTCCTTAAGGAAAACGCCCTGCGAATGGAGCAGACTGGTAATGATTTGTAGATTATTCTTAACCCGGTGATGGATTTCTTTGAGCATCCATTCCTTCTCGGTCAGTAGTTGTTGCTGTTCGGATAGCAGGGTCTCCAATGTGTGATTTTTTCGATTTATCTCACGCTGTTTAATTTCCAGAAGCTGATTGCTGCGTTGTTTTAGCCGATACCGATTATAACTTAATGCCAGTAGGCAAAGCAAGAGAGCTGACCCGCCCAGAATACCATTTCGAACGATTCGGGCCTGCTTTAGCTCCCCATCCTGCACTATTTTTTGTTTCTTCAGGAGTACTATATTCTGTTTGTTCTTTTGCGTCTCATACTGAACTTCCAACTGATTGAATTGATTGTTTTTCGTTTCGTTGAAGATGGAGTCATTCAGTGATTTATGCTGTCGAAAATGAGAAATGGCCGATTTGTAATCTCCGGTTGCCGAGTCGATTTTAAACAGTATAAAGTGAATGTCCTTGAGCAGGGAAAGTGAATTTTTCTTTGTCGAATCAACTAGCAAAGGCCTTACATAAAAATTGGCTCTTTTAAACTGGTTACGTTCTAGGTAAAACCGGCCAACTTCCATCTGGGCCTTTCGCGACATTTCAAAATCATGATTGGCCTCTATGTACCACCGCATTGCCTCCAGGTAGTATTTTTCGGCTAACTTATCATCCTTCAACGCATCATAGCTGTAGGCGAAACTCTGTGCTACCGACCCTTTCTGGATGAAATTTATCGTTGGAATCTGAGTGACCAGTTCGTTGATCAGTTTGAGCGCTTCCTCTGGCTTCTGCTGTTTAATTAAATCCCGGACAATTATGTTGGCCGCATTGTACATCCCATAATTTGGTAACCCTTCCTGCCGCCATTTAGCCAGTGTTTTCCGGTACCATTCGTTGCTCTGCCGATACCTGCCCAACTCAAAATACATTTGGGCTAGATTGCCGTAAAAACTGGCTGCTGATATGGTGTCGCCCGTCCGGTTCATGCTATCAATGCATTGCAGCGAGTAAAAAAGGCTCTTGTTAAAATCACCTTTTAGGCGGTTAATGGTCGATAACCAATTGTAGGTGTAATGAAGTCTTGGATAACCGATAGCTTTGTAGCGTTTCAGGATCGTCTGGAACTCCCGCTCAGCCAAATCCAACTGTCCCAGATTTGTATGGAGACCCGCGATTTCGTGCAGGATCAGCAGTTCCTGTTTCTGGTTATGGAGCGACCGGTAGATGGCAATGGCCCGGTTATAATTGTCAAAAATCTCGGGAAACTTCTTCGTCGTGAAAGAAATACAGTAGCCCAGACGAAAACGGGCGTTGGCTTCGGATGCCCGGTCGCCCGTTCGTCGGCAGTCAGCGATCAACCGGTCAAACAGCGCATACGCCTGCTGGCTGTTGGCTGCCTCTAGATAATTAGCCACTCTTACCGCGTCTATTTCATGCTGCCACGTCAACTGGTGCAATGAATCGCTTAGGTGCCTGGCCCGGTTGAGGTAGGACAGACTGCTGTCCAGATCTGCAGGCACATTGCCCGGTTTAAAAAGCTGATACTTGCCCAGCTCGAACAGGATTCTTATTCGGCCTGTGTCTGCCTTACTTTGGGTTAACTGAACCAGCAGTTGATTCGCCATCTTCCGGCTTATGTTTTGTGCGTGGGCGGGTAGAGAACCCCAAAGCAAACCAAAAAACAGGCAAATATTGGCCCTTACAAACGGAGATGCATAACTAAACAGGAGTGATCGTGCTGAGCCAATCGACCTTACGACTGATTGACTAAACGGGAAAAAGGTTACTGACGCTATCATGATCAATTGGCTTCAATGCATTTGGCGTGTGAGCAGTTGCTCACGACCGCCGACGGCTGTAAACGCTTGCTATCCACTCTACAAAAATGGCTCCGAATCGGGATGGCTTTAGTCAGGTCGGAAAAGACCTGCTTAGCTGTTTCCGCAAGGTCGCGAACTCTAAAAAAAATGGAGTTGTAGGGAAAAAGCGTCTATTCTTTTGGAGTTTCTCTTAACTAATTTACGTCTACAGGTCAGGCTTTTATGAGGTATATCGCGCGCTGGGCCTTGCGTTGGCCATTTTCTGCCACGTAGCATCAATGGCGGTTTCGTGGCACAGGAGTTGACATGCTTTACGCAGGAATCGTCCTGGATTTCACCCAACCGCAATCTCTATGAAACTTCTTATCAGAAACTTCTTTTTTGATCACCCTTTCTCTTCGCTCCCGTTTATGAATTCGATAACAACCAATTCCTTTGCTGACAGGGGAGGGCCGACACCTACGGTCGAGCTGACCGAGTTTGGCGACTTTACCGGTGCCCAGTGCCGCCGGAGCCGGCCTTTACTCGCGTCGATATTAAAGGCGTTCGATGGTCGGGTTCGGTATAGCTATCGCCATTTCCCCAACGACCAAAGCGAAGCCTCGAAAATGGCAGCTTTAGCGGCTGAAGCCGCCCGTCGGCAAGGGCAATTCTGGCTCATGTATCAGGCCTTGTTTACCCAGCCCACCATCAATCGCTCATCACTTTCGACGCTTGCCATTTCGCTCGGGTTGCACTACCATCAGTTTCTAAACGATCTGGATGATGAAGAACTGTATCATCGAATTGACGCCGACCGACGCGAAGGACAGCAGCTTGGCGTCATGACAACGCCTACGTTTTTCGTTAATGGACAACGGTTTTACGGAAAGCTAACACAGGCCCGTTTAGCGCCAATTGTTCACGCTCAGGTAAGTCAGTACGCTCAACCCGTGCTTAGCAAAGTGGATGTTGCCAATGGCATGATCTACTGGGGACGAGGTGAATGAATCCATAAAAAATGATAAGAGTTTACGGTGAATCCGTCAGTCGGGATCAGTCTGAGAATGATTAGGATCAACGGAAAGCGTTTTGCGAATGCCCAGTTTATCCATCCGGTACTCCAGCGTTGTTGGTTTGAGGTTGAGGAGTTCAGCCGCCCCATTGCTGCCCCGGATGCGGCCATTGGTGCGCTTAAGCACCGCCAGAATATAGTCGCGTTCCGTTTGCTGCTGAATCTGTTTTATGTCATTCAGGTCTTTTGGCGGGGAATTGGTCGATTGACTGGAATCACGACTGTCATTCTCCGGGGATAAGGTAGGTCTACTGAATAGAAATAGATTACTTACCAAAGGCCGACCCAATTCGAGGGGTGTCTGCCCATCGTTAAGAATTACGGCCTGCTCCATGACGTTCTCCAGTTCCCGAATGTTGCCCGGCCAGGGGTAGTTAACCAGTTCATCGAGTACTTGGGGATTGATCCCCCGAAAGGATTTTCCCATTTTTCGGGCTGATTTTCGGGCGAAGAAGTTAGCCAGTAACGGAATATCCCCGGCTCGTTCGCGCAAGGCGGGTAAGGTAATGGGGAAGGTGGCGAGTCGGAAGTAAAGGTCCATCCGGAAGCGCCCTTCGGCTACTTCTTTTTCCAGATTGCGGTTTGTGGCGGCGATGATCCGCACATCGGTTTTGATTGGCGTTTTGCCACCGATTCGTTCTATTTCCTTTTCCTGCAAAACCCGTAAAAGCTTGGCCTGTAACTCCAGGGGCAACTCCCCAATCTCATCCAGGAAAATGGTGCCCTCCTGGGCCAGTTCAAACTTGCCAATTCGTTTCTCGAAAGCACCCGTGAAAGCCCCTTTCTCATGGCCAAACAGTTCCGATTCAATGAGTGTGGCGGGGAGTGCGGCACAGTTTATCTTGACCAGAATCTTGCTCTTTCGGGGCGACAGGTTATGGATAGCTCTGGCAATCAGCTCTTTGCCGGTTCCGCTCTCGCCCAGGATCAACACTGTTGTATCGGTATAAGCAACCTGGTTGACCTGCTCAAAAACCCGTAGTAACGACTGACTACGGCCAATGATTTCTTCAAAATTGGCCGACGTTTTAACTTCCTCCTGAAGATAGTTCTTTTCGCGCTGGAGCTGTTCGCTAAGCCGGGCCACCTCCTCAAAAGCCAGCACACGCTCCAGCATCAGAACGATTGGCTGCTCTAACCGTTCCAGTAGTGTCAGGTGCGACGCACGATATACATCAGCTTTTCGGCTCAGGAATAGAATTACAAACGAGTTGTTGCCGCTCATCCGCAACGGCATGACCAGCCCTGACTGGAGCCGGAATGATTTGGCGAGCACCTGCCCATAGCGGTGGGCTTGACAAAAACCGTCGAAGGCTTCTTCGTTATAGCGGACAGGTTCCCGAAAGCGCATCCCGCTTTGCATCGCCAGCAGTTGGTCTGCGGCATAGCCCGTCATCGGTTGCAAATCGTTCAGAGTGAGGGTTTTATATTCGTCAAATCCGACCTGATAGAAATTATAGCTCTGATTGACACCGTTCTTCTGATACTGAATCGTCAGAAAGTCGAATGGGACATTAGGCTGCAGTAATCTGGCCGCGTTCAGTAGTTTATGTTCCCAACTTTCCGATGCTGACAAAGCATCGGTGAGGCCTATTTGCAACGCTTTTTCCTCCCGTAGTCTCATTTCAACGCTGTGGGCGTGACGATACCGGCTGATTTCCAGCGTTGTCAATATATCTTTTTCCCGAAACGGCTTCACAATGTAGCCACTGGGCTGCGTAGCTTTTACCTGTTCCAGGACACTTTTGTTGTCATTAGCCGAGATATAGATAAACGGAATACCCTTGTCTTCGAGCTGTTTGGCCAAGTCGATGCCGGTTTCTTTCCCTTTCAGATAAATGTCGAGCAAAACCATATCGGGCCTTTGCTGCGCTATGAGTGTCAGGGCTTCGGCCACAGAATCGGCTACCCCCAGAACAGGATACCCGGCAACGTGCAGAATCAACTCCAGATCATTGGCGATGATGTATTCATCTTCAACGATCAGAATTTGACAGGCTGAGGTAGAGGAAAGGGGAGGAGTGAGGTGTTGCTGCATAGCCTGAGAACATACGAGAAGAGTTGAATTCGAACTGCCTTGGTGGTGGCCTGACAAGAATTGCGCCCGTATCAGAGCAGAAAGTAAAGGTAACTACATAATCTCGGGCTAGTTGCTTCCTGTAAGCAAACAACCCAAAGGCCAGTCACTGTAGCAGGAAATACGGGTTTATAAACGGTAAATTTAATTTGCCGGTCTTCCTGACTTCGCGTAAAATTTACCCTTCATCTTAAGGTAACTACAGACTAACTGTAGAAAAATCCAGATTTACTGGAGTTCTCCAGTTGGCTGTAATTCGATCGGTAGCCATCGACCGAAAAGCGAATCGAAAAAGGCATTGATGGGGCAACGCTTATTGTTGACCGCCCTTATTAAGTCTTCCGTTTGAGCTATAGTAAACCCCAGAAATAATGGAGTAGTCTATTAAAAGTCTAACTAGTTTGGATTTTTGCGCTCCTGTATAGCGTTTTCCTTCAGGTATAAATAGCCCTCAATCCCCTAAAAAGGCCTGTTTACAAAATTCGTAGCCAAAAAATAATACTGGCACAAAAACCGATCAGGAAGCGGTTGACGCTGGTATTTCATTTCTAAAGAGTTCCTCAACGAACGCATCTGTGTACTTATGGCTACCCTATTCATAACTGGTACTTCTGGTGGCTTAGGCCACGTGGTCACCCAAGCCCTGCTGAACGAAGGGCATCTCGTTATTGCTACGCGCCAGTATAGCGACAATCCGCAAAACCTTATTCATGGCTTTTCAGACTTGCTGTTTACCTATGAAACAGACCTGGCTGATGAAGCCCAGGTTCAAAAGTTAATCCAACGGGTTATTCACAAACACGGTCCTATCGACGCAGCGGTTCTGTTAGCGGGTGGGTATGCAGGTGGTTCACTGACGGAGACGGATGGGGCCTTAATCGATAGCATGATGACGGTAAATTTCAAAACGGCTTATCATGTCATTCAGCCACTTTTTACCTACATGAGTAGCCGATCCAACGGAGGACGGTTCGTACTCATTGGTGCCAGACAACCGTTAAATGCCCAATTCGGTCGGCAAGCAGTGGCGTATACGTTAGCCAAATCACTGTTGTTCGACTTGTCGGACCTGATCAATGCGTCGGGTAAAGAGCACGATATTGTCTCTACCGTCATTGCCCCCAGTGTTATTGATACCCCTGCAAACCGTCGGGCTATGCCGGATGCCGACTTTACGGCCTGGGTCGATCCGCAAACTCTGGCCGACACGATTGCCTTTGTGCTTTTTGGCGCGGGCCGTGCCTTACGAGAACCCATACTTAAGGTATACAATCGGGCCTAGCCGCTGGCAGGTACTTAATTCACGCATAAACTAATCTACTGATGGAGATTAACATTCCCGATTCTGGTTTACCCCGCGTAGTCATTGTGGGCAGTGGGTTTGGTGGTATACAACTGGCTAAATCCCTGAAAGGAAAAGCGTTTGAGGTGGTATTGCTCGACAGGAATAACTACCACACGTTTTTGCCGCTACTTTATCAGGTGGCGACGGCCGGCCTGGAACCCGACGCCATTGCCGAACCCGTTCGGGAAATCTTTACCAGACAACCCCATTTCCATTTTCGAATGGCGGAGGTTCTTCAGATCGATCCACAGCACCATAAACTGGACACCTCCATTGGTACCCTGCACTACGATTACCTGGTGCTGGCCTGCGGCTCACAAGCCAATTATTACGGGAGTGACGAGCTGACCCGCCATGCCCTGCCCATGAAGACGGTGAGAAACGCCCTGTCCTTACGGAGTCGACTGCTTGAAAATAGTGAACGGGCGCTGGAACTAACCAATGAGCAGCAACAACTCGAACAGATGAACATCATCATTGCCGGTGGAGGCCCAACGGGTGTTGAACTGGCCGGTGCCATTGCCGAACTACGCGACATTGTACTGGCCAAAGACTACCCTGAACTGCCCCTTAAACACATGAAGATTCACCTAATCGAGGGGAACAACCGCTTATTAAAAAGCATGGGAGAAGACTCTTCCCGAAAGGCCCATCAGTTTCTGAACCGGATGGGCGTAACGGTGCATTTAAAAGTCATGGTTCAATCCTACGATGGCCGGGTTGTTACGCTTAGTAATGGAGACACGCATGCTGCCAAAACCCTGTTTTGGACGGCCGGAGTGGAAGGCGTACTCATTCCGGGCTTATCGCCCGCCAGCGTTGGAAAAGGAAATCGGTATAGGGTCAACGCGGTTAATCAGGTGGAGGGCTATGAGAACGTATTCGCTATTGGCGATAATGCTCTGCAAGTGCTTCCGGATTATCCACAGGGGCTTCCGGGATTGGCTCCCCCAGCCATCCAGCAAGGGCAATGGCTGGCGAAGAATTTAGTTTCTATAAATCGGCAAGAACCGCTTCAACCATTTCGCTACGTAAATAAAGGTGTAATGGCTGTTATTGGCCGCAATCGGGCCGTCGTTGAGCTACCCTTCTGGCACACGCAGGGGTTTTTGGCTTGGATACTCTGGATGGGCGTACACCTGCTTTTATTGGTTGGGTTTCGCAACAAAGCGTCGACGGTACTGAATTGGGCAGTCAATTATTTTAGTTACAGCCGGGCTTCTCGGCTAATCACTCGATTTCAGAACGCTCCCGTTGAAGCCGTGACCAGCGTTTCAGGTGCTTCTGTTCCTCTTTAACTCCCCGAATTATGAAAAATGCTTTTCGAACATCTACCTCTTGGTCAGTACTTTATTGGCGATCAGGCATCTGGGCTCTTTTTGGCGTTGTATTAGTATGGGCGGAGCCTAGCTATGGATCCCTTATCATAATCTTTTTGAGCTCGATTATGATTATAGGAGGTCTTTTAGCGATTCGATTTTGGCAGGTCAACCGTGCTCACATAAACGATACAAACTGGTATCTGGCTGCGGGCCTGCTGGATAATCTGATCGGCATACTCTTACTGCTTTCTCGCAATAACCCGACCATGAATATTGGGCTAACTCTGGGTGCCTGGGGGCTGGTAGTTGCTATAATGCAAGCCGTTGAAACCATGTATGTATTCATTGGCGTGCAGTCATCAAGCGAGGTTAGCGACTTTTCGATTACGATAATTCATTTGATAAACGTATTGATCTGCGGTGGAATAGCGTTCATTGTCTTGCAGCAGCCATTGGGCGAGAACTCCATTCGATGGTCGGGATTACTTTTTATCGGATTCAGTATGTCCTTACTAATCCTGACCCGTTGTTTGCAAATTGATGAAGACACGCATTAACCGTCTGGTAGGCTTTATTCGTTTTCATAATTACCCGTCTGTTTAGTTTAAGCAAATTGGTGTCTTGTCTATATTTCCCCTTGAATACCAATTGGCGACAGAAAACTAGCTTGCTTATAGCAGCTTTTAGCAACTAACATAACCCTTGAGTAGTGTCTTGTCCTAACTGAAGTCGGACGTTTATCTGAACGCTGGCATAGTAGGAGGGATGTGGCTGAAAACTGACCTTTTAGCGTTCAATAAAACCGTTTAGTTAAGTAGTTCAGTGTTCTGACACGTTCCTGGCTTTTCCTGAACATAGCTCTCTTTGCCAAATCGAATATAATAGGCACTAATATTGACCAGTGAGTAGGCTTGTAAAGATTCATTCTTTACTGGCCAATGGCAAATTATAAACCATCGGACTACGAACTCCTGCGTCGGCGATGTGCTCAACTAAAAGAGCAAGGCTGGAAGCAAACTAAAATTGCTCAGGCTTTAGGACTGACGGAGGGCTGGGTCAGCCGAACCCTCAAAAAATATCGACAAGAGGGCCAAGCCGCTTTAACTTGGCGTAAACCAAGTGGACCCGCCTGCCGCTTGACAGATCAGCAGTTAACTCAGTTAATCGAGGAGTTGAATAAAGGGGCTGAGCAGCATGGGTTCCCGGGTCATATCTGGACACGCCCTCGGGTTAATGAGCTCATCAAAAAGCTATTCGGCGTTAGTTATGATGTGTCTCAGGTTGGGCGTTTGCTCAAGAAACTGGAATGGACCCGTCAGAAGCCCCAGCCTAAAGCTCGGCAACAGAATCCGCAACGAGTCCAACAGTGGCGAGACGAACGCTTACCTGAACTCAAAAAAAGCCAGGGCTGAAGGCCGGATCATTTTATATGTGGATGAATCAGCTTGTTATCTATTGCCCATGCTGGGGCTGACTTGGGCACCCCGAGGGCAAACACCTGTGCTGCTCGAGCAAGCAGGTCGTGATCACTTAAGCCTAATTGCAGCCATTGCGCCTAATGGCCGTATTTACTTGGCAGGCCAAGATCAGTCCTTCAAGGGAGAGGATATAGTATGGTTTTTGGGTAAGCTTTGCAGTCGCTATCGCAAGCGTGATTTGCTGATCATATGGGATGGAGCTTCTATTCATCGGAGTGAAGCCGTTAAAGCGTTCCTGAAGGCACGTCCGGGACGTGTTCATTTGGAGTGTTTACCGGCCTACAGCCGCGCCACGGTGGCCCGGAGTTGAACCCAACGGAGTTGGTTTGGAATCAGATTAAGCAGCAGCTAAAAAACCGAGTATTTCTTTCATTGGATGACTTAACTGTGGCGGTCCTTGAGCAAGTTAATTTGTTGGAAAAAGACCCGACGTCCGTGCAAGTATTCTTTCAAAAGAAGGAAGTCGCTTTCTTTACAAGCTAATGCACGGGGCAATAAAAAGAGGCTGCTCGCTGAACTGTGTCAAGCCTAAGGGTGAATAGAAGGCAAATGAAAAATCCTTAATTTCACAATCATGACCGACAACTTCGACTTCAAAGCCTTCAAACAAGTGGCCATCAAAGGCCTGAGATTTACTTTCACCCTTTTTCGATTACTCTGCCCTCATTCGCAAGGTAATGTATATAACGAATGCTGTCGAAGGGTATCATCAGCAGTTGCGCAAAGTGACCAAAACAAAAGGAGTATTTAGATCAGCAGTAGCTTGCAAAAATTGGCCTACCTAACGATTCAAAATCTACAGATCCGGTGGAAAAGACTACCTACAACTAGAAGGAGCTAATTAACCAGTTCAGCATCATCTTTGACGAACGTATAAAACTACATCGCTTCGACTAAACTCCCCTGATACAGTTCAGAGTGCACTCCCTCAAAAATGCGTATGGAGTACTGCGCCTGTATGACTCCATACGCTTTATAATCAGAATGCGTTCTTCACTCAATTTCTATTTTATCAATCTCAGTCATTATTCTATCTGTTTCGGTCAGAGCTACGATGATCTTTTGGTAGTGTAAAATATCATCAAAATCTAACTTTCTGTCTTTCCGATCTTTAAGCCATTTTTGAGCAGGTTGATAACCCCCAATATAAGAATCCCAAGCTACTTGCGGTATATGGGAAAAATATTGAGTTTCATTAATAAACACGTTTCCGTCCTCATATTTTATATTTTCAATTACATTACTGCCATCAACAGGATATTCAGTAATTAAATCTTCCACCAATGGACTTTCAAGCAGGTGTAACTGTCTGATTGTTCTTCCTAATCCAGCTAAATCTTTAAAAGTTTTTCTATCTTTTGGATACGGAATAATAGGAAAGCTCGTTTGTAAAAACTCTTTATATTTTCCTGTATATGTAAAGCTATGCATAATTGCATATATATAATCTAAAATATCCAAAGGATAAAAAATATCTTGATAGCCTTGAGGTAGATTAGCGGCTAGGTTATCGTCTTCTATGAAGTATAGATTTAAATCTTTAGCTATCTTGGCAATAATATCAGTATTTAAATTTAGTATCCTACTTGAAGCTTTAATGAAATTTATTTCATCTTTTGATTCAGGATATAGATAAAGGGGGAAAATATTATTAATGTTATAAGCACTATACGTTTTATGACCTGCAATGTTTCTTGTTATGAACGCACCAGGGCTCTCATTATCGGATAACTGTTTAGGGCATATTAATGCAATATTATCCTTTTTAAACATGTGCCTCATTACTTCTCCTCTAGGTCTACAATGAAACCCTTTTGATTTCCCTGTGTAATAGGTATATCTATCTTCAAAAGGTCGATAAGTTATTTTTACTATATTGTTGAAATCGACCCCTGACTCCTTCAAGTCTTTTCTTGCAAGATTTACTTTCCAATCCTCGACATCTTTGCCTAATTTAAAATAGGTTCGAGCCTGTTCATCATCAAGCTCTAAGAATTTTTTTATTACTTTTTCAACTTCCTCTTTGGATATTTGAATAGTAAACTCGTCCCTAGCAGTTACAATGCCCGCTTTATTAAAATTGAATAAATTGTTGATTTTAAAACCATTTTCATATTCTTTTTCAACATCAGTATCTCGCTGCACCATATAGTACATAGGCGCTTTTGTGGGTATTTCTTTGTAAGGGATTGTTGTTAATGAGTTATTATCTAAGAAGTCAAATTTGAAATCCCGCTTACCATACAAATCGCAATGAAATACTTTACCTAGCTCATTGTCTTTTTTATTTCCTGTTTTTATAAATATATTTATTGACGTTCCTTGCTGAATATTAAAAAGATTCATATCTAAAGTCCCATCTTCAGAAACTTCTTTTTTATTGCTGTTTCCATGCAAATCTATAGTATATATCTTATCATACGTTTTGAGTAGGCTCCAACGCATTCCTCTGAAAGTCGAATTGTCTAAAAATCCATGTGGATTTATGAAAGCTAAAACACCGCTACCATTTTTTTCAATATAATACTGCCCATATCGTATGAATTTTACATAATCATCATTCAACCATTTTGAATTTCGTTCTTTTAGCTTCTCTCTTCCACCTGGTTCCTTTTTGTAATCTTCCATTAGCTTCATTATCCATTCACCTTTATTTTTACTTTCTCCATTGTAAGGTGGATTGCCAAGGATGCACATTACAGGCGTATCTCTTTTTATATGGTTAGCCTCGTTTGCTTCTGTACTAAGCCAATGAGCAAAAAGTGTTCCTGTATCTGGGTGATCTTCTTCTAAACTATTGGTAAGATATATTTTAAGTCTTTGTGATATAATTGGTTTATATCCAGTTTCAGCAAGTAGCAAATCGAGTTGTAAGTGTGCCATTGCATAACTAGCCATTAGTAACTCGAATCCATTTAAGCGAGGTAATAATTGGGATTCTACATAGCTACTCCAAATACCTTTTTGCCCTTTGTACTTTTTGTAAATATGTTTCACTACTTCTGCTAGAAAAGTGCCTGTACCTGTTGCGGGGTCAAGAATTTGTACTTTGTGTACTTCTCTATCTATATATACTTCTTTAAGCTTAGAGCGTAAATCTCCCGTTGCCTTTACTGCTGTTTTAACTTTTATAGTCGTTTTACTTGTATCAGCTAGTCCAGATGGCAACCCAAATTCTGTCTTGAGAACATCATCAACCGCTCTCACAATAAAGCTCACCACAGGTGCAGGCGTATACCATACTCCACGTTCCTTGCGTAAACTAGGGTCATACTCACTTAGAAATGTTTCATAAAAATGGATGATTGGGTCTTCCATTTTTGTAGACTTCCCATAGTTTTTAAATATTTCAACGACATTACAGGCGAGAAATATTTCAGCCAAACTATCTACAATCCATTTTATACGGTCGTCAATTTCTGGACCAGCTATGTAGCCAAACAGTTTACGTAAAAATGGATTACTTTTTGGGATTAGTTCGGCTGCTTCCTGTCTGCTGAAAGTGGGTAATGTTGCATCATGAAAACGTGCAGCCAGCATTCCGTAAGCTATAGTTTGAGCATATACATCAGCAAAACCTTTGGGAGTTATGTCGTGGATTAATACATCCTTCAAACCCTCAAACTGTTGCTGCAAAGTACTATTTGCTTCATTGATTTCATCGCCAGTGATTGAGTTCTCTATTATCTCTGATAGAAGTTTCGCTTTACCTGCCATCATTTCCGCCAGCTTCTTTGAACTCTTTATAGTCTGTCCGACGTATCCACAGAAGTCATTTATCAGGTTAGAAAACTTATCAAAGTTTTCTGGCAGGGCTTTTATACCACTACCGGTAATATCTGCTATTATGACTTTAACTACAAATTGACCATCACGATACAGGTAAAAGTTTAGGTAATCAGTAAAGATTATGTTATTGAGCGCAGCTTTGTAACGGTCGAATTGTTCTTTGTTGCCAGTTACTTTGTTACCCTCTAAATCTCTGTCGCCAATATCCTTTGCTTCTATGTAGCCGACCGGAATATCATTTTTTGTGATGATGTAGTCAGGCGCACCAAATTTTTGCCTTTTTGGTTCATTCGTAGCCTCAACATTCGTTACTAAGGTTTCAATAAGCTGTTGTAAATCACCTCTAAAAGTATGTTCAGTAGCATTTCCTGCCTGGTAACGCTTGTTTACGCTATCTATGTACTCGTCTAACTTCATATCAAATTATTAAAAGGTAGTCTAGGATGAAAACCAAAATTAGCCGAATATCACTTGAAATAACCAGCGTTTTATTATCCTTATTGCATATTCGACGAGCTGGTATAGAACTGCTTAGAAAAGGTCAATCTAAAATCGTCCAATAAAAAGATAGTCAGTTGTATTAAATGAACTATGCAGGGCTTTCTTATAAAAACGGCAAGGAGCAGTTAGCCATACCTTTGTGGTTCTCTAGACTACAAAACCATGACTGTCGCTCCCTGCTTGGCTAAACCTACAACATTTTTCCAACTTCTTGACCAA
>NZ_CP045997.1:7942185-7987862 GCF_010233585.1 Spirosoma endbachense
CGGCTCGATAGACTTCGGTAACCATTCGCTTAAAATGCAGCGACTTTCTACTTTTCTTATTTCGTTGTAATACGCTAATATACATAAGCTTACCGATTTAATGTACACAGAAATCAGTAGCATACGACATGTTTTATAATCACGTTTAAGTTAAGCGATTAATCACAGATTGATTCTGAAATAAAATAAGTCCATGTATTAGAAAAAAGAATTTATAGCAGAAGCTTCTTATAGGTGGAGAGTTCTCTGATAATCAGATAAAACGAGCTGATAGCGATAAAGGTCGATACAACTTTAACAGGAAGGGTATGAGTAAAGCACCAAGTCATAACGGCAATATTGAGGGCAAAAGGGAAATAAAGCAATACACCTAGTCGGCTCGTGTTGGGGATGATGATCAGCATACCCAACACGAGTTCGCTTAGTGCAATGAATAGTCGGTATGGTTGCGAGTAGCCAAAGAAATACCAAACTAGAGTAACCGGGTCAACCTGATCAATAGGCTCATGAATATGTCTTCTTGGATATTGCATATCCAGAAATTGGATAACAGAATTCATAACAAACATACAACCCAAGAAAACTCGAAGGATAGTCAGAGTATACCGCATGATTCCTGTTGTGTAAGTGGCGATATATTAAGAATTAACTACTTTGTACAGAATTAACGCTAATTCTAGAATAAGATTAGCCATTACTGATAATAGCGCATATCTGTAGGTGAAGAGTCCTTCATAGAAAGGGCTTTTGCCTTTTCGTGCACTAATCTGACGGAGGAACATCTTTTGGCCGAAGACCAGCCCTAGTACAATACCGTAAAACAGGACAAAGGCTGAAAAGCTCATAGGAGTCTTCTTTTGTTGTATACTTTCTGAAGCTGTTGCCAAAAGTTGATGGCAGTGACGGGACAAGTCACCGGCCTTGCTTATGGCTTTCTACCCAAAAAATAGGTTATACCGAGTTGGGGTACTTGATAGTACTCAAAGTATCGTGAAAGTGCATACTCTTGATAGCTAGTCCTGTTAAACCGATAACTCAAATAATATTCAAATCGGTAGCTCAAATCAAGTCGGAGCTTCGAGCTCAGTTGCCAGCTTAAGCCTGGCGTTAAACTTACCGAATGTGTAAGACGGCGTGGTTTATAGGTAATCTCTAGCGAATCGAGCCATTGTTTACCCACTTGATAAGAAGCCGCTAGATAGGGCGATAATTTACTGTTGGTCAATTGGTAATGAACCCTTGGCCCAACACCCACACTGGTTAAAACGGGCGAGTTCCTCCATTCTCTAACCCAACTTGTCTCCAGACCTACTGACCATCGATTGCCGACAAAATAGCCCAGTTGAAGTTGAGTACTAAATCGATTAGGAAACGAACTTCCCGGACTATACCCACTTTTCAGTCCAATTTGCCAAGCGCCCGGACTAAATGGCGAAAGTCCACTGGATTGAGCCAGCAGGTTCCCAGGCATCACCAGTAAGACGATATAGAATAGTTTTTTCATACGAATAGGTAATCGGATTCAAGTCGCGCCCAAGTTTAGCGTATTAACCCATAAAACTGTTTTTAAAAAATGTTAATTAGCAAGCTGATACTTTCTGGATTGGTAAAATTGATATTCATTTAATTATTGCAACAGCGACTACTTTTATCATATTCGACAATTCCTAAAAAGTACCCGCAACGAATTATGTCCGAACACTTCCTATAATCCTACTTCATTCCCTTTAGAATCTTGATTGAAATAAGTAGGTAATGCCTACTTGTGGCTGGCCAGTGGGCCCATCAGGAAAACCGCCACCACTGCCAATGAACTGAAAGCTATAACTCAGATCGATCCGTAAGCCAGCCAATAGACCAACACTTAATCCGGGTGTAAAGGAAAGTGATTTTTCCACCCGCGTGTTATGCCTTCCATATTGATAAGACAGTTCAGTATAGGGCGATAGGCGACCTGAACTAAGTTGATAACGGATCAGAGGCCCTAGGGCGACTATACCTTTATCCTGTATGGATAAACCAATCGCTTGATCAATATCGGGAACCTCTCGGCCGTATGAGCCACCAAAACCAATCAGCAATCGATTGGCTATATAATAGCCCGCTTGTAGGTAAACCGTATTCCTATGGCCTAGAAGTGGACTGCCCCCATACCCATCTTTTAAGCCTACTTGCCAACTCCCTTTACGAAATGGGAGTGGAGGGCTAACCGAACTTGTTTGCTGAGCGTAAACAACGGGCGTGTTTGCCCCTACGAGTGTATTAATTAACACGAGGAGTAGAAGGGCTTTCATCAGGAAAAAGAGTTGTTTTTTGCCTAACGGAACCGGGTTCTATTCAGTATTCGTTTGACCGAACAATCAACTTATTTCTGCTGTATAAGTATGGCGGCTGTTACAAAAGTCAAAATGGGATTAGTTCGGCTCAGCATAGAAGCGTTATTCGACCAAATTTTACCACGGAGCCTAAGAAGGAAGATTCAGACTAATATCGACTTTTGCAATGGCCATCGTGATTATACAATAGTAAAAATGAGGGTCTTTACGTTATGAAGCAAAACGGCAATCTATGAAAAAATTATTCCAACCCTTTATCCTAGCTATTGGGATGTTAGTTGGTTTGTCTAATTGCATTGAGATCCACCCAATAGCACCTAATGAATTAGCAGCAAGGGGTAGTCAATCGGCTTCAAGCGGATCATGTCAGCAAACTCCGCCCATTGAGCAAAACATCGTGGGTACTTGGTATGCCAAGTCTACTTATAAATCAGTGGGTTCAGTACGATCTGGCACTATTTCGTTTGGTACAAACGGGACCATCACTGATGTTAATTCTATTTTTGAAAACACGATTTCTTCTGGCCCCGTGCTTTCAAAGGTTTATCAATTTGCAGAAAACAGCTGGGGGCAGTCCGGTCAGTACATTCAAATCCGTTGGAATTCAGAAATAGGCCATCAAATGACTCCTTTCGTCATTATGAGTAATGCTTGTAACGAAATTATTATAGGCCTGAATGGCTCTCCTAATGAGCAAAAAATTGTCTTAACGAGACAGTAGCTTTACATATTGTTAGTGGCTGTTGCGAAAGTCCGTTGTGACCCAAATTGACGTCTTAAACTCATTGTTTTGGCGAAGAAATGAGATCCCAAAGTATTCACTTTATGGACTCAAAAAACCGGACATCGACTTTTGCAACAGCCACTCATTTTATGTTATTCGATTATTCGAAGATTACTTGACTTTTTGGCTCATTTACTTTGTACCCAGTAATCTTGGCAGATTCAAATTTTTCAAGTAGCCCCTCAGATATATAATTGCTTATTGTCAGGAAACGAGTGCCCCAAAAATCCTGAGTACGATCAAAACTTGGCTTTAACACTAGTTTTGAAGCGTACATAGCTGGTGGGTATTGCTCAAAGATTTCTTGATAAGTAGTAAAAGTTTTTGGAGAGGATATTTGATCTGGATAACGTTGATCATGTACGCTATGATCGAATACAGAGGCTTCAAAATTGACGTTTTGCTCACCAGTCTCCATTTGGAAGTAAAACCACCAGTATCCATCAACCTGTTTAATAAGCTCCTTTTTTCGATTAAATTGATGAAAAGTGACTTCGTAGAATTTGTGATCAGGTAGGCAAGCTGGCTGCAAAAGGTTCTTTAATCGGTCACTAATAACATACCCTCGTAGAAGCGCACCGACACTCATAAAATCAGTAAGCTTTGCTCCATAGTTTAGAGTTACCCCTTCCATCATTACAGGGAAGTTTGGCTGTAATCCAGCCATGTAGGCCGAGTTATCATTCCCAAACATAAATTGCTCTAGCTTGGGGTGTTTTTGCCAAAAGGCGTCAGGGAAGTGTGCCTGATCGGTTCCTCCTCGAATTCCGGAAACTATAGGATCTCTGTTTAGGCTTATCTGTTTATAGGCCATAATGGACTGGTTCTATCCTGCTGTATAAGTGGCAGTATGATAATCAAACTATTAAAACTGATGCATCAGCTGCATTTGTAGGCCTATTTGATAGGAATGATAGTAGGCATATGTTGGATGAGATTGCACATTATATTGAATCGTTGGTTGAGCAACAATCAATAGATGATTGTTTAGTTGGTAGATGGCTCCAACTCCAATTATGGGTGTAATAATTAAAGCTTTCCCAAACTTAACCGGCACTTCCTGCCCATTGCCTTCCAACTCAACGTAACTCACGCTTCTAAAGTCCAGTGAAGCACCCATCGAAAAATAAGGTGAAAGCCGTTTGGTAGACGACTCATAATTCACCAATAAAGGCACTTTATACGCATTGGTAAAGGGATGACTGTAGCGATAAGGAAGTTGAGCTGAAATGCCATTTATATCAAAATGAGTTGTACCCGATAAGCCATGAGTGGCCCAGATACCTGTCGAAGCAGACCATTTTGGCGAAAAGTTATATCGAGCTGACAGACCTAACATATAGTTAAGTCCATGCGAAGAAGAGGTAACGACTGTGGTTGGTGATTGCGTGTTTGAGTCGGGGAAAGGTAGAGTCGAATTATAATCCGTATGGGTGTAAATGGGGGCTAGGTTGATTGACAAAGCGAATTTCGTTTGCCCAAAGGTTGAATTGATGGTTCCCAGAAAAAGGAATCCGGTAATGCCAAGGTAGGTCCATGTTTTCATCGTCGTTAAGGAGTGAATTCTGTTGTATAATCACGTTTATGTATAGAAGTACTGAAGCGGTATGATATAACGGTTGATCACCTCCACACGCCAGGTGGTTGCCTAGGTTATGATTAGTCTACGCCTTCGGCTAGACCATTTTACGACAATATGTCAATAAACAAGCATAAATCAATGATTATCTGTATATTATGATACCTATATGTTTTTTTTATAAATTTAATGTATATATTTTTATTTTCATATAGATCAATTTAAGATATTTAGTTTTTCATTATACCACTTTCACTCATAATTTAATATTTACGTTCTATGAAAACTAGGAGTTTTACTTACCAAGTACTTATTACATTAATTCTGTTAATATCATGGAGCTGTCGAACTGATAAAGAGTCAGTGCTTAGACCTGAAGCAACAAAATTGATTACTATCAGTGAAGCTAAAGCATGGTACGAGGGTGCAAATAATAAGAATGCTCGGACTTCTACTAAGTCTCCTGCTAATCGGATGGTGTACTGGGACGGAGCTCAGACGACTAAACTAAGTGATGGTTTACCTGTTGTCATTGCACCCCTTTTTTACAATTATGCGAATCCTATCATTCTGCCGCAAAACGCGTCACTAACTGATAACCAGGGTAAAACTCCCAGGCTATCGGCGAATATTGGTGATTTAAAAATCACAAAAAAAATAATTATATCGAAAGATGATCAGGGGAACTATCAGTCCTGTGTTATGATGATTGTGCCCAATAAAGAAAATCGTAGAATAAACTCAACTATCAAGATGGAGACATTTGAAGGTAGAGTTCTTATATATAATGAAGATGAGACGGACTTTTTATTAAGCATGGAATACAACAAAGGACGCCTAAAAAGTGTGTATCGACCCAATTCAACCAAGGGGGCCCGTCCTAGCGAATCTTGCTACCAAGCTGTTTACCAAAGTAATGGGCCCAATATGGTCGGTGGAAGCAGCGGGACACCACTCGGGAATTTAGCGGAGAGCTTGAATATCCCAATGAACTTTATGGACAATGGAGGTAATTTTTATGTGTTAACAGATATTCTAAATTCCGACTGTGCAACTAGTACTCCAATTGGTCCTCCTTTTTCAGATCCCAATAACCCAAATGAAGCTGATTGGATATTCCCTCATATTGGCGGTAGTGGTGGACCAAGTGGTGGTGGCCCAAACGATGGGCCTGTACCCATTGATGAAGGCCAACCAATTAATTTAGGCCCGACAGATCTATGGCTTTGGGATATGCTTCATAGATCAGCAGGGCCAATTTATTTTAATGATGATGAATCCAATCTTATTCGCACATATCCTAATTTAACATACTCAATTGGGAACTATATTCAGCTGAATAACCAAAAACCCGATTTGCTTAATTTTTTCAATAATTATAAAATTCAAGGCCCTGATGTCAGAATATTTAATCTTAAGGAGAAATTGAACTGTTTTGGGGAGATTTCAGATAATGGAAATTATACCTATAAGGCAACTTTGTATGTTGATCAGCCAGTTCAGAATTCTAGAGATAAATATGCTTTGGGTAATGACGAAAGGAAGGTTGGGCATACTTTTGTTGGCATTGAAAAACATAATAATGTTACCAATGAGACCGTAAGGTTAGTATTTGGCTTTTATGTTGTGCAAGAATGGCAAGCTATGACAAATTTATCGGTAGCAGGTGCTTGGGGAGATGATGGAGGTTCTCAATACGATGTTTCACTGACAAGTAATTTATCGGCGAGCCAGTTCTCAAACCTAATAAATACATTGAAATCAGTAGGAGACAATACAGCACCTAACTACCATATTGTAGACAATAATTGTACAACTTTTAGCTACAATTTGTTAAGCGGTGTTATGTCACTTCCATCTGGAACGGGTCAGGTCGGCTTTTTGGGTACTGGAAAGAATCCTGCCGATATGTGTCAGGATATAAGGGGTAATTCTCAACAATATGGTGGTAGCCTAGTTTCGGGAAATAACATGGCCGCCCCAACTACTACAAACTGTAATTAACAACATGAAAACTCAGACAAGTATCGATTATGAGGGTTTCTACCTCAAACCAAGAGTTCTTATTTTCATTTGTATTGTAGCGTTTTTGGGGATACATCAATATGACGGCAAATGGAATTTACCTCTCATCATGTGGGGAGTAATGGGCGTTTTTGCAGGAGCAGGAGTAACAAAAATCATTTGTGGGTTCTTTGTATTATGCTGGCTTTACCTTTGGGTATTAATCTTGCATAAAAATTTGGCGCTTAATGCCAAGCTAATAATCCCATTTATAGTTCTTTATGCCGATGCTTTATTTGCAGGGTATCAGCAAATAAACTATTATATTAGAGTTGAGCATGTAGATGAACAGGCTTTATTCTTCGTCATACCTTTTGTTATCTTTCTGGCCAGTAGCCTATTACTCATCAGGTTCTTAAAGGGGCAATAGATACAATAGTTATTGATTAGTCGATTTTGAGCCCCTTTTTTGTTTGGAGAAGGGGCTTATTTTTGTGGGATGTTGCTAAGGTTTTACCATTTATTCCTGCTGTTGTGCCACCCAGTCCTTGAGCTAGAACTAAACGTATCTGGGACATCTTGAGAAACTTGATTTATGAGTACTAGTCTTGTTTCATATATGCCCGACTTTTCGCCGTACAATTGTATCGTGTCCTTCGTGCGTGGCGTGCTCTACCGAGAGAAACCGGAACCGGGAATCAAAACGCAAAACAGTAACTTACTGACCTATAAGTAATTAACCAAAAAACGTGTGAAAAACAGCTTCCAAAACCGTTGCAAATCTGCTATGCCTTTTCACGGCTATGGCATTGATTAT
This sequence comes from Spirosoma endbachense, assembly GCF_010233585.1. Classification (NCBI taxonomy): domain Bacteria; kingdom Pseudomonadati; phylum Bacteroidota; class Cytophagia; order Cytophagales; family Cytophagaceae; genus Spirosoma; species Spirosoma endbachense. The sequence continues at coordinate 7,949,706 of NZ_CP045997.1, forward strand.
CAGAAAGGTTGTGCGTGAAAAGGTCAATCAATAAAGAATTGTTCATTTGTTGGGTTTTTGACTCAGTTAGAGGATATTTTCAGAGAAATCGGTATCGTTTCAGTGAGTTTTCTGCCCGATTATACCCAGGCGTCTACTTCGCTTAAACCTGGTTATTCAGGTCATATAATTAAACGAGATGGAGCCTTATTTATAGCTTCTGGGTCTGGACTCCTGAAGCTAGTTATACTAGACTGATTAATGTAAATTGGGTTGCCTTGCAGAATCGTACCGCCCGGCACGGTCCGCCGTTGCGGGCCCGGATAAAACCTTACCCAATTCCTATTTCGCACGAAAGAAGGATTTATGAGGTAGCCCCTACAAGGAACCAGGAAAATTCGGGCCTAATCACGCTTACTCTTTCAATGGCTGAGATTTGGGCATGGTGATTTTCTCATTCGATATCCGAATTTGTTTAGTGCCAAAACGACAACGGACAATCTTCATTTTTCGGAAACCATATTGGTCATTGACGAAAATAGTATCCTCGTAAATGGTTTTAACTGCCTCATAGCATTTTGGACACGTGGTGGCATTATAGGTCGTCGAATCAGCTAACTCACTGGCTGGCTTCTCCTTCACCTGAGCAACCGGTGTTATCTGGCCAAAATACATTGGCTTTTTCGAGACGGACAAGTTTTGAGAAAAACCATTAGTGGTCACTATCAGAAGTAATAGAATGATTTTCATGAATGTCGATCGATAATCTATGTTACTGAATAATAACAAAACGTATGATTGCTTGGCATCGAATGTAGCCTAGGGAATTGCTTTATTTTGGGCTGGTCAGCTAGTTGAGAAGGACAGCTTGGCGATTTCAGAAATAGGGGCTGTGAACCACTTTTGGGATAGATCGTAAAAGCGGTTGATTGATTGAAAGGGGGCAGAAGAGTCTCGTCTGCGGTTCTGTTTGCCTTACGCGTCATTATGTCGTTCGCCTAATCAAATCGTTTCAGCGACGGTTCAGGGCCACCCATGCGGGCTGTTGCCATCCGGTTCATACTTAGCTCTACAGTAACGGGTTTTGGGAAATCAGACCGTGCTATTACCAATTCATAAGGATTTGTGTTCGATTCTGCAAACGCACCCACTCTTGTAAGAAGGGTTTAACACTGATGTTTGAGTCCTAAATGTTGTTGATTCATTTACGATAGAGTTATATTATCTCTTCAACTTAACACCAATGAATAATAGGCCAAAAATAGAAAATAGCCAAAAAAACCAAAAAAATATTTTTGTATTATTTGTAACTGTAAAATTAAATTTTCCGGTAAGGCCTGACTCTTTAGAAACCTCATAATAAGTAAAAAGCAAATGGTAAAGAATATAGAATGGAAGTCCAGCGAAGGCAAAAGTAATGAAAAGTTTATTCGAGTAAATTCCTTGTTTAACAGGAATACCATTATAGTTTCTAACGATTATAATTAAGTTTAGAAATAAGCTTCCGATGCCAGCACTTAGTTGAATAAGTGCCGAGTACCATGCAGGACTTTTAACAGTTCCCTTCTTAAAATACGCATGATGCATTGAAAAAAATGTGAAATAATACATGTATATGAATTTCATCGTTTTAACTCAAAAATTTTGTTAGTAAATTAAACGTCCGGTCTTAAACATAGTTCACCATTTTTAATGTTGAGCCATGTTTAGGAGTTAATGCTTGTTTTTATTATAAATAGCCTTAACCAGAGGTTAATACCCATGCTCTTTTAAAAATTCATGCATTTTCCAAGCAAATAGTACTGTACCTCCAACAACCAAAACACCTCCATTTAGCCCAAGAATCATAAGAGCCGCTCCTAAAAAGGCGTTTTGAAATTACTTTCTTACAAGCCTATCCTGTGGTATCTGTAGCCGGACTGGCTTGACGACAGCTCACCAAAGTTAAGGCAAGTATAACCCAGCGTAGCTTAGTCATACTAAGGTGAATTTCTCCAATAACGCCTTAGACATTTTTTGTTGTATAAATGCGACTAGGTAAAGGAATTATTCATAGTAATTCTTAAAAAAACTAGGTAGGGCTATTTTGAAATAAGTAAATACAGCTGGTCACCGTTTCACTATAAAAAATACAACCAGTATGATTGCACCCCCGATAACAAGTTTATATAGGAGACTTGCCAATTGTAGTATTCTTGAATGCGAAACCCAATTTTAGGGTACGAATTAATTTGTTGTTTCCATTGATTTAGCTCTTGTAAAGAAGCCGTTTGTACTTTAAAGTCAGGGCTGTCATCTCGACTAAAGACGCAAATACTAGACCGGCTTTTCTTATACTTTTTTTAAAGCTTCCGAGGTGAGTCTAATCTCGGCCGTATAGTTAGTAAAGGATAGCTTATCTTTAACCACCGTAATCTGAGCTACTTCCTGAGCTTTTAAGAGGGTATACATATAGGCTGAACTAACGACCGGACCGCCACCCTCAGCGGCTAACAAACAAAGTAGAGAAGGAATCAATAAAGCAATAAACCACCCTCGATACTGGTGACTAACAAACGGTAAACGGGAGAAAATATCCATACCAATCGAAAAAAATATATACGTGAAAAGCGGTTAAGTAGTCTGCTTCTTTTTTAGTGAAAAGTTGAGCTTTCCACGTCTAAAATGGACGGAGCGAGAGCCCCCATGATCGTCCTGAAAACGTATATCAAACCTACCCTTAAATGAACCAGTAGCCGAATCATAACAGGTAACCTGGAGCCATCCCTTAGCCTGTTTATATACTCTTGTCTTGATTCGTTCAATTCCAGTCGCTAAGTAGCTACTGACAATAGTTGTGCTGCCTAATGAATCGGAGTTGGACGAAGAAACTAAATAACGACCTGCCTGAAGGGGAATATTGCCAATAAGAAGCGTTTGGGTTTGAACACATTGTGCTTTGCAGCCGGTTATCCTACCAGTCGGTTTCTTGGCTAATTCAGGGTGTGGAAGATCAGTAGAGAAAATTAAGCCGAGTTTATTCCCATCATACACGTTAGGACTACCATTCGAAAAAGAAGCAAACCAAGCCGATCGGTTGAGTGAGGCTCTAACAGGGAAAGAAGTGGAACAGGATGCACACATGATCAGCAGAATGCTCAAACTTATTCTTATAGCCGTCCATTTTTCTGTTGTATAATCACGTATGTGTAAAGTAAGACAGATTTTGCCACTTCAACCTCAGCTCAATTAGAAGCTAGCCTGGCTTTCCAACTCATCGGCCTCCTGGTGTAAATAGCATCTGATTTCGTTATCCTCTTCCACGAGTAGTTGTTGGTGAAGGGTTAGATAGCGCGCTTTTCGGGTCGAAAACGTATCGCTGGTCATAAACTCGGCCAACCAGTGACTCATATCCAGCAAATCGGTTTGCTGATGCGTATAGGGGAAATGCGCCGTGAACCCAAGTTGAGCCATGGTTGACCACTCGTATTTGGGCAGCGGTTGAAGAGGCTGGCCGAAGAACTTATCCAGTACATACGTGTTGGCACAAAAGGTTTGCCAGACCTTCACTTTCGCTTCAGCAAGTTTACCCGCCTTAAAGAGTAGGATTGCCCACTCAAACAGGAAATCGGGAAAGCCAATGTCATCGGGAAACGTTTTGGCAAACCAGCGGAGGTAAGTAAGTCCTCCTTGATAATCGGCTAGCTGGATATAGTAGCGGGTGGGTAAATAGCGCAGGCCTCGGGAATCATCGTAGCCACCAAATTTTCGTTTCTCGGCGGCTAAGACTCGTTTGACATCAGCAATCTTTTTTTCCAGCCGTTGTCTTTGTTTGGGTGTCATGGCTAGCAGATGTAGTCGTCACTACAATTTAAGTCCAAAGACTAGCTGGCCAGTAAAGTAACCATAGCCAGCCACGCAAAAAACGATCATAGAAAATCCCTATCCAAACGATGATCGATTCCCAAAAATAGCCTTACAATCAGTAAACGAATCGAACAATTTTTAGATTAGATCAGTACTCAATTTATTAGCTACTTAACATTGAAAAATACTATTTCTACTAAGCCTGACTTATTGGCCTCAATTTATCTACTTCTTCTAATAGTACAAAATGATAGATTGTAGCCCTATTAGCTTATTCCCTTACTAATTTACGGATTAACCAGGGGCTCCATTGCCGGGAGCCCCTGGTTAATCCGTAAATTTAAGGGGAGTGACGAATCGCCATCCGGACTCGGGATTGTTGCGCTCAAACATGATGTTGAAGGCGAACACGGTATTTTCTGACTGAATCTCAGTCAGCTTGTGTCCCTGTGGCTGATCCTGATTAAGGGGCTTATGCAAGGCTACTTTGTAGCGGGTGCTTCGGATACTCATTTGGTTAAGTCGCTGAGTTAATTCCTGGGTAAAGCGTAAGGATATGGAATGCATGCGTATTCCTTGATTGACGATTTCGTATATCTCTACAACGGGGGATAGCGCTGCTCAAGTCTTCCCATTTAATGTGATTTACTCAAACAAACTGAAACTATAAAATTAGTAACTCGTGATAATATTGAATTATCACGAGTAATCCTATATTTGTCAAAACAAGCACATTTTGATAAAATTTGTTTGAAACTGAATTGACTCAAGCTATCGTTTCCTTTTCCAACTTATGAGCCTACCCGACAGTCCCCTTCAAGTCGTAACGATCATTCCAGTTTCTGAACAAAGCTTGTCGTTACGGATCGATGAACAGATTCATCAGGAAGCCCGGGAGTATTTGCGGGCGGGCCTGCAAGGTTCCCCCAATTCGCACCGGGCGTTTAGCACCGACCTCAAGCAGTATTCAGCCTGGTGCCAACAGAATGGGTACGAACCAACGCCCTTGTCGGCGGTTGCCTTAGTCGAATATGTTACCTTCCTGGGACGCTCGCGTTCCTTCTTCACTATCCAGCGCCACCTGGCCAGTATTGCCAAACTTCATCGCCAGCATCGAGTCGACTCGCCGACCACCGACGAGCAGTTCAAGGTCTTTATGAAAGGCTTTAAGCTCAAAAAGACTGTGCGCCAAAAACAGGCGCCTGACTTTTCCCTCAAGCAGTTCCGCCAGGCAATAGACGCCTTACCTCACACACCAACCGGTTTACGCAACCGGGCTATTCTGCTGTTGGGCTTCACCGGGGCTTTTCGTCGCAGTGAATTAGCCCAATTGGATGTCAATCATATTTTGATTGATGATGCCGGTATGGTGATCCGGCTAGACCGCTCCAAAACCAATCAATTCGGAGAAGTCGAAGAAAAAGCGGTTACGTATGCCAGTGAAGTGGAGTATTGCCCCATTGGAGCTCTTCAAGCCTGGCTAGCGGTGGTAGGTCGGCATGACGGCCCTTTATTTGTGCGGATCCGAAAAGGGGAGCGAGTCACCCAGGAGCGTCTTTCCGATGAGTGGGTGAACGTATTAGTTCAGCACCAATTGGGCGAATCCTTTACGGCTCACTCGCTACGGGCCAGTTTTGTTACCATTGCTAAAGCTAACGGAGCGGATGATCTGGAGGTGATGAATCAAACTAAACATCGAACCACGACGATGATCCAGCGGTATGATCGGCGTCGCAATATTCGTAAGCATAATGCCTCGGGTAAACTAGGCCTTTAACAACGGGGTGGATTGAGTAGGTATAGCCCTTGGCCTCAATGCTTATTACAGAAAATCCTTAAACTAGCTTATTAAGTATGGCCGTTAAGCAGATCGAATTATCGCTAAAATTAAGTATTGAAGTTGACCAGGCGTTGCTGGATAAACTGACTCAGGGCTTAGCTGAGCAATATGTACGGATGATCGTTGAGGAGTTGAATCGGGATGGAGCCGATGTCGATCGTACCTCCTATAGAATTAGTTATGGCAAAGGGTAAGCTTATCGCCTTTGCCCAATATAGTTTTTTTGGGCAGGGGCGGAGGGAACACGAAGTAACAAAACTCTAAACGAAACGGGATAAAAGCCGTGTCTCACAAACTCAGCTTGAATGTGAGATTTTGCGTTTGATTGGTGAGACGGCATTTTGAGACTAGGGCCCTAAGTTTGGCTATACGAGACTATAGTCGTGCTCAAAATGGGGGGGTTTGTGAATCATCAACAAGCTGTAAAAACCCCGATGGTATTCACTCCAAGTTGATGCCATCAGGGATTTTATCATTATCATAGAGGCCCTTTATTCAGATCGTAAACTCTTCACCGGATTTACCAAAGCCGCTTTGATGCTCTGAAAACTAACTGTTAGCAACGCAATACCGACGACCAGCCCTCCTGCCAGGGCAAACATCCACCAAGCCAACTCGACGTGGTAAGCAAATGTCTGTAACCACGTATGCATCGCCCACCACGCCAGTGGAGAGGCAAGGACGATGGCTACCCCGACTAATTTCATGAAGTCGCCGGAAAGTAAGGCTACAATACTGCCAATGCTGGCTCCCATCACTTTCCGTACACCAATTTCTTTGGTCCGTTGCTCGGCCATAAACATAGCCAGTCCAAAAAGACCTAAACAGGCGATCACAATCGCAATCAGCGCGAAATAGCGGGTTAGCTTGCCCACCAACGTCTCACTTTTGTACAATCTTTCAAAGCTTTCATCAGCAAATGTATAGGTAAAGGGATAAGCGGGATTGAACTGCTTTGTCAGTTGTTCCAGGCTGGCCAGGGCCCGTTCTGTCTGGCCAGCCTGGGTGCGCATTATCAGCATCGTGTTCGTGGTGGCCAAGGGCATTACCAGTGGCTCAATGGCCACACGCACAGAATTTAGGTGGAAGTTTTTGACGACACCAACAATCGTTCCGTGTACATCTTCCAGGGAAAATTCCTGTCCAATAGGATGCTTAATACCCATACGCCGAGCGGCTTCTTCGTTGATAATATAGTTCGTGCTATCGGCCGGAAATGCTTTTGAAAACTCCCGTCCGGCCAGCAACCGAATGTTCATGGTTTTGACAAAATCATAGCTAACCGGCAGGACAAAAAACAGGGTATTATCAGTCTGGAGTTTGGTCCGCCAGGACACGCCCGTCGTGGAGTTGCCTGTATATAATGGATCTTCGGCTGCCGACGACACGGATTGAATGCCCGAAGCCTGCAATAAGGCTTGTCGGAATGGTTCGAAATGCTTGGTTAGTTCGCCATCTACCCGCATGTAAATGACGTTCCCCCGGTCGATACCGAGGTTTTTCGTGCGGATAAAGTGCATCTGCCGACTGATCACCAGCGTACCGATAATTAATAGCAAGGACAGGGTAAATTGAAACACGACCAGTCCTTGTCGCAGCAGTACAGCACCTGTTTTAAAGCGCAATAAGGCAGTCGAACTATTGGCTTTAAGCACCTTTACGGGTTGAAGCGACGACAGGAAAAAGGCAGGATAGATGCCCGCCAGCAGACCGGTTATGAGAGCCAAGCCCAACAACCCAGCCCAGAAAAAGGGGTTGGCGTAGGGAATAGCCATTTGTTTCTCGGTTAACTGGTTAAATAAGGGAATCAGGCATTGAACCAGCGTTAACGCAATCAGGGATGATAAGAAGGTCAGCAACACAGCCTCGCCGGTAAATTGCCCAATCAGATAAGTCCGTTCGGCACCGATAACCTTACGAATACCGACTTCTTTGGCTCGCTTCGCTGAGCGAGCCGTGGCCAGGTTCATAAAATTAATACAGGCGATCAAGAGCAGAAAAACGGCTACGATTGTGAACAGCCGAACGTATTCGATACGTCCCCCATCGGGCTGACCATTCGTGAATTTCGAATGGAGATATGTATCCTCGAACCGAAACATAACCGTAGTCACCTTCGTCAGATCTGCATCGTGACGATGGATAAAATCCAGCATTTTTACGTTGAGAGCCGCTACATCCGTGTTTGGGCGTAGTAACGCAAAGGTTCGCCAGCCGTTCATGGACCACCGAGGTGTCCCGGATTTTTGTTTGATGTAGGGTTCTGACGGTAGAACAAAGTCGAACTTCAGCGACGAGTTCGCCGGGATGTCCTGGAATACACCGGTTACTTGTCGGTCGTCTTGATTGCCGACCCGAACTGAGCGTCCGACAACATCGGTTCGTCCAAAGAGTTTTCGAGCTACTGCTTCGGAAATGACTAGCGACGATGGGCCAACTAGTGCTGTTTGGGGGTTCCCCTGCACCATCGGAAATGAAAAAATCCGAAACAAATCTGGACTGGCATAACAACCCCGCTGTCGATACGAATTCGTACCTACCGCTAAGAGGAGCATAGTTCCCGGGGTCATATGCACACTACGTTCCACTTCGGGCAATTCGGCCACCAACGCTGGAGCTAGCAAATGGGGCGTTGTGGGCGTTGTATTCAGGTCGTTCCCAGTTGTTTGTTGATTCTCATACAACTGATACAGATGTGATCCATTGGCGTGAAAGTGGTCGATGGTACGTTCGTCTTGCACCCACAACAGAATCAGTAGGCTGCTAGCTATGCCTAATACCAACCCCAGAATGTTAATGGCCGAAAAGGATTTGTGGCGAATGAGGTTGCGCCAGGCGATTTTGAGATAGTTTCGGATCATGTCAGGATTAATTAGTGGTGGCGAGGGGTGTTCAGGAGTAAAGAAAGAGTGGGGGGTAGCATGTCGCTTCAGGAAGAAATCCCTCGGCCAGTGGGTCAGCCTGGCCAATCGACGCCGTAGGTAATAGGGCCGAATGACTTTCAGGGCTTCCAGGCCATACCACCAACGAGCCCGCCGGAGGCCGACTTGGTCAAGCCGCTGGGCAAACTGCTCCTGCAGATCCCCCTGCAACTCTTCCAGCAGCTCAGCGGGCGTCAACCAGCCGAGCAGGCGGTCCGCCCATGGGGGCGTCCTCAGTGGGTTGGGAGAAGGCTTGTCCATGGCTTAGGCAAAGAAAGGGGTGGGTAAGGCCTCCCAAAACCCCATCCTGAGTTGACGCATCTCCCGCAGCACTTGCTGACCAGTCGCTGTCAGGGTGAATAGGCGTTTGCGCCGTCCACCCCGGGCTAAGGTAGCTCCGCCTAAGGCTGAGCCCACGAGACCTTTCTCCTCCAAACGATACAAGACCACATGCACCCCCGTCACAGAAGTGGTTCGTTGGGTACGTTGCTTAAGTTCGTCGGCAATCGAGACGCCATAGGCCCCAGTGGATTGTTGTTCCAGGAGAGCAACGGCGAGTAAGACCAACTCTTCAAACTCGCCCAGGTAGGTTCGACTCATACCAAACAAGCTACAAAAGGTGTATTTCTCTAGTACTTGTTGAACAAATAAGATGCCAATTCTGTAACTGGCTAATTTTCAAGGAACTACCTTGCTAAATAGTGAATACATGTCCGAAACCGTACAAAAGCTGTCCGATAATAGGTGAACATGGGCCTTGTATATGATCTCTGATTTACCGACGGAAACATTCTCAAAATACCCTCCCCTTCCTGAGATCCATCATTCATTTACCGTCTTCTGATGCATAGAAGCATTCAGCTATAAAAGCCGTTGTATTGGTGCCTAAAGATCTAAGCTATTGCGTGGATAGACAACCGAGTTGAGCAAACCTTGCAGGGCCAAAGCGATATTAGCCCAATGCAGGGACTGGAACATCAACTCGGCTTGAGTCGCTACGGGGGCCCTTGAAAGCAACGGGCTCAGTTCGGCAACTTAGGCGGTAAGCGAGCCCGAGCCCTCGCTAATTGCTGAGGATAACGGGTTACCCGCTGACGCCATCTTCGCGGCTAGCGTTTGCCGACGTGGCCGTACCCGATAAATCCGATGATTATGGGGGTATGATGGGGGCTTGAGAAAGCGGAAACAGCCGGGAATGGCCAGGCTGAAATCCAGCAAGTGAGCTCCTGAGTGAAGTCACTTGCCTGGACTAGTGAATTGATGCCGGGGGATTGGATGCCACTACAAGCGGTTAAGTATTCGGGAAATAAGTCGTTTTCAGGTACTCCCGAAGCGAAGTTGGCTGGCGGCCCAGCAGACGCTCGACGGTATCGAGCGTCCCGGCTAGCATGCCGTGTTGGGCGGCGGCGCCCCACTGGGCTAAGAAGTTGGCGACGAAGTCGGGGAAACCGGCGGCTACTTGCTGGGCGATGTAGGACGACAGCTCGATGCTTTGGTAAGAGATGGGCCGGCCCGCTAACGCGGAGAATTCCCGGGCGATATCGGCAAACGAATAGGCTTCGCTCCCTGATAAAGTATACTCCTGGTCGTCATGCCCTTCGCTGGTCAGCAGGGCAGCCGTGGCAGCGGCCAGTTCAGTCCGCTTGACGAAAGCGATCTTGCCTTCTCCTGCCGGGAAACGGATCTCGGTGTCCGGTACCTCGCTCCCAATCAGGTACCCAAGGCCTTCAAAGTAGTAGCCGTTTTTGAGAATGGTATATGTCAATCCGGACGCTTTCAGGTAGGCTTCCGTAGCCAGGTCGCTTTCCGTGACCTCCGGCATCACAAAATTGGTGCTGCGCTGGATGCTGGTGTAAAACAGGTGCTTCACCCCAGCTTGCTGAGCGGCGTCGATAACGTTGCGGTGTTGACGCACCCGGTCGGTAAAGGCCACGGCCGAAACCAGCAGCACCTTCTCGACGCCCCGAAAGGCTTGCATCAGCGCAGGATAGTCACCGTAGTCCGCTTGCCGGACGTCTACGCCCCGCTTCACCAGGTCGGTAGCTTTGCTGAGGTCGCGCACCAGGGCGGCGATTTTTGTGGCCGGGGTGGTCTTGAGCAAAACGTCGATGGTTTGGTGGCCTAACCCACCGGTGGCACCCGTTACTAGGATCATGGTAAAAAGAACTAAATATCCGTGTATATTTACTTGCGATTTGCAAGTTCAAAGGTATGTCAAAATACTTGCAAAAAGCAAGTAAAGCATAAATCGTTTTTTATGAAAGCGCTAAAACAGCGGTCTACTTGCCCTGTCAGCACCTCGCTCGACGTGTTGGGGGACAAATGGAGCCTGCTCATTCTGCGGGACATGGTGTTTGCGGGGAAGTCTACTTACGGGGAATTTTTGCAGTCAGCGGAAAAAATAGCGACCAACGTTCTGGCCGACCGCCTGGCGGTTCTGGAGTCGCAAGGCCTCTTAACCAAGACTGTGGCCTCGGATAAGAGATCAAAGTTCACCTACCGCCTGACCGAAAAAGGTGTTGATACCGTCCCAATTCTTATGGCGCTCATTCAGTGGGGAACCAAGCATTGCCCCACCATTGTCGACCCTGGTTTGGTGGAAGAACTTGAAGCTGGTGAAGACGCGGCGGTTGAGAAGTACCAAAGGCTGGCCCGCCAAAAGTCCCTGGTCTAACCTGGAGGCATGGATGCCCAGGCCTGGAAAGCGGTGCGATTCCAAGCCAGCTCTCCTACGCTTTCTTGGTATGGCCAGCGTAGCGCTTATTCAGTCCTCCACTATATATGATTGTTGCCAGCAGGGATGATAGTTCTCCTATCTACGGGCTGGATTATGTTAGGCTTGAATTTATGCGTCCAGGAAAGGCAAATTTGAAAGTTGATGCCTTCGTAGACAGTAATCCTTATTTAGGTGGTTCCGAAAAAAGTAAGCTGACTAGTGGTAGCTATGTCGATAAACCATTGGCTTAGGTAGGTCAGCGATAGGGATTCAGGTTGAGATCTATTGCGTTTTTCTCACAAATCGCTCCAAGCTGAGACGAAGGAACTTTCAAGTATTTGCTTCAAAAACTGGGCTTTAAGATGAGATAACCTCTCTTTCATTCTTTTCTTCAAAAAACGAAAGTTGACGTGGCAGGATTCACCTAAAAGCGCCTCTCTAGGACTCTCGAAATTTAGTTAACTAGCCAATCGGGTACTTTTTTTACTTAAACTGATCGGTAGCAAACTTGATAAAATTGCTCCAATCATAGGCCGTTAAGTTATGCTCCCCTTCCCGATTATGATAGCCTACGGATGAAGTCATAATGGGTTGGTTAATTCCAGGCGGGTTGGCTGGGAGATTGGCCTTAATACCGTATAACTCATAGACCTTACTAGCGAGTTTTACCGATAAATAGGTTCCTGTTGGGTCGGCCCACAAATCTTTTGACGCGTTGGTTGCGTATAGGGGTCTTGGGGCTATTGCGGCAAGCAGCATATGCTGATCCAGCGGCAAGGCCGCTTCGTTATCATTGTATTTCTTGTAGTTTTTTGCAAACCAGTGCGGAAAAACCGTATTGATTCGACGAATCGTTTCACCAAATCGCCGGTGCGATAAGGCTGCTCCTGTATTCCCTGAACAATTCGTGAAGCACATGGCAAACCGCTGATCTTCGGCAGCCGCCCATAACGACGCTTTCCCACCCCGGGAATGCCCCACAACCATTACCTTTTTGGCATCGATCGCTTTGTCTTTTTCAAAATAATCCAGTACCCGGCTCGCTCCCCAAGCCCAGGCACCAATGGCTTTCATGCCATCGTTGGCGGTCAATTGCTCCGGATAAAGTTGTAACACACCATTGACGTACTTAGTCGTATCATCGGGAGCCAGATCACTTACGTGAAAAGCCGCCACCGCGTAGCCGCTGTCGATAACCATTTCAGCCGGCCAGAAATCACTTTTTTGCGCGCGGGTAGGGTCCATGTTGTCTTTGCCCCGGTTGTTAATCAGCAAAAACACCGGAACAGGACTTTTCTTTTGATTCGGTACAAACAGCACTAGATTGATCGTCAACGGCTTATTGTTTTTGACTACCTCAATCGCCACCTCTTTCAAGGTTGCTTTACCGCCCATAGCCTGGGCATTCTCATTTTTTACCGTGTACGTCAGCCGATCATAGGATTTGGGCGTTTGGCCGTAGACGTTCTCTTCGAAGAGCCTGATGATTTCAGGGCGTCTTACTTTTTCCCAAGTCTTCTTATTCTGAACGGGTTGATTCGTAGTTGTTTTCAGTATATCCGGTAAGGTATAAGCCGGAACTTTTGCTTCGTCGTAATTGGCCTGAAACCCATTTTGCGCCTGTGCCTTGATGAGTATGGCGAAAAACAAGAAGGCAAAACTTCTGAACTGCTTCATGACGGTAGAGTAAGGAAAATTATTATTAGCCTGTAAATAAACTTGTAAAGACGGGTCAGTTTAGGATTTTATAATCTAATAGAACGTGGATTTTCATAAATCCACGTTCTATTAACAAGCTTACTGGAAAGCAGGGTAACCGGGATTTTGCGTCAGGGATTTATTGACATCTCGGGCCGATTGCGGTATGGGCAACAAAATTATTTTCTGCTGAACCCAAGGCTTGGTATCTACCTGAATTTTGGCGTAATCAGCCCGGTTGGCTTTGATGAAATCCAGATAACGACCTCGCCGGTTGAGATCAGAAAAAGCACCGGGCGGCTCCCAGATAAACTCCATTCGTCGTTCGAAAAAGACCGCATCTAGCACTTTATCTTTCGACAAATCGAGCGGTTTGGGATCTAACGTAGCACGGGTTCTAACCAGATTGACCTGCTTCATGGCATCCGCCGAACGGCCTACTTCGTTGAGTGCTTCGGCATAGTTCAGTAATACTTCTGAATAGCGTATAATTGGTACGTTAATGCCTGAGTTTACTAGCGAGGCTTCCTGCCAGTATTTAGTAACGATATAGCCCGTTTTCGTGTAAGGGTTCGGGAACGTTAAGGGCATCACGAACCCTGGCATTTCCGGATGAGACTCACCTGGTCCAATGATTACCCCATAATAGCGCTGGTCTCTGATCTTGCCCGTCTGATCCCGTTCAATGGAATTGATCCAACTCGTCTGCGGCACAAAATTACTGTTGGCTGCTCGGCCAATATAAGCGGCTGGCGCTCCTCTGGGTGCCGACCGAACATCAAGACCGCTACCCTCGCTGGCATCATTCACCGACGAATATTGGGTAGAAAAAACCATCTCTTTGTTGTTTTCATTCGTCTTCAGAAACACGCTCCTGAAATTGGGGAGAAGTCCATACACACCCAAAGCAATAATGGATTCGCTGCTGTTGACGGCCTCCTGGTATTTTTGTTGCCATAACTGCGCCTTGACCAGAAAAGCAAGAGCGGCTCCCTTTGTGGCCCGGCCAATGTCGCTACCGCTCCAGGTTAGGGGCAAATCCGCAGCCGCTTCGGTTAAATCGGTTTCCACCTGCTTCCAGATGTCGGCGGCCGACGCGCGGGGAATATCCAGTTTGGACGAGGCATTCAATTCAGTGGTGATTAGCGAAACGCCCCCGAAATAATTGACCAGTCGGTAGTAAAATATGCCCCGCAGGAATTTAGCCTGAGCCAGAATCGACGCCTTCACCTGTGGAGTCAGGTTAGCCATTTGCCCCACCCGTACGATCACAAAGTTAGCTCGACTGACGCCTTGAAACAGCGCCGAATACAACTGACCAATGTAGAGGTTATTAGCGGGCAAGCTCAGCATTTCGAGCTCGACGCGCGGGGTGTTTTGATCCTGCTCATACAAATCACCACTCATGGTCCATTCGATGTTGGCCGCGTCAACGACATTGCCAAAGGTGGACTCTGATTGCACCTGACCATACACGCCAATCAGCGCCGACTGCGCATCCGCTTCGGACTTAAAAAAATTAGCGTCCGTAAGTACATCCGTCGGGATGACACTCAGGTATTGATCGCCACAGGATGTCATGGTTACCAGGAAAAGGATAACGATAACGCTGGCTATTGTTTTCATGTCGCTCTGTGCTTGAATGAGTTAAAAAACAAGATTAATGCCGCCCATCAGTGTTCTTGGCTGCGGATAAACGCCCGTATCGATGCCGGAATTCAGCGGATTCGCGCTGCCTACTTCCGGGTCGAATCCCGAGTATTTGGTGAAGGTGAACAGGTTTTGGGCTGTGACGTATACCCGTAAACTCTTCACGGCGTTATGGGTGACTTTACGAATGAGGTCGGGTGATAGGTTATACCCTAACACGACGTTGCGAACCCGCATGTAATCCCCATTTTCGACGAAAAATGACGAGGCATTAGAGTAGTTTCCGTTGGCATCAGTGTATTTCAAGCCAGGCTGATTGTTAATGCCGCTACCCGGTGTCCAGTGATTTAGAATATCTTTAACCCCGTTGACAATCCCGTTCCCATTGTAATATTTCATCTGGTAGTTGGTGATCTTATTAGCGTGATAGAGTTGTGATCCGGTTATTCCTTGCAGCAATATGTTGAAATCGAATCCTTTATAGGATAAGTCCACATTAAAGCCGTACGTTAACGTGGGCCAGGGCTTGCCTAAATTTACTTTATCGGCATCGGTCAACGCACCGTCGCCGTTGACATCCCGGTATTTAAAATCTCCGGCAATGGCATTCGGTTGGAACGTTTTATTGATCTCCTGAGCCGTCTGGTAAATGCCGTCGACGATGTAGCCCCGATAATAGCCAATGGGGTCACCTACTTTGGTATAAGTCATCACCATACTCGAACCGGCCAGCGTAGGACCAACAATGGGCTGACCAACGCCCAAACTAATTACCTCATTTTTTAAGGTGGTGGCATTCGCACTGACGTTGTAGCGCAAGTCGCCAACTTTACTCCGGTAGCCAAGTAACAACTCAATCCCCGTATTTCGCACCTGTCCCCCGTTGATGGTGGGCGGATTCTGAAAACCGGCTTCCAAGGAAACCGGTAAACTGATCAACATGCCGATGTTATCCTTTTTGTAATAGTCGGCGGTTAAATACAGCTTATCCCCGAACAACGAAGCGTCCACGCCGATATCCAATTGCTGGGTGGTTTCCCACTTCAGATCAGCGTTGCCCGGTCGAACCAGGCTTGAGCCGATAATAATAGCCTGATCGCCGGTTCCTAACGCATAATTGTCGGCCGAATTGCCGGTCCGAATGGTGCTCAGATAGCCAAATGCAGGAATCGCGTCATTCCCAACCCGGCCCCAGCTCGCCCGGAATTTCAGATCATTAATCACCGTATTTGTAAGCGGAGCCATAAAGGCCTCCTGCGAAATCCGCCATCCGCCCGATATAGCCGGGAAATAACCCCATTTGCTGTTCGGACCAAAGTTAGACGAGCCATCCCGGCGCATGCTGGCCGAAATCAAGTATTTATCCTTGAAGGCGTAATCGATACGTCCGAAATACGAAGCTAATCGTGCGTTACTCGTGGTTCCGCTGGTGGTCCGCAAACTTACATCGCTGGCGTTAATCACCTGTAATTCTTCACTTAAAAACCCATTTCCCGTCGAGGCAATCTGGTTGATTCGGTTATTTTGAGCGCTTTGGCCTAATACGGCCGAAAACGAATGGTCGCCGATTTGTTTCGAATAGGAAAGGGTATTCTCGATTAGCCAGTTAAATCGATTATCAAAACCTTCCGAAAGTGTGGCGCGTGGATGCACGTAAAACCCGCGTTGAATTTTACCTTCCCAGGAGCGAGTTCGGTTAAAATTGGCATCGATACCCACGCTGGTTTTGAACTTTAAACCCTTCAGAATTTCGATCTCTCCGAATGTACTGCCATATATTCTAGTACCAAATAGCTTATTATCAATCGCTTTGGCTTTTAGCAAAGGGTTATCTCCATTGCTGGTATAATACACTCCATCCCCAAAAAAAGGAGCGTCTTGAGCCAACGTCGGAAAGAACTGTTGAGCCAGGTTGAATATTCCGCCCTGTAATGGGTCCGAATTTTGTCCTTTGGTTTCGGTGCTGGCAAAGGCCAGCGAGCCGCCGAAATTCAATTTGTCGCTCGCCTTTAAATCCGCCGTAACCCTAGCCGTATAGCGTTTGTAATACGTTTCGATCATGGTGCCTGTCTGATCATTATACCCTAGAGAAAGACGGGCTTTCAGGGTTTTGGTACCGCCCGAAATGCTGAGGTCATAGTTCTGTACAGGCGCATTCCGAAAAATAAGCCCAACCATGTCCGTCCCGACTCCGAACGATTTCGGATTTGCCCATTCTGGATTTGGTTTTATGCCGGAATTAGTCGCCAGTTCGTTGGCCATCGTCGCAAATTCTTCCGCGTTCAGAAACGCTGGTTTCCGCCACAATTGAGCGCTACCCGCCGAGGCATTTAGTGAAACTACGGCTGCCCCTTCCTTACCCCGTTTGGTCGTAACCAGAATAACCCCATTAGCCCCGCGTGAGCCATAAATAGCGGATGAAGCCGCATCTTTCAAGACTTCAATGGATTCAATGTCATTCGGATTAAGAATCGACATGGCATCGATGGCATTGGAGCTACCCGGAACGGACGTGCTCTCGCCGGTCATGGGAACACCATCTATTACGTACAAGGGCTGATTCGCACCTGTTGTACCGACGCCCCGTATGCGAACCGAACTAGCACTGCCGGGAGCACCACTCGTTTGTGTTACGTAAACGCCAGGAACCTTTCCTTCAATAGCCGACGTAAAGTTACTGGTCGCTACTTTCTGCAAATCTGTCGAACTAACCGACGAAATGGCACCGGTTAAATCGCGTTTCCGTTTCGTGCCATAACCTACAACGACCACTTCGTTAAGGACCTGATTGGAAGGCGTCAGGGATACGTTTAGATCAGCCTGGTTACCGATCAGGATTTCGCGCGTCTCGAAACCAATGAAGCTGAAAACCAGCACGCCATTGTCGTCCGGCACCTGAATCCGGTAGCGACCATTCGCATCGGTGGATGTACCTTGCTGGGTGCCTTTCAGCGTAATACTCACGCCCGGTAGTGATTGGCCATTGCTACCATCCTGAACAACGCCCTGAATCGATTTCTCTTTGGGCGTACTGATAGGCGTTAGCAACTGCGCCGGAAGTATTTCGGCTGGCTTGCCCGGTAAAGTCGCTGCGGGAGATGGTGTGTTTGGCGCACCGGTGGTCACCACATACCCACCCGTTTTCATGCGTTTGAACGATAAGCCAAACGGGCTTAGCAAATCCGTTAACACCGACTCGAGAGGGCCTGCGAACCGCATTCGGCTTTCGGGTAGGCTGAACGGATCGAGCGTACGGCTTTCGTACAGGATATTGACCTTATACTGGTTCTTGACCTCTGTTAGCGCCTGGCGCAGGGATCGGTAAGCGACTTGTCCGGTCAGGCCTGTCTGGGAAAGCCGTTCCGCTCGCGCCAGGGTTTGGGCCTGACAAATGACACCCAGACATCCTGCCAATAGCCAACTGAGCAGCAATAGTCGTACTAGTTTCTTCATAAGAGTAAGGGAATAAAAAGCAATTACTTCGTCGATTGGGAGAAGATGACCCGGTCACGCTGGCGAGTCACGCGGATGGATAAAAGCTCTTCTAAGGCATTCAGTAGTTCGTCAACATTGGTCACATCGTAGGTGCCCGATACCTGCCGTTGAGCCAGCGACGATTCCTTTATTTCGACCTTCAATCCAAAATCGTCCTGAATCATTCGGCCGATCTCGGTTAATGGGGTATCATTGAAGACATACTTCTGATTTTTCCAGGCGCTGAAATCGTTAGGCTGGGCTACGTTCGTTAGCTCTAGGGCTTGTTTATGGTCATTGAGTGTCACCTTTTGTCCGGGTGCCATCGTCAGCGTTTTATCGGCCTGTCGACTAGCTTGGTAGTGAAGCTTTACTTTCCCACGCATCAATACGACCCGGGTCGCTCGCTGGCGGGCTAGTACGACGAACTCCGTCCCCAATACTTCGACATCAAGCTTCCGATTCGTATGAACCACAAACTTCTGGTTATTAAGTAGATGCGTTACATTGAACTCGGCCTCACCCGTCAAAAAAACGTTTCGTTGAGACTCGTTGCTTAGCCATCCAAATCTGGACAGACGTAGTGTTGAATTTGCATTTAGAACCACCTTGCTACCGTCGGGTAGGGTAAGTCGTTGGACTTGTCCGTGCTCGGTAGCGTAGGTTTTGTATAAAATAGGCTCACGAAACAGCCAACCACTTAATATGAATACAGACACACAGGCTGCGGCTAGCCAACTGATCGGGAGCCGATTTAACAATGGTCTGACAGGGCTCCCCTGCGGATTGGTTGATACACTCGGAGGAGTGTTTTCTAATCGACTTCGAAAGCGATCCAGACCAGCTGTTATATTGGCTACGTACTGAGGATGAGTGGTTTCCCATTCAATCAGGGTTTCGTAATAGACGGATCGGTTATGAGGGTCTTCTAACCAATCTTCGATGAGTTTACGCTGGAGAGCCGTTACCCTTCCGGCGTGATAATCAAATAAAAGAGCTTTAGTGACAGGAGCCATTTCTAAGAGAATTTGCGTTTTTAGCGTTGAGGGTTATAAATCAGAATCCAACTAAACTGACCATCAATACCCAGATCCACATGGGACGAAGCGCCTGGCGAAGGAGCGATAGGGCTTTGCTCATGTGCGTTTCTACCGTTTTTACACTGATCCCGAGTTCACTGGCAATCTCCTGGTATTTCCGGCCTTCAAACCGGCTTAGTATAAATACACGCTTTGTTTGCTGGGGAAGCTGATCAATGGTTTGTTCAATGCGTTGATACAGCTCATCGTACTGAACAATCTCCGACGGGGAGGGCTGTTGGTCAGTAATGTTGACCGAATCGACGGCTGTTCCGCGTCGGGACTTGCTGAGTTCCCACCGCACATAATCGTAGGCCCGGTAGCGGACCGCCTGCATCAGATACGCTTTGTAGGAGATGGTAACCGTCTTGTACGATTCTTCTTTGTAGAACTGATAGAAGACTTCGGAAACAATATCTTCGGCCGCTTCTTTTGAATAGACAAACCGACTGGCGTGACTGCATAACGCGACGTAATATTTTCGGAATAAGACTTCACAAGCTTCCCACGGATTGGTTTCCAATACTTGTCGAAGTGGCCAGTCTGGATCATTTTCCAGACTCGTAGAACCAGTTGGCCTGAGTGGGCGAATAGGGTTGTCAGACTTATCCAATAGCTGAAATAAAGGCTGGGGCATAGGCAATACTGGCTCGTAATTACGATCTATTAATCCCAAGTCGAGTTTCCCCTAAAATACCCTGAGTTAATATGTGATTTTTTTCATAAAAATTTTACACGGACCAGAAAACCTTATAGGGAAGCCAGGAATACTGTCCACGATAAGCAGCCAAAGTGGACAGTTTTAGACAATAGATAAGTCTGTGTGTAGGAGCTATCTTAGAAGAGCCAAATGGGGGCAGCGTTATTTTTAGAAACCTTTGTTGCTCGGATGGTAGCTTTGCTGATATCGGTTTCTTTAACCAATAATACACTCAACCAGCGCGAGATGAATATTCTCAAATAAGGCTCTTTTCGAGATACACTTGCAAAATGCCTTTCCAGGCATTTTGTTATCTGTTCTGTCCAAATACATACGAGCGTATGCATGTGTACAAAATAGACAAATGAAGCATCCACCGTCGCTCTTTCTGAGCATTTGTTGAGAATAAGGGAAACACTTTTATTTGCTGTTCAATCCAGTTAATAGCCTACCAGGGAGGTAACTCATTATTTACTTGGTAGGCGTCAACTATTTCTGTAGCTTACATTCCTAGGCTTGGCTTCGTGAGGGTTATTCAGTGATACACCCTTCTAGGCCAGATGAGGCCTGTTCACTTCTACCCGTATGACCTGCCAGACTTGCGGCCATCTCAATCAGGAAAACTTTTGTCCCAACTGTGGGGAAAAACGCTTCGATCCCCATAGTTTAACCCTCAGCCATGTCTCGGAAGAAATCCTGGAGGGCTTTACCCATGCGGATCATACACTGCTGAGAACTCTAAAGACTTTACTGTTTCGACCCGGTCAGCTCACGGCCGAGTATGTAGTCGGCCGACGCGTTATTTACATGAAGCCCCTGGGCCTTTTTTTAGTGGTTAACCTGGTGTTCTTTCTGCTGGCAAGCTACAATGCCTTCAATCAGCCACTGAGTAGCTTTCTGAACTACGCCAATTATACCGCTTTTGGGACCAAACAGGCCCTGCAGCGTGCCCTGGATCATGCCCACCAGACGCTGGACACCTATCAGCCCCTCTTCGATGCGTCGATGAAAGCTAGTTCCAAAGCCTATCTAATAGTTCTCATACCGCTATACACGTTAATTTTTGGTGTATTGATGTGGTCGGCTCGACGGACATGGATTGAGCATCTGATTTTCTCAACCCACTTTCTGAGTTTTGTCTTGATCTTCTTTTTACTCCAGCAGTTATTGGTCGTTATGCCCCTCATCGGATTAATTGGCCTTCACCAATGGGAAGTGCGGGGCGATTTGATCGTAAGCCTGGTAGGCTTGGCTTTTGTCGGCTTTTATCTGGCTCGTGGCTTTAGGCGATTTTATGGCACAGGTCCAGTTTGGTCCGCATTCGCTGCCCTCCTTAGTACGATTCTTTTTACGGGTGTGGTTATGGCGTATCGGCTTCTTCTGTTTTACAAGATCGTTTGGCTGAGCCATTAACCATGCCGGTAGTGGCCATTGGCGTCGCCAATTTACTTGTCAATTCAACGGAAACCGATGTTGTCTGGCCATCTCAATAATCACCCCTTTTACGGTACACTAGTTTTCTATAAATCAGCCGTTCTTTCCCTCTTGCCAAGCTAAGTAGTGGTAAACCTTGATTCGTTACGACTATGAGCTTGTCCGAATCAATGGAATAGGCGCATTGGGTAGGGTATTGCCTACTTCTACAAACAGCTTCATCAGTGGTTGATTGACGTAATAATTACTACGCCCGATTTTCTGTTTATGCACAAAGCCCTGCTCGGTCAATAAGTCCAGATAGCGGGTGGCTGTCAGGCGCGTTACGTGCAAATCGTCCATCAGAAAATCAATCTTGGTGTACGGGTGTCGAAACAAGTTGTTGAGCAAGTCCTGACTATAGAGCTTGGGCAGCCGTTGCCGCAGCATATGCTTATACTGTTGCATCAGATCACGAATAGTCTGTACCAGCACAATCGTTTGCCGGGCCGTTTGTTCTACCCCATCCAGCATATACAGTACCCAGCCTTCCCAGTCCTGTTGCTCGCGTACGGCCTGTAGTCGCTCGTAGTATCCGCTCTTATGCTGAATAATATAGCGGCTCATGTAGAGGATCGGCAAATGAAGCAACTCTTGCTGTACTAAATACAGCATGTTAATGATCCGGCCCGTACGCCCGTTGCCGTCGTAGAAGGGATGGATGCTTTCAAACTGGTAATGCACGACGGCCATTTTTACCAGGGGGTCGGCATCAAGCACCGTATCGTCGTTGATAAACCGTTCGAGGTTTGCCATCAGGCTTTCAATCTGACCAGCTTCCTGCGGGGGCGTATACACCACCTCTCCAGTTTGTCCATTGCGGAGCGTAGTGCCAGGTAAACGTCGAAAGCCAGCATTATTCTGCTCTAATTCTTGCTGAATAGCGATGATGTGTCGTAGGGTAAGAAGCTTTTGTTGCCGCACCAAGGCAAATCCTTTTTTTAGGGCACTGGCGTAGCGTTGTACTTCTTTGGTTGCCGGACTGGCAGAGGTATCTGTAAAGAGTTCTGCTCTAAACAGATCGTCATGCGTAGTGATAATGTTTTCAACCGCCGAGGAATCTTTGGCTTCCTGTAGGGCTAGGGTATTGATCAGGATCGATTCATTGGGAATCGTAGCCGCCACACCTTTGAGCTCTGCCAGATACCGATGTGCGGCAGCTACTTTGCGTAGCACCAGGCGGGTTTCTAGATCAACCTTGGGTGGTAGAGGCGTTAAAACGAATGCCATAAGAACAATAGCAATGATAGGGCACTGAGTACTTATGCATAAAAAGTGGGGTTTTTCTATGCACATTGTGTGCAATATATATAGAAAATGCCACTTTTCTATATATATTCTATTCACTGCGCTTGAGTGAATCTTGTAGAATAGTTGTCGATGTTGCCCTTAAGATATTCAATCATCCTAGGCCGTTTCCGCTCGACTTAAGCTTTATATGCGCATAGAAGTACGTTACAAAATTGATCTCGTAGTCAATGTGCGTTTTGGTATAATCAATCCAATCATCGGATACGTATAATCTCAAGTAGGAGCATTTTACGAGATTGTACAGTCGGTGGTTGCTTGCTACAAATTCTAATAATTCGCCCCAGACGAAGCGCACAACAACCAGTTCAGCCGCTCAGCAGTGCGGTACTTACCGGCTGTTTGTACCCGCAATCAACGGTTTACGGCTTGACGATGGTGGGTGTTTTAGAAAGCTGTCTGCGAACAAACCTACTACTGCCAATTTAACTACCAATCCTGAATAAAGAACTTTTAATCTCACCTCGCCAAGCCAATGATAACGGCGATCGATTTTTACTTATGTCGCGATAAAGTGGCTAATAACTCGTCCAGGTTTTTCATGGCCATAGCCGTTTCTTCCTGGAAGCCCATTACAAGCATCTTCTCCGATAGGTGATCATGAGTCAGCAGTTCACAAAGATTAGACTACACTGACCTAGCATACTACTCTTTAGCCAAGCTTAAAAATTAAATCCAAAATGAAATCCCGGTTCTCCGACGATGAATTTAGACCATTTATCATCCAACTGTTTAAATCCATCTGGTAATTCTGTGTGATAAGCACGCTGGGTAATTGCAATGGATGTTTGAATAAAAAATCTGTCCTTAAAAAGTTTGATGTGATAACCTATACGGTAAGTATTGAAAATCTGAAATCCATTGTCAATTTTTTTGCCGTCATCATTCACAAAAATTTGCCAGGTAGGCATTACATTAAGTTCGGCATATAAACCTTTCCACAAAAATCGTTGGTAAGCCACTGATAGGCCGTACTCACGAACGTATCCCGGAAATTTTTCTTCCTGCTTTCCGTATGATTTGTTAAAAATTGGGTGAATACCATTCGGCCAAGCATACTTCCAAGTTTTTGGTTCTAATGTGATTACATCTTTTCCTGTAATACGATACCCAAAATTGAGTTGAGCGAAGTTGGGGGGATTTGTAGTAGCCAAATTGCCCAATAAAAATATAGTACTGCCAACAAACCACCGATTGTACGTACTGTCTTGCTTTTTATATTGTGCACTCACCTGCAAACTACTTGTCAATACTACGCCAAGTCCAATCCATAAAATTTTCTTTTGCATATCTGTTTTAATTGGTATTAAACGATAAGGCAAAAGTAGATTGAGGGATTACCCAATCTCGTTCACTTAAGTTAAGAAAGAATTTACTGTTTACTTTTTTCAAGAGTTCTGGCTTTTAGTCTGCTTGAGATTTACACCTAAGAAACTTGCCAAGAATTTGACTGCCTTTGGGTATTGGTTTAGGAAACCTCCTGAAGTTACAAAACTTCAGGAGGTCCATATTTAATTCAAACAACTGCTTTCATCTAGTCATTGTAGTTTTAAAACTTAAATCCAAAATCAAGTCCAGGTTGAATAAAGTAGTTATTCCATTTTTGTTCCACTGCTTTAAATGATTCTGGAACATTAGTTCTTACAGGCCAATAACTAATGCCAATAGCTGGTTCAAAAAAGAATCGGTCTTTAAAAAACTTAAACTGGTAACCTAAATAGAAGTCCAGATATAACGTATATCCATTACCAATCTTTTTATTGTTCTCGTCCATATATTTTTCAAACACATTCAATGCATAAACGGATGTGTAGGCTCCTTTCCACCAAAACCGCTGATAGCCTACTGTAGGTGCCAGAATGCGTGCATGTCCAGGATAGTTTAGTCCCGGTGCATCAAATGATGGTCCAAAAGGGATACCTAGTGGCCAGGAATAAATAGATCTTTTAAATCTAAAGGAAACGACATCTTTCGGGGTTATCCTGTATCCAACATTTAATTGTACGTACTCAGGTCGATTTGGATCATCGGGAATAAAATTTCCTAACATATAGAATGAACTCCCAACGAACCAACGTCTATACGAACTGTCTGTTTTAGCGTGTTGTGCTTTGAGTTGGAACGTACCTGTCAGTAATAAGACCAAACCGATGAAGAAAATCTTCTTTTGCATTTCTTTTGCTGTTACGTGAAACGATACGGCAAAAGTGGGTCGGCGAAATGCCGTAACTCGTTCACTTTAGTTAAGAAATGAACCTTACCCCTTATCTTTCTCTGTAATTCTGGCTCTTAATCTGCTTAATGACTGGGGTTTGATACCTAAATAGCTCGCTAACTGATGCTGAGGCACACGCTGAAGTAGGTCCGGTCTTTTTTGGATTAAGTTCAGGTAGCGTTGCTCAGGGGAAGAATTCTTAAACTCGTCAAAGTCTATTCGCTGTTTAGCTAACAATTCTTCTGCCAGTAGTTTACACATTATGTCAAACTTTGGAAATTTACTGTTTATTTCTACTTCCATTTCAGCATTGGAAACTAAAAGAATACTGTCTTCTACACAACTTACATAATAGTCGGAGGGAGTTTTGCTGGTCACACAAGGAGGTGTCAATGCGTCCATTTCGGTGTAGAAAGCAGTCGTTTTTTCATCACCCTCTACCACATAATAGGTCCGAATACAGCCCTTTAGAACAAAGTAGCTTTCGTTCGATCGTTGTCCTGCCTTGAGTAAAGTCGTCCCTTTCTTTAGGGAGAAGAATATGTCCAACGAAACGATTACGTTCTTCTCTTCTTCGGTCAGCGAAATGTATTTTGAGATAAAGTCAAATAGAATATTCTTCATTGATTTGTTGTTATTCGTGTCGTTTGCTACACTTGCCACTACCAAAGCACGATCCGATTTTACGCCGAAGCGCGAACGGGTGGCCCGTGCGGCTCAAACGCAGTGTCGACTGAAGCCTGGAAATGCAAACCAAACTTGCTTAACTGAGACGTTTGGCTTGTATGCCGAAACGGGGCATACAAGCAATTTCCTGGACTCTTCACCAACCTATTATTGCAGGCAAGTTACTAAATCAAAAACTGCTCTAACATAATGAGGAATAGTTGATTGATCAAGAAAAGGCTAATCGTAGACGTAATAGTAATCCAGCGATTTATGAGATTCAGCAACGGCTAGTTTCAATGTTACTCAGCTTATTTGCTATTTCTTCTTGAGCATATCCTGGATCAGCTCTTCAAGCCGGGCCACTTTGACTTGCTGCTCTTCCAACTCAGTAACTCTCGCGTTTAAGGCCTGATTCGTTCGCTCTTGCTCGATACTGTATAAAGGGGTAGTTAACACATTTAGGGTATATCCGCCACGTAACGACTATAGCTACTTAAATATCAAATAGTTACCAAAAGTTATTCCTTATATTGAGGCAGATGCTATCAAATCCTAGCTCGGTAGTTTCAACCAAGCGTATTTTCTCGCTATTTATTCCGTAAAAACCCTTGTTTTAGGGGGTGTCCTTGAAAGAATCCACCCGGGGGCACTACATTAGTTCAACTTGTCAAAACTCTATCAAGCCATGCGATCTTCTCTGCTCTTTGTTGCCCCTTTTTTTGCTCTGCTCCTTGGCCTGGGTGCCTGCGGCTCAAAGGATTCTCCCCCTCCGGTTGAAAACCCCATTACCCAGTACCTGGATGCCGACACTACCCTCAAACGGGCTGCTTATGGTCCAAATGCAATTGAGTTTGGCCTTGTGTTTAGTGCTACGGTCGACGGAAAACTAACGGAAGTGGGTTGCGAAATGCCCGATCCCGGTTCGTACCGGGTTAGTGTCTGGGACAACCAGACCAAGGCACTACTGCGGCAGAAAACCATTGAGCAGTCGTCGCCCGGAAAACTAACGATGAGCAGCATCGACGCCCTTGCCCTAACGGCCAATAAAAAATACATCATAAGTATCAATAGCCAGTCGGGGGGAGTGAACAGGAAGTATCATTCCGTGATAAAAAAGGCAGGGGGCGAATTTATTCCCTTTACGAAAGGGAGTATTCTGGTGTATAACACCAGTTACCGGACTACCGCGATGGCCGTTTTTCCCGATGAAATCAATAACCTCAAGCAAGTCGTGTACGGCTATCCAGAATTCACGTTTGTAAAAGACTAAACCCGTTGAAAGCGTTAAAGGCAGTACGACGGGGTCGCTGACACAGTTGGGTATATCCGCCATCAAAGCATGTTAACAGGCTATGCACTAGGATCTTGCCGAAAAATGTATGCATTTAACGTTCGTATTCAACAGTTAAAAATTTTGCTGTTTATGGACGTGTAAAAGCATCATAATTATATGCCTTTAAGGCCAAAAATACCCTTCAAGGCAAACCCATTGCGAAAGGCATCTTTGGAAGTGAAATTGAGTCGTTTTGTAAGCCATTTAGCCAAAAGGGTGAAATTCCCCTTAAGTACAGATAGTTAAATCTGTATAACCATTTGATTGTTAGTTAATTATAGGCTTTACGTGGCGGATATACCCTAAATGTGTTAACTACCCCACTCTAGAACCTGGCGACTCGATTGACTTACCGCCTAACAGTTTGCATACATTTACCAATGCAGGGGATGGGCCTTGCCGCTGGCTGAACGTACATAGCCCGAAGGGGTTTTTAACCTTTTTTGAAACGTTTGGCGTAGATTCTAATCAGGAAGATGCCTTCCAGAAATCGGTGGATGGCCAGCTCATTGCCGATGTCCTGCGGCAAGCAGCCAGTTATGATATGCATATTCAACTTCCCCAGTAGCCCTGATCGGCTAACGTCAGCTCCACGCTGCTTTTTTTCTAACCTCGTTCCCAAAAACCACTGATTCGCATGAAACGTATTCTTTTCCTCCTAACAACGATTTTGGTCTTGTCAATCGCGGGCAAGCCTGTTCAGGCACAACCAGAAACACTTACCTCCACTTTTTCTGCTAAATTAACCACGAATGGGAGCTGGACAGGCTTTTGGACCTGGGATCCGGCGAAACGGGTATGGTATTGGACGTGGGTTTGGATACCCTCTTCGCCTTATTCGGGTTACTCCGTCGGCTAGCCCTCTTCGCTCCTCCTTCCCCCTCAGGCCCCTGCTCTCTATACGGGCAGAAGCTTGAGGGGGAAGCATTCCCGAATAACAGGTTGCCTTTCGGCACCCCTACTTTGGACCTGTAACCGGTAGCCATCGTCAAACCAGCAAGAAGTTAATTCGGCTGGGTGTTCCAGCGATTGGCCCATAGATCAGTATGTCTGGCTGGTCGACAGCTATGCTTTATCGAAAACTAGTTCACTTAACAAGTCATGGACATGGACACGAATCGATTGCTCACCGAATTACAAGCTAGACATGACTTCCCAGCCGGGCAATTTCCTCAATTTCTGGCCTTATTTGACCCCCTTTATATCCAGAAAAACCAAATCGTTTTTCTAGCGGGCGACATCGTGTCCTACGCCTATTTTATTGTTAAAGGCTGCCTGCGCCAGTATTATGTCAACGCCGAGGGTGTTGAGAACACCATCTATTTTGCCGAAGAAGGCGGGTGGACTGGGGAAATGAGCAGTTTTATCCACCGGGTACCCACCACCATGAACTTACAGGCCCTGGAAGATTCCCAGGCCCTGGTGCTTACACGAACTAACTGGGAACTGGCTACCCGAACCTTTCCTGATTATGCCCTCTACCAGATTAAAAACCGGGCGCGGAACATTACCCGCTTGAAGGAGCAGATTGGCCACGCTCAAACCGATACCCCCGATCAGAAGTACCGCCGGTTGCTGACCGAAAAGCCGCATCTCCTCCAGCGATTGGCCCAGTACCAGATCGCTAACTATCTGGGCGTAACCCCGGAAACCTATAGTCGCATCCGAAAACGGAATACGCCCCTCTAATACAATCTTGATTTAAATCAAGATTTGTGCGCTTAGCCCCTGCTTACTTTGCGAGCGTACTTTTTACCAACTCAATACCATGCAACATACCGAAATCATCCGGCTAGGTGCCGGTCTGGAAATCCATATCCTGCTGGATACCCTCGATACCAACCGACAGTTTACCCTCTTCAAGGTCATTGTGGAGCCAGCCGCCAAAGTGCCCGCTGCCCACTATCATGATCAGTTTGATGAGACTATTTACGGACTCAAAGGCCTGCTGACGCTGACAATAGATGGCAAAACCATCGAGCTGGCGCCGGGGGAATGTTGTTTTGTTCCCAAAGGAGCAGTCCATCGTTTTGAGAATAAGACTGCCGAGTCGGTCGAGCTGCTGGCGTACGCTCAGTCGGGTGTATTTGGAGCTACCTATTTTCGGGAACTGGCGGAAGTGATCAATGTGGGCGGTCCCCCGGATGCAGGTAAGCTGAAAGCCATCATGCTCAGTTATGGTTTAGTGCCCGTGTCAGGCTAATTGCTTGTCGCCTATTCACCAGTTCTGATTAAGATGATGGGCAGAACTAAAGCTTTAGAATGGTCCAGGCCTGGACCTGACAACACCCGTGATCACTAGCTTGCAAAGCCGACTGCCCTAATCCGGGTCTGGTTTCCCAGGTCGGCTTATCGTCCATTCCTAAGGGATGGACCGGGACAAGTATCCAGGGGTTGATTGATCCCTATAGCCCAAGTCCGTTAACCCGCAAGGTAGTGCTGGTATCCAATGCGACCGATGCGCACCTGGTTTCCAGTGACATTACCCGTGCCGGTCGATTCTCAGTATCAGAACGCCACAATTACCAAACTCTTTACTGCCAACGCCCTGCAGAACAATTGACTCAATTTATACTATGAATTCATTCCGTCGTTCACCCAATCCGACTGCCAACATGCCCAATCGATCCTTCCTCAATGTAGAACCGTTCGTATATACACACGAGGGTCCCGAAGGCATTGAAGGTAAGCTTCGAATTTTACCAGTAAATCATAGCCGTGCCTTACGAACCGGACTCGACCTATTGACTCAGCGACCGCTTGCCCTGTTAGGCATTAGTCCCGGTAATGGCTTCTTTAACCAAAAGCGAATCGAAATCGGCATTTGTGGCATGGCTCACCTATTTGGGGAAGTCACTATTGTGATTCCAGACTCAATTGCCACGCATACCTTTAGGGCACTGGGATACGGTGAGGAGAAAGTTCGAGCTAAAGCAAGGACGGAAGGCCAGAAGATTAGGAATCGATGCCTACGCGCTGTTGAACGCGCTCAGCTGTTAAATCCGTCGGCCAGGCTGCGAATTCTTGACTGGGAAAGTGACATTGCTTCACTACCAGGCTATTGGAATGCCTACGCCCAGGTTTGTAAGCTCTTTGATACCAATAATCAATTCCAGCAAGATGTACTCGACAAGGGTTTCTCCTTGCTCCGGGGGAAACTTAGTGCAGACGCTATCACACCCGCTACGGTTCGCGAATGCGTCGAGTATCTCCTGAAAGAGTTTGCCTACTTCAAGCTTTGTCGTGTGGCCTGCGGTCGTGATCTGATTATGCCCTATCATCAAGACGCTGCTTTAGCCCATGGTTTTTGTGATGGTCGCTATCAGGAGCCACTGCCGGGTGTGGGTTGGCTGATTTATGACATCGAACTCTTCGGCGAATCGGAGTAACTGGGTTTGCTGCAACCGAGCCAATGGTTAGTCACGCTTGAGTAGCCATTCAGGCAATCCTGTTGTACTTACACAATTAATTCAATCCAGGTACCTTATCGAATTTTGAGTTTTATTCAAACTAATCTTATATGCAAACCGAACTAACCAAGGAGTACGAAAACTGGGATTTCAGCGCCCGCCAACAAAGCCAGTTGAATTGGTACGCTGAAACGGATGCCCCTACTGGTATTCCAGTCATTGACCTGGCCATCCTGCGCGGTGCCGCTGGGTCGGCCCAACGGCAACAAGCTTTAGACGCCTTGCGCGGAGCCATCACAGAATCCGGCTTTTTTTATGTGAAAAATTTTGGTATTTCTGAAGATGAGATTGAGGTTATTTCAAACGCCACTCGTAGTTTCTTTGGCCAACCCGAGGAGTACAAGCAAGCCTTCAATCGGTATAAGCAAATCCGGGGCTATACCGGCTACCGATTTGAGAGCACTGCCAGATTATTCGGCACCGGCCAGGGAAAAGACCTGTGTATGAAATATACGATGGGTCCCGAATTGTCGCCCGAAGAAGTGTTAGAGCGCATAACGTCGGAGGAGGATATTGCCTCAAACGCCTACTCACCTAATATCTTCCCCGACGCCGAATTTAGAAGGATCTGGGTTCATTATTACCAACGGGTACATCACACCTCTCTCGAGTTGCTGGAGGCCATGGGGGAGGCACTGAATCTTTCTGCTGAGAGCCGAAGTGTGCTGAGTGAGGCGCTTATCGAAAAAAGTTGCGGAGAGCTCAGATTTTTCCAATATCCGGATGTGCCCCTTCATGCGTGTGCTGATGTACCAGGAAATGGTATTGATCGAATGGCGGCCCATTTTGATATTGATGTTATTACCCTGCTACATCAAACTCCCTCTGAAAATGGGTTTATCAGTCTGGAAGCTAAGATTGGGGAAGACTTCGTTAAAATACCGGCAATCCGCGGTACACTGATAGTCAATCTGGGTGAAGTGATCCGATTGCTGACGGGCAACCTCATTAAGGCAACGGTCCATCGGGTAGTGCGCCCGCCCCAGCGTCAGCATTTAGGAAGTGCTCGGGACGTTATAGTCTTTTTTCAGGCCCCTCCCCTCAATGCACGGCTGCGGCCCATCTGGGTTGAAGAGGGTGTTGTTGGGCGGGATACAATCTTCGATGAGCTTTATCAGCAGGCCGGCGAGCTTGGCTATGTAACCTTCGCTAAACTACGCTCCCGCATGTTCGCCGAATTTATTCAACATATGGAGGTAGCTGACGCCAGACATGAGGCTGATGCCCATCTGTTTTCGGAAATAAAGTAGGGACTACGTCACTTAATACGAAACAAGGAATCTATCAACTGGTGGTGCGGCAGGTGGAAATCTCCAAGAGCCCAAAAAACAACCACTTTCAGTTCAAAGAGCCGGTTTTACCCTGAAGTAGCTTAACAAAATCTCGTCAAACAATACTAGTATTTTGTAAGAATATTCCTTTAGAGATACAAATTGTATTAACGGGCGTCGTAGAACTAGTTAAAATTAGCGGAGTGAACTAGTTTCTATTGACAAAGAGTAATTCCGATCTCCAACAAAGGACATGGGCAACGTTTTATAGTATTCGTAGTACCGACCGCTAAATTTAATTTGTAGTCCATTTTGTTGATATTTAGCATCCAACGAACAGAGATCCCCCACAGCATGGGAATCCATGCTGTGGGGGATCTCTGATTACATACTTAATCTGAGTTGAATCATAGTAAACAGTGCCATTTACATTATCCACTCGTTTCACGAATGCCCCTCCATCGGTGCAATCGGCTGGGATATTCTTTTCACAACCAGAAAGCGAAACGAGTAGCCAAAATGTAAGTAAGAAGTAGAAGTGCTTCATAAGGGCTGTTGTTTCACACTCACGACACTTTTCAACAACTTAGGTTTGGAATTGCTGTTAAATTTGGAGCAGACAAATACTACTCGTCTCAGTTGAGAGCCTTTTGTTAGAGTGCTTGGTTTAAAAAAACGAGGATGGCTGTTGCACAACTCTTTTGTGGGCCGGTGAGCTCCTAAACATATCATTAACCTACTATTAGCATGGTGTTTTAAAACCCAAGAGTGGCTGATTAGGAGCTGAAATTGTTGATTTTCTTTCTGAATGAGAGTTGTGCAACAGCCACGAGGGATTTGTGAGATTAGAGTTATTACTTTTCCAGACAAATGTTACTTAGATTTTTGTCAAGTAAAAGGTAGCATGTACAGATTTTTCTTTCTGTGTTTTTCATTCATCATTGAATTATATCTAGATTGACAACTTTAACCATTGATACATTTTGAAAGCTTTCCTCGAATCGCCCTAAAAACTTTATTTCAAGTTCGGCTACTAACTGGTTGTTGGCAATCTTAATACCTTGGATGGATAAAACATCAACAGGTACATGTGAGTCGTTGATGTATACCGAATTATCATTAAAATCAGGCTCGGGATTAACAGGAAGCATTATCTTGTGCCCGATCATGCCCTTATATAAGTACATTTCGTCTATGGTCCTGTACAATAAACTAAGTGTAGATGAGGGCTGAAAACTCCAAAATATAGAAAGATGCAATTCTGCCGATTGCTCGTTTCCGCTTGTATCTACGTAATTAATATCTTTAAAGTAAATACTTGCCCGAAACCCATCCATAGGCTTTCCGTCCTTTGCTGATCTTATTGTATCAGCCCTAACAATCCCTTCTTTAAAAATTACTTTACGTTCAAAATCTAAAATTACTGGCATTTGCTGTAGTGAATGGAATCTAGAACGCCGACAGTTTACTTTTCAATCGGCGTTCTAGATTAGTGGTGTTTTTAAAAGCTAATAATTAACTATGAGCAGCCTACTTCTCTTTATTCAATGGTTATTTTGTGCCTCATTTCTTTTAAGAGTTTCCTTTTCTGGTTCCTACGGGGCAAATTACCGGCTCCCCGCTACCCGGTGAGCAAACAGGTCTTAGTTTCTTATCGTAACTATACCCACAACTGTATGACAGTTGTCAGAGAGGATTTAGTTCGTCTAAAAATTCAGGCAATCAGTGATTTGCCAGAAGGAAAGGCATCTCACTTTTGGGAGCGTTTGATGAGATTTTTCTAATGGAATAAATTTATGTTGAATCCTTTTGAAACGCTTGGAATCTTCATTTTTTAAATCCAAGAAACTGGACATGGGTGCTGTTGGTCAACTCTTAGTTTCTCCCCAGCTCACAAATCGGAAAGGCTGCCCTGCCTAAAGTCCATCCCTGAAAAACAGCCAACAAAACACGCTCTACTTATGATTAAGTAGCTTCAGGGCAAAGTTCAGCTCGGTGTCCACACCATGAATCAGCTCCTCGATTGACGGCTCAATCCAATAATCAGGAATGACCCCTCTACCTTTGGTATACGTTACGGCATTAACCGTTTTGGTTAAAGGCACATCAATACGTATATACGTATTGGGCAAGGTTAATTTCGTAAAAGACCTCGCCGTGGGGCCTTCCATTGCCCCACCGGTTTCCTCGCCAATAAAGACCGCCCGCTGATTCGACTTTATAAAACTACAGACAACCGCAGCCATGGAGCCCGAAGCCCCGTTAGCCAGCACCGTCAATTGTCCATTGAAATAGTTCGCTTTAGGTAACTGCTCCAGTAAGAGGGGTGTCCATTGGCGGTAGTATTCTGGCTTGGGTCGATAGCTGCCGGATGCCGTTTTATAAACGGTCGAATCCGCTACATAGAGTTTTTCCCCGTTCTCTAAATACGTACTTACCGGGGGAAGGCCGACATATTTTTTCTCAATGTAATCAAAGTGCCGGTAGGGATTTTTTAATAAGTAAGCAATCAGTTCCTCCCCCGTAGTGTCTCCTCCCTCGTTATTTCGTAGATCCAAAATCAGGTGAGGTATGTTTTTAACCTTGAGCTCATTAAAAATCGCTTGATACAGCGAATCAAAGTTTTGCTTAAACCGTCGTCTGTGCCAGCCTAGAAACGAACTAATCTTTAGATATGCTACATCTTCTTTCAAATACGTAAACGTAAGTGGTTTTTCTAGAACCTGCCTCTGTTGATAAAATGTTCGATACTCGTCTTTGCTCAGACCAGCTACAACTACGGTTTGTTTGGTTGAGGGCTGGTCCGGCAAAATGTACTCCAGACGGAATGATGTGGCTTCTTCGACAAAAATGGGATACAGTATATCAAACAGATTCTCTTCTTGAGTGGTCGAGTAATCCTCCAGGTGACGAATCTTAAATGTTTGAATATAGCCATCGGCCGGGATAGCAGGCAGTAACCGATTTAAAATCTCTTCCATGAGCCGGCCGTTAATCGAAATAAGCTCGGAACCCGCTTTAATGGGTGATGGGATGCTAGCACTCTTAACAATATAAAACCGCCGATTAATAATCTTGAAGGTAAAGGGGAAACTTTTAACCTTGTTGACAAACTGATTCTTGAAATAGTCAGGCGAAGGTTTAGCAATCAGATGCTCATCGTTTAGACGCGCACAGCAGAGCGCAATTATTTTATAAAATTCAGTTTCGTCCATCGGCCTATTGAGTAAGGAAAATTGCTGGTTCAGATACGTATTGATGGTAACCGAATCGGCATAGCGATATAAACTAGGATACGTAGTTTCCAGGGTTTTTCTAAAAATCAAGAAGTCTTCTTGTAAAGCCTTAGGCAGATATTGTTTGGGGGTAGTATCATCCACGACCACCTTTGTTTGGGCTAGCGTGCTAATGGACAATGCCAGTAGAATAAATAGGCAGGGAAATTTAACCCCAGCCAAGAAAACGGATTTCATGATTAGTACAAGTAAGTTCAGTAGTAAATGGATTAAAATCGAGCAGGAAACTGACTTACCTCTAAAAGGTTACCGAATAAATTGGCTTCGGAGGCTACGGATTGAGCTGCGGTGACCGGTCGGAATGTCCCGGCGGGGAACCGCGTACTACCGCCAGAGCGAGACCAATGGACAGACATTAAAACCAGCGTTTGTTGAGATTGATCGTCATTTACAAGCAAAGGAGATTGAGGGTCGAAGAAAGACTAACTTTGCACCAGCCAACAAATAGTCCATCAAAGAGACTACGTTTACCCGTATGTAGGGCTGAACTACATAGCTTTTGGCTCAATATGTCCGGCCTTTGGCTCACATGAACGTTGAGCATCACCTACTTTTATGAACTGATTTAACTAGATCATGTCCACCGCTCCGTCTACTCAACAAGTCGTTTTTATTGTACCACCTCTTGTCCACGTGTTGGATCTGGCAGGACCCGTACAGTTATTTTACGAAGCCATCGAGTACGGAGCCCCCTACCAACTACGCTATTGCTCCTTCCAAAATCAGCTTATCAGTTCAGCGGGACTGGCTATAGGCCCAGTAGAATCCTTTACCCAACTGCAATTGCAGCCTAGCGATCTACTCGTTATCCCGGGCATGGAGATGGGTTATATCCGGTCGACTGCGCTAAAAACAGAGCAAGATTTCTTGACCTGGCTCCGTGAGCAACACCACCAGGGGATAATTATATGCTCCGTTTGTACGGGTGCCTTTTTAGTTGCTCAGGCTGGCCTACTGGATGGCCGAAAATGTACGACTCACTGGAAACGTTTGGCAGAGTTGCAAACGACGTACCCCCAAGTGATTACTCAGCAGGATCGATTGTTTATCCAAGACAGCGGAGTTTATACAAGTGCAGGCGTAACGGCGGGTATTGACATGGCACTGGCGATCTTGGAAGAGCGGCAGGGACCCTTATTTGTCTCGAAGATAGCCCGTGAATTGGTCGTCTATTTACGCCGTGGTCCCCACCATTCGCAAAAAAGCGTTTACCTCGATTATCGTAATCACATTAACGTGGCTGTTCACCAGGTTCAGGACTGGCTAATTACTAATCTGCAAACCAGGATCACCTTAGACGAGTTGGCCCAAGTGGCAGGTATGAGTACTCGCAACCTGACCCGAACGTTTCGAAAAGAAACAGGACTTTCCATTTGTGACTACACCACGCTGCTGCGTCTGGAGCGGGCGCGTACCCTACGACAAAATCCGGGCATGACCCTAGAGGCCATTGCCGGGCAATGTGGTTTTCAGGATGCACGTCAGCTGCGTCGAATCTGGCAGCAAGACGCATCTAAGAACAGTACCCATCACTTATCTAAACTCAATGAACAAATCGATGAAACCCGAATTAAGTAAGCCGAAGGTTTGCAACAACTATCGCAAGAGTCGGGGCTTTGGCTGTTGGTGGTATGTATGTTTGGTGATAGTATGTGCGCTTACTCCAGTTGAAGCGGCTTTTTCCTGCACCATATTTGTTCTGACAGATGCGAAACGAACCTTGTTTTTCAATAACGAGGATTACTCAAATCCAGCTACTCGTATCTGGTTTCAACCAGCCACCAAGGACTATTATGGCTGTGCCTATCTGGGATTCAATGACGGCTGGGCGCAGGGTGGCGTCAATCAGTACGGATTGGCTTTTGACTGGGTTGCTGGCGCAAATGAAGCGTACACGCCAGCCTCAAACTTGAAAAGTCTTCAAGGTAACGCGGCCGAGCGAATGCTTGAATCCTGTAGAACAGTAAACGACGCCATCACCTTTTACCAACGTTACGCAGAACCCGGATTTGCTTCCGCCAGCATGTTGATTGCCGATAAGACGGGGGCTTCGGTAATCATTAGTGCCCAAGATGAACAACTCCATTTTAACCAGTCTCATCAATCCAGAGGCTTCGGGTATGGTAACGAGTCGCTCAAAAAAATGCTTACCCCAACCCTTAGTCCATCGATCCAAAACGGATTACCCATTCTAAAAGCCTGTCGGCAGGAGGGTATATATGCCACTAAATATTCAAGTGTTTATGATCTAACCAAGGGCGATATCTCTTTGGTCTCGCTGACCGATAAGGGAGAAAGGGTAACCTTAAATTTACCCACAGAGCTAAAAAAAGGCGGTCATTATTATGACATTCCGGCTATTGGCCAGCAGCGCTTACTGCCGCTGATGCCGCTGGTTGCGGGCAT
This sequence comes from Spirosoma endbachense, assembly GCF_010233585.1. Classification (NCBI taxonomy): domain Bacteria; kingdom Pseudomonadati; phylum Bacteroidota; class Cytophagia; order Cytophagales; family Cytophagaceae; genus Spirosoma; species Spirosoma endbachense. The sequence continues at coordinate 7,987,050 of NZ_CP045997.1, forward strand.
GAACCGGTACTTGTGGGAAGGGTACGAACCTTTCCCGGCGGACGAGCCCGTCACGACCAACTTGGTGCAGGAGGTGATCAAGAAAACTCAGGCTGGTACGCTTCGCCCAGACGATTTTACGCCCGAGTTTTGGAAGGTACTGGCTCCGATCCAGAAGGATATACAATCCGATTTACGAAGGTTGGGGACTTTGTTATCTGTAAGACTTTTGGAGCGAAAGCAGTCATCGCGCTTATATCTGATGGATTATCAGAACGCCACGGTCCTTCAACGCTTTGAGCTTGATTCACTGAACCGTATTGCTTCGATCAAGTCGGAAGCTGCGGAAATGAAAGTGAGCGTCGCACGAGAGAAGTAGGAAATCCTGATCAGACAAGCAAGCGGTTTGTGTAGTGTTGGGCCTACCAGTAATTCTTGTGTGGCCATTGGTAAGAAGTAGAGCATCGCGTAGTCAAGCATGGGCTAGTTATGGTTCGACCTCCCCTACGTCAATGCTTCTGCACTTTTGGTTGTAAAGTAGGTGAACTGGCTGTGGTGACCTTTATCAGTTGACAGGTTGATGAATGTATGAGTCTTTTTAAACGCCCCATTTATGAAGCAGATACATAATAAAACCATCATATTACTTTGAGGGCGTCTAACAGACATTCTCTAACGGTTGGAATTACACAATGAGTAGGTCAGGGGAGACTGCTCGCTAAACTGTGTCACAGGTGAATGAAAGGAGTAAAACCTCTAACTTTCACTATCATGACTAACGAGTTCGATTTTGAAGCCTTTAAACAGGCAGCCATCAAAGGCCTTTATGAAGGC
>NZ_CP045997.1:8298884-8331543 GCF_010233585.1 Spirosoma endbachense
CATTTTGCCTTGAAAGGGCGGTTATACCTCAAAGCCCTGCAAGCGGCTTTTGCGGAACTGGCCGTCCTCAAAAATCAACTCAGCCAACATCCACAAATGGAGTTGGCGTAACATCAGTTATTTACTCATGATTGAAAGACCCATTACAGACTGGTTGCCTCTGACAATGAAAGAAGTCGAGAAAAGAGGCTGGGACGAAGTTGACATCATACTGGTGTCGGGCGATGCCTACGTAGACCACCCAGCTTTTGGAACCGCTGTGATTGGCCGAATCATGGAAAGCGAAGGGTTTCGCGTGGCAATTATCGCGCAACCCAACTGGAAAGACGATCTACGCGATTTTAAGAAATTTGGCAAGCCAAAATACTTTTTTGGCGTCACGGCGGGTTGCATGGATTCGATGGTCAACCACTATACGGCCAACAAACGCCTGCGCTCCAATGACTCCTATACGCCCGGCGGTGAAGCGGGTTTCCGTCCCGACTACGCCACGATTGTTTATACCAAAATTCTGAAAGAACTCTATCCGGATGTGCCCGTGTTACTCGGTGGCATTGAGGCTTCGTTGCGCCGGGTAACGCATTATGACTATTGGCAGGACAGATTGATGCCTTCCATTCTGGTTGATGCGGGTGCCGACATGCTGGTATATGGCATGGGCGAGCAACCCCTCCGCGAAATCCTGAAACTAGCGCAGAAAGGTGTACCGTTTTCGTCGATGCGAAACATCAATCAGGTAGCGTTTATGCACGATGCCAGCACCGAACTGCGCGATTATAATAATTGGAATTCGGTCGAGCTGGCCAGCCATGAGGACTGTCTGAAGGATAAAATTAAATATGCGGCCAACTTCAAGATTGTTGAGGTTGAATCGAATAAGTGGCAGGCCAACCGGATTATCCAAAAAGTAGACGATCAGCTATTGGTCATAAACCCACCGTTCAAGACGATGGACGAGGCCGAGATCGACAAGTCGTTCGATTTGCCATACACCCGAATGCCTCATCCGAAATACAAAAAGCGGGGACCGATTCCAGCCTACGACATGATTAAATTCTCGGTCAATATGCACCGGGGCTGTTTTGGCGGTTGCAGTTTCTGCACGATTTCGGCCCATCAGGGCAAGTTTGTTGCCTCCCGGAGTGAAAAGTCGGTGCTGAAAGAAGTCGATGAAATCACAAAACACCCTGAATTCAAGGGATATATCTCGGATTTGGGTGGACCATCGGCCAATATGTACAAAATGAAAGGCAAAGACGAGTCGATCTGCGCCCGTTGCCAAAGCCCAAGTTGTATTCACCCGGTCATTTGCTCGAACCTCGATACGTCGCACAAACCAATGACAGAATTGTACCGCAAGGTCGACGCCAATCCAAACATCAAAAAGGCGTTTGTTGGCTCGGGGGTGCGCTATGATCTGCTCGTCGACGATTTCAACAAAAACAACCAGGACGGTAATCACGACGAATACATGGAGCAACTGGTTACGCGCCACGTATCGGGCCGGTTGAAGGTCGCTCCCGAACATACATCCGACGATACGCTGCGGGTTATGCGAAAGCCGTCGTTCAAATATTTCAAGTTGTTTAAGCAGAAGTACGACAAGATTCAGGAGAAGCATAACCTTAAGCAGCCGCTCATTCCATACTTCATTTCGTCGCACCCTGGCTGCGAGGAGCAGGACATGGCCAATCTGGCCGCAGAAACGAAAGATCTGGGTTTTGAACTCGAGCAGGTGCAGGACTTTACGCCTACGCCCATGACAGTGGCCGAAGTCATCTACTATTCCGGTGTTCATCCCTATACGCTAAAGCCGGTCAAAACAGCCAAAACGCGGGAAGAAAAGCAGGCACAGAACAACTTTTTCTTCTGGTATAAACCTGAATACAAAAACTGGATTCGAAATCGCCTGAACAAACTCAATCGTCCCGATTTAGTCGAGCGGCTGTTGGGTAGTCCAAAGAATGAAAATACGGGTAAGCCTGCGTTTCCGGGCAAGTATTCAGGCAAGAAAAAACGATAACAGCGTTTTTCTTCGATAGGATTTTATTGCCACGAATCATTGAAAAGGCGTCTGCCGTTGCGGTTTCAAACTACAACGACAGACGCCTTTTCGACTCAGGAACCTTTGCCGACTCGAACGGGTCGGTAAAACCACTATAACGAAATCGGGACTGCTACGGCTGTCGTATCCCAACCCAAATACATAATGGCGTTTTTATCATCTTTCTTAGCAAACTGAATCGAGAAGTTTTCGAGTGCATTGTCGACTTTCTGTACGGGCACATTAACGCGGGCTACGTCCAACGCTTCGTTGTAGCTATAGGCACCCCACTGATCAAGGTCGGAACTGAGAATGATCGTCCACTCTTTTTCATTTGGAATGGTGAGCAAGGCGTAGTTACCAGCGGGAATTTTCTTCCCTCCGATTGTAACATCCTGATAAAACTTAATTTCGGGCGCTTCATTAGCGCCTGCCCGCCAGACTTTACCGTAAGGGACTAATTTGCCGAAAATTTCGCGATTATTTTTGGCAGGCCGTGTGTAGGTAACGCGAACCATCGCCTTATCAGTGCCAATTTTGGCGGGTGCAAATTTGCGATCATGGGCGTAGTCATCGGGATAATAGGCCATATCCATCGGCGATTTGTCGAGCCCTCTGAAGGTTTGGGCCGTTGCCGCAACAAGCGTAAAACACAGTAATCCGAAAAGTAAAACTATTTTTTTCATGTATTTACAAAAAGGGGGAACAGTGAACTCTATCAAATTAAACGCTTTATTTTCAACACCTTCGCTCCAGACTATACTACCGCGCCACGGTTTGTGATGATACACAATGCAACCGTGGCATGGAAATACAGTTCGGAGCGAAAGTTCAATTTATCAATTTCTTGCCTATTCTACCGTTACTGACTTCGCCAGATTACGTGGCTGGTCGACGTTGCGACCACGCATGACCGCAATGTCGTAAGCAAGCAGTTGCAAAGGAACCACCGATACCAGGGGCATCAGCATCTCGTGCACCTTTGGTATTTCGATGGTGAAGTCGACCATACCCGGCAAATGCGTATCGCCCTCGGTCGTAATCGCAATCACGCGGCCTTTACGAGCCTTTACCTCCTGAATATTTGAAACTACTTTTTCGTAGGAACTATCTTTGGTAGCAATGACTACCACGGGCATATCCTCGTCGATGAGCGCGATGGGACCGTGTTTCATCTCCGCTGCCGGATACCCTTCGGCATGGATGTAGCTGATTTCTTTCAATTTCAGTGCACCTTCCAGCGCAACCGGAAAGTTCAGGCCACGGCCGAGGTAAATGAAATTTCGGGCGTAGGTGAAAATGTAAGCAATCTCTTTGATCTTGTCGGCAGCCTGCAATACCCGCTCAACCTTAGCCGGAATACTTTCCAATTCGGCCAATAACTGCCTGAACAGCGAGTCGGAGATCGTGCCTTTACGTTTAGCAGCAGCCAGCGCCATTAGTGTCAGCACCGTTACCTGCGCCGTAAACGCCTTTGTGCTGGCAACGCCAATTTCTGGTCCTGCGTGGGTATAAGCACCGGCGTCTGTTGCCCGCGCAATCGATGAACCAACAACATTACAGACCCCAAAAATCGTAGCTCCTTTCGATTTAGCCAGTTCGATTGCGGCCAGCGTATCGGCCGTTTCACCCGACTGCGAGATGGCAATTACGATATCGCCTTCTTTAATGATCGGATTCCGATACCGAAACTCCGACGCATATTCGACTTCAACCGGAATCCGGGCCAGTTCTTCAAAAATATACTCAGCTACCAAACCGGCGTGCCACGACGTACCGCAACCGATGATCACGATCCGCTTCGACTTGGCCAGTTTATCCAGATAATCACGCAGTCCCCCGAGTTGCAGCATTCCTTCGTCGGCCTGAACCCGGCCCCGCATGGAGTCGGCAATGGAGCGCGGCTGTTCGAAGATTTCCTTGAGCATGAAATGGTCAAATCCGCCCTTTTCGATGGCTTCCAGTTCCAGCTCCACCTTATGGACGTAAGGCGTTGTCGTCGCATTATCGAGCGTTACAACGGTCAATTCACCGTTTTTGACAACTGCGATTTCGTAATCATTCAGGTAAATGACGTCTTTGGTATATTCTACGATCGGCGTTGCATCCGACGCCAGAAAATACTCGCCCTCTCCTACCCCGATCACCAGCGGAGATCCTTTACGGGCCGCAATGAGTTGGGTAGGATCAGCTTCGTTCATGATGACGATGGCATAAGCGCCAACAACTTCCTGTAAAGCCAGCCGTACGGCATCTTCCAGTGTGCCGCCATTATTTTCCCAGATATCTTCAATAAACTGCCCTAAGACTTCGGTATCGGTTTCGCTGGTGAACGTATGCCCTTTTTTAAGCAAGGCTTGCTTGATAGCCGCATAGTTTTCGATAATACCGTTATGAATAATCGCCAGTTTTCGATGAAAGGAGTAATGCGGGTGCGCGTTTATATCGTTTGGTTCGCCGTGAGTAGCCCAACGCGTGTGGCCCATCCCAATCGTCGAGTGAAGTTCTTTACCGGCTAGCTCCTGCTCCAGGGCCACCACTTTCCCTTTTTTCTTGTATACCCGCAGGCCATCCCCATTCATCAGGGCAACGCCCGCACTGTCGTAGCCTCGGTATTCGAGTCGCTTCAGCCCTTTGATCACTAATGGACACGCTTCACGGTGCCCAACGTATGCCACAATGCCGCACATAGTTCGGTTCTGTTTACGATTTTGGTATTATCCCTTTTTAGGACTTCTATTTGATAGGTTGCCACGGCTACTAGTTCTGCCCAATAGACCGATGGTACTACGCCAAATGAAAGACTTATTTCTGTCGGTGAGCAATGACTTAGGGCAAAGTAACGCCAAAAGCCGGAATGTCCGGCTTTTGGGTTCATGAGTTTTATCAACTTATCGAGTCATTCAACACGTTTTTGCGCATTAAATGAAGCGATTTTAGATTTAGCCTGCCAGTTGTGTATACAGATTGAAATACCGTTCGGTTACATCTTCTTCTTCCGTTGCATCGAGTTTGTGTCCAGGCAAATCATTCAGAATGGCATTCAGGCTCTCGCTTGTTTCTTCTTCAGCCCGAACAACGGCGTCAGCATAAGCACAACCAATCCGAATAAACCCTTGGAAATCGGCGGTTTTCAGTTCAGCCAACATTGAATCATCGATATCCATCATGCGGGCTTTTTCGATAATGTCGCCCTCAAAACGGTGATCGAACGAGTTATTATAGACCGTAAAAACCGACTTTGTGTCCTTAAACATCGGATCGTTTTTATAGGTCGTTTTCAGGTAAAGTGGAATCAGGGCGGTCATCCAGTCGTTACAGTGAACGATATCAGGCGCCCAACCGAGTTTCTTCACCGTCTCCAGAACCCCTTTGCAGAAGAAGATGGCCCGCTCGTCGTTATCGTCATAGAATCGGTTTTCTTTATCGTGGAAGACATACTTACGCTGAAAATAGTCTTCGTTATCAATAAAATAAACCTGTAATTTGGCCGTCGGAATTGACGCAACTTTAATAATCAACGGTTTTTCTTCATCACCAACGGCGATGTTGATCCCCGATAGCCGCACAACTTCGTGCAATCGATTTTTGCGTTCATTAATAAGCCCGAAGCGTGGCACTAAAATTCGGATCTCCATTCCTCGCTCCTGCATAGCCTGTGGCAATTTGCGGACGAAATCGGCAACGTCGGACGTTTTCAGGAAAGGATTGATTTCACTGGCCACGTAAAGGATGCGTAATTTGCTCATAAAAACGGGCGGGGTGTGTTGTTAAGACTCTCAAAAAACTTGCAAAATTATACAATTTTTTCCCGTATTTCAATACATTTTATCCAAAAAAGATACCAATCCCGTATCATTGCAGCCGAAAAAACTTGCCGACTGTTATGAATCGCTTCGATACCATTGTCGACCTTCGCCGACATCTTTCTACGCTCCGCTCATCGCACAAAATCGGTCTTGTGCCCACGATGGGTGCCTTACATGAAGGTCACATCAGGCTTGTTGAAAATGCCAAACATGACAATGATCTGGTTGTCAGCACCATCTTCGTCAATCCGGTTCAGTTTACAAATGCCGACGACCTGGCCCGCTACCCGCGTACGCTGGAAACAGACGCTCAAAAACTTGAAGCTGCTGGCTGCGACTTCGTTTTCACGCCTTCGGTCGACGAAATTTATCCGGAGTCGCCCACAATGCGCTTAAATTTCGGTGATCTGGAAACGCTGATGGAGGGCGCATTCCGGCCCGGCCATTTCAACGGCGTTGGCATTGTGGTGGGGAAGTTGTTTAATATTATTCAACCCGACCGGGCTTATTTTGGCCAGAAAGATCTTCAACAGGTAGCTGTTGTCCGTCGCCTGATCCACGATCTGAGCTTTCCCGTTGAATTGGTTCGATGCCCAACCATTCGCGAAGCCGACGGCCTGGCTATGTCTTCCAGAAACCAAAACCTTACTTCGGACGAGCGCGTACAGGCTCCGGCCATATTTCAGGCGCTTACACTCGCCCACGACTTACTGATAGAAGGCCAGAGCCCAGCCCAGGCGAAAGCTGCTGTAACGGGCTTTTTCAGTGGTATTCCTAATTTTCGACTGGAATACGTTGAGGTTGTCAATGCGGATACCATGCAACCCGTTGGCGAAGTATTAGCACCAGGACAGACAGCGATCTGTCTGGCGGCTCACCTGGGAAGAGTTCGGTTAATCGACAATATGGTGTTTTAAGTGTGTAGATTTAGAAACCGACTGATTCGGGATAAATTGTCTTAGCTACTTTACTCCAATCTTTAGCTTATTAATACAAAGAAGAGCCACCCAGATGAGTGGCCCTTCTTTGTAATTATTCGTCTTCTGGTAAGCTTACTCCTTAACTAGTTTCACCACTTGCTTTTGCGTTGGGCTTGTCACCTGTAAGAAATAAACTCCTGTTGACCGGCCTAACGATAGTGTAGTACGCTCAATCGCAGAAGCCCGCTCAATGGTCGTCACATTTACACTACGTCCCCGGCTGTCAAGCGTTTGCAGGTGTAGCTTCTGCCCAGTTGCTCCACGAATCTCAACCTCTACCGATTCGTTTGCCACTGGGTTGCCCAATATCTGCACCGATAAGGTTTCACCGGGCTCATTAACGCCAATTCGAGTGCCTGAGTTACAGGCGGCCAGCCAGTTGTAACTAAACGTCGACACCACACCTAACTGCTCGGCCTTCAGGGTGATCGTCGAGTTATCTGTATACAACCGCAACGTGTAAGGGCCAGGATTCGTGGTGGGAATCCGTTCGTTGACTACTGAAAAAGTAATCGGATCGCCTGTTACTCCGCTATAGACCGGTGTAAACGTCACATTCTTCTCACTAGCCGAGATCGTCTCACAGTTGATCGTGTTGACACCCGTAATGGCGAAACCGGGTGTGCCCCCCCCTGCTGGATTCACCGTCAACTGGAAGCTGGTGCTGGCCGACAGACTACCGGGATCAGTAGCCGTCACGGTAACGGTGAAGGGCGAACCCACACTCGTCGAAGGCGTTCCCGAAATGGTAGCCGGAGCCGTAAAGCTCAACCCGGCGGGCAGATCGCTTACGCCTAATGTCAGGTTGGCTGGTGTCTCGGCATCGGTGAAGGTATTGCCCGGAATCACGAACGTAAAGCCTGTACCTACCGTCGCTGACTGAGGAGCGATGGCATTGACTACCGTTGGTGCGGTGTTGGCAGGTGGCGTAGTGCCACAAGCTGCCAGCCAGTTGTAGCTGAAGCTGGCCTGAGTGCCATCCTGAACTGCCTTCAGAGTGATCGTCGGATTATCGGTGTACAACCGCAGCGTGTACGGACCCGCAGTGGTGGTTTCAGCCAGTTCGTTGACCACCGAGAAGGTAATCGGCGAACCGCTGGCACCACTGTAGACTGGATTGAAGGTCACATTCCGCTCACCCGCCGAGAGGGTAGCACAGTTGATGGAGGTCACCGATGCGATGGTAAAGCTGCCGGGTGTGCCCCCCCCTGCTGGATTCACCGTCAACTGGAAGCTGGTGCTGGCCGACAGACTACCGGGATCAGTAGCCGTTACGGTAACGGTGAAGGGCGAACCCACACTCGTCGAAGGCGTTCCCGAAATGGTAGCCGGAGCCGTAAAGCTCAACCCGGCGGGCAGACCGCTTGCAGCCAGCGTTAGGCTACCTGGCGTTTCGGCATCGGTGAAGGTATTGCCCGGAATCACGAACGTAAAGCCTGTACCTACTGTCGCTGACTGAGGAGCGATGGCATTGGCTACCGTTGGTGCGGTGTTGGCAGGTGGCGTAGTGCCACAAGCTGCCAGCCAGTTGTAGCTGAAGCTGGCCTGAGTGCCATCCTGAACTGCCTTCAGGGTGATCGTCGGATTATCGGTGTACAACCGCAGCGTGTACGGACCCGCAGTGGTGGTTTCAGCCAGTTCGTTGACCACCGAGAAGGTAATCGGCGAACCGCTGGCACCACTGTAGACCGGATTGAAGGTCACATTCCGCTCACCCGCCGAGAGGGTAGCACAGTTGATGGAGGTCACCGATGCGATGGTAAAGCTGCCGGGTGTGCCCCCCCCTACCGGATTCACCATCAACTGGAAGCTGGTGCTGGCCGACAGACTACCGGGATCAGTAGCCGTCACGGTAACGGTGAAGGGCGAACCCACACTCGTCGAAGGCGTTCCCGAAATGGTAGCCGGAGCCGTAAAGCTCAACCCGGCGGGCAGATCGCTTACAGCCAGCGTTAGGCTACCTGGCGTTTCGGCATCGGTGAAGGTATTGCCCGGAATCACCAGACTAAAACCCGTACCTACTGTCGCCGATTGGGGGGCGATGGCATTGGCTACGGTTGGAGCCGTGTTTGGAGCAAACAACTTGGTCAGATCGAAACGAGCCCCGATCGGATTATGATCGGAGGTTGTATTTCCGTAGTTTGGAATACTGAACGGCTGAATAACATACGACGAATTATCAATATAGCCAGCACTAAGATCGTTCGAAACAATCATGTGATCGATAAAGCTAGCTGATGAATTAAAGGTCGAGCAATTCTGCTGTTCGAGTGGCTTCGTTATAACGTTATAATTCGTTCCATCTGTTACGAAATTGTTGAACGACGAAACTGGTGAGCTTGTATAGATCGATGTCGTTGACTTGTCGTTGTAATCGCCCAAAATTACGACGTTCGCATTCGGGTATTGATTATCAAGCAGGGTCTTCAAATCGGTAAAATCCTGCTGCCGACGGTTGAAATCATCGGCTGCATCTCCTGATTTAGCGTGAAGAGCAACAACGTGTACACGACGTGTTGTACCGTTGATCGTTACATCACCCACAAACATAAACGGCAATCGGCCCGATGACCAGCCGTTACCGCTTGGGTAGTCATAACGTGCTGACGAGCCAACGAGCAATGCTTTTGTTTCAGCCAGTACTGGTGTTACGGTTGCCGTGTTATAAATTACACAGACTTTCTGGGCATATTTAGTTGGCCCGAAAACCGTAGGTGGATTTCCGGTCGGCGTTTGTGTACATTCATCCTGAAAATAATACGAAAACTTATCCGAACATACGTAGCTGTAGCTGCCAGGTATTGCGGCTACGGTCGCCTTAAACCGATCGATGTCGCTTATCTCTTCCGTTGCAATGATATCGGCATTCAGTTTATTAAGGACTGTTACCGCGTTCGATTGCTGAAGATCCTCGTTGGTTGGCCCCATATCATTATAATTCAGGTTACCGTTGGGGCAAATGATTGTACCACCATCTGCACCAAAGAACTCCATATTCCAGGCGGCAATATCCAGCGTCTGATCACGGGACAGAGTAGTAGACTCCGTTCCTCCACACTGTGCATCCTGCGCAGCCGTACTACCCGGAATATCAGGCAAAATACGTGGTTGAAACTGAAGTCCATTTGTACCGGGTGTTGTTGCCCCGGATACGAAACGATCGGAAATACCCGTCACGCTGACGGGGTTACTGGGACGACCTGCTCCGGCCAATGGCGAATTGGCGCTAATCCGTATGACACCCGACTGTCCGCCCGCCGTTATCGTATAGCTTGCACCACCGGCAAACGTTGGGCCAGAACCGCTAATGGTGGCGTTGGCAATGGAGACGAGTTGGCCTTGATAATTGGCCAGTTGATCGGGTGTAATGGCAATAGGCGTCGGCACAACCGTTCCGGCTCCTGAAACAATGGTAAAATTGGTAGCGGCAGGAGACGTTATTTCGGTAAAGCCATTAAACACACTGATCGGGCCACGCGCCTGTACAAGATCACCAATCTGCACGATTGTGGTCAGATCTGTTCCCGTAGGACTGCTGTAAACGACGATACCACCTGTTTCGTCCTGAATGTAAATCTGGCGGGCACCGAGTTGATTTGTAACCGTTACCCGGCCCTGAATCGTATAGGTTTGACCGATGTTAGCCCGTACGATCGAGATGGGCGTGAATGGGCTGTTGGAGTTGACGGTTCCACTCACCGATACATTAGCGGTAAGGCTGCCCGATACATTCGTAACCGTACCTGTTACCAGGCCAGCCGAAGCAGCAGTTAACCGGGCATAGACCACGGGTGATGCCGTAGCGGCAGGAATTATCACCGATGCGCCAAACCCACTTCCCGATGTTGTGCTCACTTCAACCCCCGACGGAGCCGTAGCCGTAATATCGTTTGTGAGGTTAGCCGTTGTCAGCGTATAAGACTGTTCAGCCGATGGCGTACCCTGCGTAGTCGAAAATCCTGTTAATGTAGTCGGAGCCGCCGTTAATATTGGCGCACTGGGCGCATTGACCTGACCGCTAACCGTTACAGAAGCCGTTAGTGTTCCGGCATACGTATTGGTGATTGTACCACTGAAGGCACCCGTTGCAGCAGTGCTACTTAACCGGGCATAAACTACCTGTGATACACTCCCCGATGAAGGCGAAATGGATAAGGTAGGGCCAAACAAAGAATTATCTGTACTTAATTCAATACCTGTGGTGGCAGAAACAGACACTGGAGACGATTCCAATGTACTTCCTGTGAGTGTATACGTTTGAGATGATGAAGCGATGCCTTGTGTGGCAGCAAAACCTGTTAATGATGTTGGTGTAGTCGATAAGGTGGCTACAGGAGTTGAGCTGCTCGTCACATCAGCCCAGGCTGTACCTACCCGAATGTAATCGACTGCCACCGAATACGCATTACTACCCTGGCGAAGCGCTATGTTTGCAATGGCACTTGCATCGGCACCGGTTGCTGCCGAATAGGTAGCACTCGGTGTTTCGGGCTCCGTACTACTTAATGCTGGACTTATAAACAGCGATGCAACATCGTTGGTTGTAGAGGCAACAAATGTGTATTTTACAACGATAAAATAAGTTGTATTATAACTTAATACTGATGAAGCGTAAACGGAAACGTTTGTGCCACTACTGCGGACAATTCCAAGCTGATAACCAGCCCCACTCTGCTTAACAACTACTCGACCCGTAAACTCAGATCCAGTACTTCCGGGCATAAAATGAAAAAAGTAGTCTTCTGTGGCTGAAGCGCTGCTTACATTAATGAGCATAGACGCATAAACACTGCCACTGTTCGCGCTGGAGCCAATCGCTTTATTGTCATCTTCCCGAGAGCCACCTCCACCCGCCACCAGAGCCGAGCCGCCCGCAGTTGACAGACCCGTAAATGTTAAATTGGTTGATACAGCACTTATTGAAGTTGCCGTACCACTATGAGCCACCCACCCCTGGGCCGTTAGCGAATAAGGTGTTGTTGCAGCACTAAAATCTTCCGTCAATAGCTGAGCCCTGGCCCCTTGGGCAAAGAGCAAAACCATAAGCCACAGCCATAGCTGGCTTACTTTACGTAAACATCGAAACATCATATTAATTGGATTAGTAAAACTGAGGTAAATTTACTCTAAACCCGGCTCTCGAGTTTTATCTGATCATTAAATAATGGGTTCACACGATCAATTTTTAACCCCTTCTTTATAGCGACCGAATCAGTCAGTTAACCAAATAAATATAAACATAAACTTATAGTAAATTTACCACAAGTAAACACAATACATATGATTGTAGACTACCTTAATTAACAATCCGAAAAGCCATTTTTGCTTTCTCGCGCGATAGTGCATTAAAATGCCACCACTCGAATTCAATCGAACTAAATCCACCCTGTCGCATAGCCGTACGCAGGATCAGACGATTAGCAATTTGTTTCTGAGTTAATTTGCCTGCTTTTAGCAATTCGTTCTCTCGGGATGGATAGGCCAGTTCACCGAAAAAATCGTATTTCGTACCCATGTCGAGCGGTTTGCCCTCTGCGGTAGCAACGGTCAAGTCTACCGCACAGCCGTAGTTATGAATGGAGCCCTTTCGTGGATCGGCCACGTATTTCTGTCGCTCATTTTCGGGCATAGAAGGCAGCGCATTCCAGAGGTTCCACTGAGCCGTACGGGGCCGGGCAGCATCATAAACCAGTAGCCGTAAATCAGGATGGTGTTCTTGCAGGTACTTACTGGCGCTGGCGAGTTTTTTAGCGGCCATGGGTTGCATATACGCCCGCGTGAGGTCTCCATACACGTCTTTACCGACAAAGTTGTCGGTCGTTGAGTATTTAAGCTCTACCAAAATGGACGGGTCCACTTTTTGCACATCAACCAGACCCTGTTTTACCATTGCCTCTTCAACGTGTTGCGCAATGAGCGAAAGAGCGAATGTATGAACGAGTGAAAAAGTAACTGCAAAAACAGGAATGTGTATCTTCATCGACTTACGTTGCTTCAAAATTGGTTTATGCCAAACGATCCAGTAAACTTACAGCATTTCTAACCAAGCTATAAAGAATGAATAAATGAAGGCAATTCGCTCTTTCATTCTTTCGCTCATTAACAACGCATGGCTCTTAACTACATCTGGGTTGCTTTCTTTGTCATTGCTTTTCTGGTTGCCCTGGCCAAACTGATTTTCCTGGGCGATACCGAGATTTTTAAAATCATTGTGGAAGGACTCTTCGACTCGTCGAAAGTGGCCGTTATGGATATTGCACTGCCCCTGGCGGGGGTTATGACGTTCTTCCTTGGTCTGCTCAACATCGGCGAAAAGGCAGGAGCTATTAATTTTATGGCCCGTATCATCGGTCCTTTTTTCCATAAACTGTTCCCGGAAGTCCCCAAAGATCACCCGGCCAACGGCCAGATGATCATGAACTTCTCGGCGAATATGATTGGTCTGGACAATGCCGCTACGCCTTTCGGCCTCAAAGCAATGGCTAGTTTGCAGGAGTTGAACCCAAGCAAAGACACAGCCTCCAATGCCCAGATTATGTTTCTGGTTTTGCACACGTCAGGGCTACAGATCATTCCACTCAGCGTCATGGCGCAACGGGCAATTCTGGGCGCTACCGATCCATCGGATGTGTTTATTCCGTGCGTCATTGGCACCTACGTCACAACGGTTGTTGCGTTGGTAGCCGTTGCCATTAAGCAGCGGATAAATCTCATCAATGCGACTGTACTAGGCTGGCTGGGTGGCGTTACAGCGTTGATTGGTGGCGCCTTGTGGCTGCTGGCAGGCCGACCCAAAGAAGAAATCGAAACGTTTTCCAAGGTGTTTGGCAACGTCGTTCTGATGGCCCTCATTGTATCGTTTCTCCTCGGTGCCATCCGAAAAAAGGTACCGATTTTTGAGACATTCATCGAAGGGGCGAAAGCTGGATTTGAAACAACGGTAAAGATCATTCCATACCTGGTGGGAATGCTGGTGGCCATTGGTGCCTTCCGAAACGCTGGAGCTATGGACTACCTGGTTGGTGGTCTGAAATACCTGTTTGCGTTAACTGGCATGAATACCGACTTTACCGATGCGCTTCCTGTAGCGCTGATGAAACCCCTGAGTGGTGCCGGAGCCCGAGCTTTGATGATCGACGCCATGAAACAATTTGGGCCGGATTCTTTCGTCGGTCGACTGGTTTGCATCTTTCAGGGATCGGCCGATACTACGTTTTACATCGTAGCCCTGTATTTTGGCTCGGTCGGCATCCGCAACTCCCGCCATGCAATACCCTACGGATTATTTGCCGATTTAGTTGGCGTCATCGCAGGTATTGCTCTCGGATATTTCTTTTTTCACTGAGCAAAAACAGCTGTGACGGTGTTATACCTTTAACAAAAACAGCTCAATAGATTAATCTACATGAACATTCCGCAAGTCCGCGAACATCTTCATCGACTGATCGACGAAGTAGACGACATTTATGTACTCAATGGCCTGTATCGCACGCTGCTCTCCGACAAACGACAACGTGAAGATTACGAGAAAGAACAGGCTCGGGCCGACGAAAAAAAACAGACTCGGGGACGCCCCCATTAAAGCTTCCCGGAAAGGCCGCCAACCGTTAGCGCAATGATGATCGTATTGAACAGAAACGACAGCACTCCATGCGCTAAAGCCACCCGGCGTATCCGCTTCGAACTGATGGCTACGTCAGAAACCTGACTTGTCATACCGATGATGAACGCGAAGTAGGCAAAATCCAGATAATCCGGTTCGGGGTCATTGGGAAATTCCAGCCCGCCGGGCCGTTTCTTCTGGTTTGGGTCATTGCCATAAAACAGGTGGGCATATCGGATCGTAAACAGCGTATGAACGAGCGTCCAGGCACTTGCTACGGCCAGAATTGACAGCGTAATGCTCTCCGACCGGTTATCATCGCTTATGGAATCCAGTAAGGCAATAACGGCAAATAAGCTGGCCACGGCGGCCATAAGCACAAAAATCAGGATCATTATCCGGCTCGAATCTTCAAGGCGGAAAAGCTGAGGCAATTCGCGGGGGTGCGCGTTAAAAATAGTCAGCCACATCAGGAACAGCATCGTTAGGGCAAAAACTATCCAGATAATGGTTGCACAGGCTGCGCCACTGACTACATCTGTCATCCAAAAATAGGCGATCAGAGCCGCTATCGAAGCAATGATCAGCCGATGGCTGAGATCAAAACGAGTGATTTTAAGTAACAGACTGGATAGCATATCCTCGATTGATTGAAGCGAAAAATCTCCCTGGCTATAAGACAGGGAAACGAAAGTTTTATGTATAATTTTTGCCGAAAGCCACTGCCCTGGCGAACTGTGGTACGGCTTTCGGCAAAAGTCCCACTATTTTGTAAACATATCATTCCGATACCTCAATAAGAAATTCCGCAGGGTTCCGATTCATCGTACTTTCGCGTCATGGTTCAGCATACTCTTCGGCTTTACAGGAATGCGTATCAGGGTCTGACACCATCCGTATGGTTGTTGGCAGGTGTCATGCTTATCAACCGTTGTGGCACAATGGTTCTGCCTTTCCTGACGCTTTATCTTACTCAGTATCTGCATTATTCGGTCTCAGAAGCGGGTATTATCATGGCTGTTTATGGACTTGGAGCCTTTGTCGGTACGTTTATCGGCGGTCGCTTAACCGACCGGTTCGGATTTTACTACGTCCAGTTGTTCAGCCTGCTATTTGGCGGAGCTTTCCTGCTGCTACTTCAGTTTGTTACTGGCTTCTATATGCTCTGCGGTTGCGTTTTCACCTTTACACTTCTTAGCGATTCATTCAGGCCAGCCAATCAGGCTGCTATAGCTCACTATTCTGATCCGGATACCCGAACGCGTGCCTTCTCGCTCAACCGGCTAGCCGTTAATCTCGGTTGGGCCGTTGGTGGCGCAGTAGGTGGCTGGCTGGCTGGAATTGACTACAGCCTGCTTTTCTGGGCCGATGGCCTGACCTGCCTGGTGGCAGGCTTCGTCCTCTGGCTGTACTTACCAGTCCCAGAAACACGTTTAGCTACAAAAGATAACCATATCATTATCAGCAATGTATCAACCAAGGCAGTCTCTTCGGCATCACCTTATCGTGATACATTATTCATTGCATTCGTGCTATGTGCAGCCTTATATCTGACCGTATTCATGCAGTTGTTCTCCATTGTACCGTTGTTTTTCAAGCGAGTGCTCCTTATGACGGAAAGTACAATCGGGCTGATGATGGCGCTAAACGGCGTGTTTATTGTCGTGATTGAGATGGCCCTGGTCTATGAACTTGAGCAACGGAAACTATCGAAAATTAACCTGATCATCACAGGCGTTATCCTGACGGCGGTCTCCTATCTATCCCTGGCCGTAACTGGCTGGGCAGGGCTATCAGGAATAGCTATCGCGCTGGTTTTTATCCTATTTGCAACAATCAGCGAAATGCTGGTGATGCCCTTTATTCAATCATTCACCGTACAACGATCCAACCCAGCAACACGGGGGCAATACCTGGCGTTGTATTCAATGGGGGGTGCACTGGCCCAGACCACAGCTCCGGCCTTCGGCTCGCAGATGGTCGCTCATTTCGGTTTTTCTGTACATTGGCTAACTATTACGCTACTAAGTTTAGTAGGAGCCTGCGGATTCTGGTTACTTCGACAACGTTTAGAAACAAGCGAGCCATAGAACAGCCTGTTGAGAAGAAGGACTGACCGCTTACTGATTCGCTTGTATTTTCCGATCGATTTTATAACAAAGACCTATAAACATCGGTCTTCTACACATCTCTGCACGCGAGTTGGAAAGATTTTCTCAACTCGCGTTTCTGCTATTTCCTAAACTTCGAGCCAGTTATGCCTAACTATCTATTAATCATAATTTTATCTGGCCTTCTGCTGGCGAAGTCATATGCCCAGCAACTGATTTCCACGACCTCGCCAAACCAATCCATTAGCCTGGTTATACGAAACACATCGGAAGGCACTATTTCCTATCAGCTCTCCTATAAAGGCAAAGCCGTCATTGAACCCGCTAGCCTGGGTTTCGTTCTGAGTAAACCACAAGTAGCTCTATCTCGATTTACCCTCATTGCCGCCGACTCCTCCACTGTCGATGAAAACTGGCAGCCCGTTTGGGGGGAAATCAGCCAAATCCGTAACCAGCACAAAGAGTTAGTGCTCACATTGCAGGACAAATCCGCATCCAACATACGGTTGCGCGTACGATTTCGGGTGTTTAATGATGGATTGGGATTTCGCTATGAGTTTCCTCAACAGCCTGCACTTACTCATTTTATCGTAGCCGATGAACTGACCCAGTTTGTTCTGGCGGCTGATCATCAAACGTTCTGGATGCCGGGAGATTATGACTCGAATGAATACCTCTACAACACGACCAAACTCAGCGACATCGACGCCGTTGCTGCGGCCGACCGGGAAAAAGATACAGCCTTAAAATCGGTCATTGGGCCCGACGCGGTTCAAACACCGATACTTTTCAAGACAGACAACGGCCTGTATATCAGCATCTACGAAGCCGCACTAGTAAACTACCCGGTCATGCACCTGAGAGTAGACAAACAAAAACGTACGCTCACGGCTCAACTGGTGCCGGATGCGGTGGGTAATAAAGCCTATCTTCAAACGCCCGCCCAAACACCCTGGCGAACCGTTATTGTCAGTGATCAGGCAACTGATTTACTGGCGTCAAAACTGATTTTGAATCTCAACGAGCCCTCAAAAATTGGCGATGCATCGTGGATCAAACCTCAGAAATTTATAGGTATGTGGTGGGAAATGCACATCGGTAAAGCGACCTGGGAAAAAGCCGGAGGTAAGCATGGAGCCAACACGCGAAACGTCATGAAATACATTGACTTTGCCGCCAAATATGGCTTTGATGGCGTACTGGTCGAAGGTTGGAACGTTGGCTGGGAAGATTGGTTTGGCAACTGGAAAGAAGACGTTTTTGATTTTGTTACCCCCTACCCGGATTACAATCTGGATTCGCTCACCAGCTATGCCCGTCAGAGGGGAGTTCGAATTATCATGCATCATGAAACGTCGGGCTCGGTTACAAACTACGAACGCCGAATGGATGCAGCCTATCAGTTTATGGTGAAAAAGGGGATCAACACCGTTAAAACGGGCTATGTCGGTCGTATTATTCCGAGGGGTGAACATCATGATGGACAATGGATGATCAATCACTACCAGCGGGTCGCCGAAAAGACGGCTGAGTATAAACTCATGCTGGACTCCCATGAATCAGCCCACCCAACTGGCCTGCATCGTACCTACCCCAACTGGATGGCCAGCGAAGCGGCTCGGGGTAGTGAATTCAACAACGCCCCAACGCTTGGAATTCCGCCTGAACACACCACGATTCTACCATTCACCCGCCTGCTGGGCGGCCCTATGGACTTTACGCCCGGTTTGTTTCGCTTTCGTTTGAATCAATTTGATAGTACACGGACGCAACGTGTTCGTACAACACTGGCTAAACAACTGGCCTTATATGTTACGCTGTACAGTCCGCTTCAGATGGTGGCTGACCTGCCCGAGAACTACGAAAAGCACCTGGATGCTTTTCAGTTTATTCGCGATGTGCCGGTGGACTGGGACGATACCAAAGTAATAGCCGCCGAGCCGGGCGATTATGTGCTAATTGCCCGTAAAGCCAAAGGTAGTTCTAGCTGGTTTGCCGGAGCCATCACCGACGAAAACAGCCGTGACTTATCGCTCAGTTTGAGCTTTTTAGATTCTGGCAACACCTATGAGGCAACGATTTATCGCGATGCGGCCAATACGGACTGGCAAACGAATCCGGAAACGTACCTCATTGAAAAGAAAACGGTGACCGCTAAAACAACCCTGCCGCTTCACCTGGCCAAAGGAGGTGGTTGCGCTATTCAATTCGTTAAACGCTAACTTAATCTCTAAAAATAGATAAATCTCGTACTCAAGTACGCTCACCTACAGAACTATATATGACGAAGCTGTTTATACTTTTCAAAAAGAGGGAAATTGAGCGTTTTTATGTCATCCCGACGATAGAATGAATCCGGGCGTTACCAGGTCGCGATTGAGGCTCACTTTAGCCGTCATTCGCCTGTATTCTGGCATTTAATTATGGCTTTAATCCTAGCTGAACGAAACAGTTTTTGGCCCAATCCAGAACAGTCTTTGAGAGTTCATACGCTCCAACCAACTTTCTTTACGAACTTTGCCCATATTTTAATGAGCGAAGGAATAATTGAGCGAATGAGTAGATACTGTTCGCGTCGACTATTCATCAATTCGCTCATTCACTCTTTCGCTCGTTAAGAAATTGAAACTCTGGCAAAAAGAAGGCGTCACAACAGCCGAACAAATTGAACGCTTCACGGTCGGGCGAGACCGCGAAATGGATTTATACCTCGCACCTTTCGATGTACTGGGTAACCTTGCCCATGCGCAGATGCTGGAGACAATTGGCCTGCTCACCGACCATGAATTGAGCTTGTTAAACGATGAATTAAAAGCCATTTATCAGGACATTGAGGAAGGCAGTTTCGTTATTGAAGAGGGCGTTGAAGATGTTCATTCACAGGTTGAATTACTGCTAACACGCGCTCTGGGCAACGTCGGCAAGAAAATTCACTCGGGCCGGTCGCGCAATGATCAGGTACTGGTTGACCTGAAGCTCTTTACCCGTGACCGGCTCTGGCGCGTTGCGGAGGCTACCCAGCGTGTATTTGCTCGGCTCATCGACCGTTCAGAACAGCATAAAAATGACCTGTTGCCGGGCTATACACACCTGCAAATCGCCATGCCATCGTCGTTTGGCCTTTGGTTTGGTGCCTATGCCGAAGCACTGGCCGACGATATGCTGACGCTACAGACAGCCTACCGTCTTGCCAACCGAAATCCACTTGGTTCGGGAGCTGGCTACGGTTCGTCATTTCCGCTCAACCGCACGCTCACGACCGAGTTGCTGGGTTTTGAGGGAATGCACGTCAACGTTGTTTATGCACAGATGAGCCGGGGAAAAACAGAACAAACGGCCCTGACCGCACTGGCAGCAATTGCGGCTACGATCTCGCGCATGGCAATGGATATTTGTCTCTATAACAGCCAGAATTTCGGTTTTCTGACTTTGCCGGATGCACTCACAACCGGCAGCAGCATAATGCCGCATAAGAAAAACCCCGATGTAGCCGAGCTGCTGCGGGCTAAAACGAACCGGCTGAAAGCCCTGCCGATGGAGGTGACGCTGGTGATGAGCAACCTGCCTTCCGGCTACCACCGCGATATGCAATTGCTGAAAGAAATTCTGATGCCAGCCTTCGACGAACTCCTGGATTGCCTGGACATTACTGAGTTCATGCTGGAGCATATTCAGGTGAAAACAAATCTGCTCGACGACTCAAAGTATGATCTGTTATTCAGCGTAGAGCGGGTAAATGAACTCGTTTTACAGGGCGTACCTTTTCGTGAAGCGTACCAGACGGTCGGCAAAGAGATTGCCGAACATACGTATAATCCTCCACGCACCCTGCACCATACGCACGAGGGCAGTATTGGCAATTTAGGGACCGAACTCATTGTCGATCACATGGCTAAAGCAGTTGCTGGTTTTGGCGCTGATCGGGCCCAGAACGCCATTGAAACCCTGTTGGGGAGAAGCCGTTAATTCTGTAACTTTCTAAAAATTAATACGACTATGGTATCTTCTGACAAAGAAACCGTCCAAACGGAAGCCATTCCCGATGCGCTCATTTACGAGACGCTCAATGGTCGCCCGCTATACTACAAAGACTATCGCGATGTAGTAGCAGGGATTCTCAAACCCGAGGATATTATGGGCAGTGGTGATTTACAGGCGATTCTGGTATCGCTAATTAATACGCATATCACCATTAATCGAGACAGGAAGCGGTTTATTACGGCAACTAATGAATCGGGTTTACATGTAGCCGTTGGTGATAATTTATCCGCTGACATTGCCATTTTTGAAAAAGCGAAATTAGGCCCATTAAAAGGTAAGTATTTTGATGTAGCGCCCAAGGTCGTTGTGGAAGTAGACATAAAAATTGATCTGAACGAGATCGGGAGCGATGTGGCTTATATTTCCGAGAAAACCCAGGAGCTGTTCACATTTGGCGTTGAGCGCGTGTTATGGGTGCTTTCAAAAATTCAGAAAATTATTATTCTTCTCCCCAATCAGGACTGGATCATTACGGATTGGGCCAATGATGTAATCGTTATGGAGGGCTGTGTGATAAATATCAAAAACCTATTGGACGAAGAAGACATTTCCTATTAACCAGCAACGCCCGACCAGTGTGGTCGGGCGTTGGATACTAGTGCGTAGATGCGTTCTATTCGACTCGATAAGCAATCAGTTTGTTTTTGAAAAAAGTCGGTACGATCAATAATTTCTTCTTCGCAACATACTCAATATCAGCCGCATTAACTTTATCAGCACGCGTATCCAACAGCTGTTGCTTTGTGCCATCTGCACTGATATGAAACAATTGACCATTCCAGTCTGAGACGAAATAATTTCCCTTTCCTGCTGGTACAATTCCATCCGTATTGGCCATGCCATCGGCTACGGTTGTCATCGATTTGGTATTCAGATCCAGCGTTCGCAAGGCACCAATTTTAGTGCTGCCAACCATCAGTTTATCCTTACCAACAGCGAGTACACCATTGGGTTTATTCAGTTGTTCACCTTCCATCAGCACGTCCCACTTGTCGTCTTTCAGGCGATACAACTTATCGGCACGGCTGTCTGATACGTAAACAATCCCATCTTTATCGACCGTTACATCATTCAGAAAAGCACCCTTGCCAATCGCATCCCACGTTTTTTCGGCCTGCCCCGTTTCTGTATTAATGGCCACTAACCGATAAACATCCGTCACATAAAGTCTTTTTTTGAACAATCCCATTCCCTTTGGCGCATTGAGGCCCGACGTCCAGCGCAGATTTTCCACTTTACCATCGAGTGACACTTTAGAAATAAAACCGCTGCCATCGAGCGAATCCGATTTCCCGTCAATGTTGGCCACATATAAAGTGTTATGCCCATCATAAAGGACGGATTCGGGGGTTCGAAGCGTTGTGTCGGTTTCCCAGACTTTTACCAGTTTGATGGGCTTTGGCGCAGTAGAAGATCTTAAAGCAACCAGGCCAGCCCCAACGAGCAACGACATCGAAAAAAGTAGCGCTTTTTTCATAATTCAGCTTGACAATCAAGGGTTTTAAATTAATTGAAAAAAATTTAGTTGTATGATGGCGGGGTAAGATTTGGTTTACTACTTAAAATAAACGGAAACAATATAATTATTCTAATCACTTGTCAATCACCTCCTCGCAAAGGCAAAACAATATAAAATAGAGGGTGTTTAGAATCTCGCACGCTAAAAGCAAAAGTCATGGAAAATTACCAATCCCGCACTTATCAGGTGCAACCGCAAGTCGGGGAACTCAAGGAAAGCATCCGCGATATGGTCCAGTTACAGCGTAATTATCAGCTTTCTGACGAACTCTTTTGGGAGATTTTCAACGAACGCGTCCTTCTCGATAAACAGATCGATGTCAATGCGTTTGTTCGCGACTTTATACCTTCTCCTGTCCCGCATTAAAAGGCAACTATTCAGCGCACCACTCGCCCGATTACTTGTTACCCAACTGGTAGCCGGGCGAGTGCCTGTATCGTTTTCAAACCTGTCGGTTGAGCAACTTAGCCCAGCCTCACGGCAAATAACTCCTTCGATTTGGCATATACGTACGTTACGACGGCCAACGTAACAACCCCACCTAATGCAACTGAAGGCACAGTGCCCAGCAATCGGGCCATCAATCCCGATTCAAAAGCACCTATTTCGTTGGATGAACTAACAAAGATACCATTCACGGCCGCCACGCGTCCGCGCATGTGGTCGGGCGGGAATATCTGCAATATCGTTTGCCGGATAATCACGCTCACGCTATCGAACGCTCCTGTCAATGCCAGCATGACAAGGGAGAGGTAAAAATTTGTCGATACCGAAAAGATAATCGTTGTAACTCCAAAACCAGCCACTGCCAACAACATATTCCGCCAGGCATTATGCGTTGGTGGGTATTTCGTCATAAAGGCCATGGTAAGCAATGCCCCAACGGAAGGAGCCGCCCGCAGGAACCCCAATCCTTCAGCACCAACTTTCAGAATATCTTCGGCAAAAACCGGTAAAATGGCCACTACGCCCCCAAAAAGGACAGAAAACAAATCGAGAGAGATCGCGTACAGGACAATCTGGGTTTTAAAGACAAACCGAAACCCTTCTTTAAGGCTTTCAGTTAGCCGCTGGGCAGGCGCATTCGTAACGGGTACAGGCTTGGGCTTAATAAAACTGATCAGGACTAAACAAATGGCAAACAGGCCAATGACTACGATCAATGTATTATCGAAGCCCACCCAATTGTAGATAAATCCAGCCACACCGGGCCCCACAATTGCTCCTGCCTGCCAGAATGAACTGCTCCACGTAGCTGAGTTTGTATAGAGCTCACGTGGTACTAAAAACGGTTTTAGCGACGAACTGGCGGGCGAATAAAACCCTTTGGCCGTACCAATCAGCATCAGTACACCATAAATCGTGGCTAATCGTGCCGTCTGCGACAGACCAGCCACAACCGACGGCTGAAAAACAAGGTATAAGATCACCGAACCGAATAAAATGACCAGTGAACTCCACTGAAGAATCCGCTTTTTATCGCGTCGGTCGGCCAGATGGCCACCAAAAAGCGATATGGCAATAAAAGGCAGGGCTTCGGCCAGTCCAACCAGACCTAAAGCCAGCGGATCGTGTGTGATTTTATAGAGTTCGTAGCCTAGAATGACTTCCTGGATCAGTAATGTAACTGTCATCAGGAAACTGTTCATCACAAAATAGCGAAAGTCAGGAATTCGTAAGGATGCGTAGGTATCAGTTGGGGAACTGTCGGTAACCATATTTTGGAAAGCTGCTTGTCTGATTAACCCATTAATTTTATTTTTTGTCCCTACTTTCGATTATCAAATCAAGAAAAGCGCAACTTCTAATGGAATCTCCGTTCAGAACACGGATTAAAATTTGCTGTATCAGTAGTCCCGATGAAGCTTGTTTGGCTATTCGGCTCGGTGCCGATGCCCTCGGGCTGGTGGGTCGAATGCCCAGTGGCCCCGGTGTGGTTGGCGACGAATTGGCCGCCCGGATTGTTGACTCGACACCTCCACCCATCGCTACGTTTATGCTCACAAGCGAAACCAATACCAGCGATATCATTGCGCATCAACGGCGGGTAGGTGCCAATACGATCCAGATCGTCGATGCGGTGCCGCCCGAAACGTACGCACAACTTCGTGACGCATTACCCGCCATTAAACTGGTGCAGGTTATTCATGTGATCGATGAGAAAAATATTGATGAAGCACTACAGGTCGTGCAGAACGGTGTCGATGCCCTGCTGCTCGATTCAGGTAACCCAAACCTGGCCGTAAAAGAGCTGGGCGGCACAGGACGAGTACACAATTGGGCAGTCAGTCGGCAAATTGTCGCCCAGTCGCCCGTACCTGTATTTCTGGCTGGTGGACTCACTATCGAAAACGTTCGAAAAGCGATTGAAACCGTGCAACCGTTTGGTCTCGACATTTGCAGTGGCGTCCGGACAAATGGCCAATTAGACGAAAAAAAACTGGAAGCCTTTGTTCGTATCGTATTGGGATAAAACAAAACTGGGAATTGGTAGCTACCAATTCCCAGTTGACTCTAATTGCCTGACTACTCAATTAAGCAATTGCAATTTCTTTCACTACTTTCTCTTCTTTCACGTCAATTTTAGGTAATTCAACCGTCAGGATACCGTCGGTATAAGAAGCCTTAATTTCGTCGGCATTGACTGTTTTGGGCAGGCGGAAACTCCGTTCGAAGGCGTTAAAGCCAAACTCGTGCCGGGTAAATTTAGGGCCTGTTTCGTCAGCTTTTGCTTCGGGTTTGTAAGCGATCGTGAGCGTATTATTCTCTACGTTAATTTTCAGATCTTCTTTTTTCAAACCAGGTGCAGCCAGTTCAAGCTGGAATGCTGTTTCAACTTCCTTTACATTCACAGCAGGAACGTTTGGGCTTGCATTGTGATACCGGTCAATAACAGGGCGACCGTAAAAAGGGTTGAAGAACGTTGGAATGCGGTTATATCGAACTAAAGTTGCCATGTTTTTTCTATTGTTTGGATCGTTCTTATTTGAACACATACTCTTATTGGCAAACAGCATACCAATTCAAAAAACAAGGACATATACGACATTTTGTCACTATTTAAACAATAAGTCGATAAAAATAAAGACAAAATGGCAGAAATATAGACAATAATGGGTAATTTAGGGCTCTTTCTGGCAGTTTTATTTGAGCAGCAACAGATGCCTGATTTACGCCACTGAACTGACTTACAGAAAATTAACAGTATCATTACTTTGCCTATCTGTTTTGAAAGCCTAATTTTAGGCCCTCAATTAGTATTCGACTCACCAAGCACTAATTTCCTTAACTTATGATGCGACCTATCCTGCCGCTAATTAGTCTACTATGTCTCTGCCTACCGTTTGGGACATCGGCCCAACAAACCGCTGTCGATTTTTTTGAAAGTGGTATCGGTAAAAGTAAATCCGGCGATTTCACGGGTGCTCTACAGGCTTTTAGCATGGCCATTACGATGAACCCCGAAAATGCAGCAAGCTATTACAATCGGGGTGTTGCCAAAGCAAGTCTAAAAGATCACCGGGGAGCCATTCTGGACTATGATCGGGCAATTGAACTGAATGGCAAAGATGCGATGGCCTATCTGAGCCGAGGTGCCAGTAAAAGCAAACAGGATGACCATCGGGGTGCGCTTCTGGACTTCAGCCGATCCATCGAATTAAACCCCGACGACCCTCAGGCGTATTATAGCCGAGGTAGCAGCCGGAGCCGCATTGAGCAATACAGGGGCGCTTTGGCCGATTTCTCGAAAGCAATCGAGCTTGACCCTGCCAACGTTCTGGTTTACTATGCCCGGGGTATTACCAAACAGAAACTCGATGATTTTTCGGGTAGTCTGGCCGATTTTACGAAAGTGATTGAAATGACGCCCAAACGTTCCCAGGCGTTTTCCGGGCGTGGTATCTCGAAAGTTGAACTGAACGATTTCAACGGCGCTATTACAGATCTCAACAAAGCCATTGAATTAAGCCCGGAAGATGCCGAAGCTTATTTTTATCGGGGCTACGCAAAAGGAAAGCTGGAAGACTTTAAAGGCGCGCTGGCCGACTACGACCGCTCTATCACCTTAAAGGCCGATAATTTCAAAGCTTATTACGGTCGCGGATTTTGTCGTGGCAAACTTGGTGATCAGAAGGGAGCGCTTCAGGATTTCACGCAGGCGATTGAGATGAACAACTCGAATACCGACGCAAAGGTGGTTTATACCGGTCGCATCACGCGCCCTATCCTCGATAACCTGCGCAACCTGGTTCAGGAACGGAATCGTATCAGCGAGCTTTCTGCTGAACGGTCTGAAGCGTATTTCTCGCGGGGGGTCAGTAAAAACAAGCAGGGCGATCAGCGGGGAGCCATTGCCGATTTGAACAAATCGATTGAATTGAACCCTACCTATGCCGAAGCGTATTTCTCGCGGGGATTGATCAAATCGGCCCAGGGCGACCAGCGGGGCGCTATCACCGATTGCAATGATGCGATCAAGCTAAACCCTCGCTACAGCGAAGCGTTCTACGTACGCGGAATTATTCGACATAGCCTTGGTGATGAAAATGGTGGCTGTCTCGACCTATCCAAAGCGGGCGAATTAGGCTACAATCCTGCTTATAAAGCAATTAGCGACTATTGTAACTAATACCAGAACTGGCTCGCAATTGGTCTGGATTTTACCGGATGAGGTTGTGTCAGTAACTAATCTGAGCGCCGGCTAATTTCCCTTTCAGCTTCACCAGTATATACACGAATGGGTAGGACTTAGATTCCTACCCATTCGTGTATATAACCAAGTAGAGTGCCCTTGTTTTCGTATCAACCCTTTGTAAAGCGTTGCGCCCTATTCAGGGTTTACCTGGATAACCTAACGTCGATCTGGCGGCATAGGCCGCGTCATACAGGGCATTAAAGCACTTTGTAAATGAATCCAGCCCATTGGTAAGATCCCATAATGGCAAATAAACCACAATCGATATGTCGGTGAGGGGATCGTAGGCCATCAGCGCCAAATTACCGATACGCGCACCGTTATGACCATAACCCAGATTTTTTGTCAACGTGCAACCCAGTCTATAGGTTGGGTTAGCCGACGACGCATCCGTTTGCATGATGGTCACAGTTTCGGGCTTTAAAACGTTCTGTCCTTTCATTAGTGAGCGTATATATGCATTAAGAGCACCCATGGTACCGTACCCATTTCCTTCGGCCACCTGGGCACTCATGTTGTAATCACCGTAGTTGATGGCCTGTCCTGGTTGCAATTCAAGACCTTCTACGCGGGGGCTCGGCAATACCGTATCATCGGCCCGGACAGGAAAATGAATGGCAACGGGTACAGGCGCGTTCGGCCCAACTACGTAATCTTTCAGGTAATCGCCATAGGTTTTAGCACTGCCACTTTTTACTGAATACACACGTTCGATAATCTTCCCCAGAATAGCATAGCCCGTATTGCTGTAATGATAACCGGTGCCCGGCGCAAAATAGGAAAGGTTGTTAATGATCAACTGGTGAATCATTTCTTCGGTTGTGAACTGATGTGTAGGATCAGCCAGTTGGGTAGCTTCGGTAAATGTTTTTCCGTTGAATCCAGGAACAGGATCATTATCGACGTCAAAAACACCAGCACTGTGTTGCAATAACTGCTCAATGGTAATCGAGTTTTTATACGGAAAATCCCACGCGGGTGTATTAGGTACATAGGGCATGTTGGTACCAGGTATAAGGCCGGTAATAGGTGCCTTAAAATCTAGCCAACCATCTTCGTGCATATTCAGAACGGAGGTACTCGTAAAGTTTTTTGTATTACTGGCGAATCGAAAATTAGTCGTTTCCAGGACGGGTGTATTACCGGGAGGAACCGAAGAGGCCAGTATTTTTTCAGTAGGTGTCTGAATCAACACATTTAGTGAAGGAACCGAATTCTGGAGGTCTTTTTCCAGGGCTGTCCGAACGCCATCGACAGCTTTTTGAACTTTGCTTCGGCGATCGGCCTGAGAATCAGGCGGTAGATGGTCAGTGAGCAGAGAGGAGCAGGCCACCGCCAGTAGCAAGACCAGAGCCACCAGGCTCCAGCCTAGTGCAGATTTAACAAATTGCCTATTTATATACGTTTTCATAGCGATTATGGTTTAAAGAGGCTTAGATACTAAAACGAGCTACAGTTTGTTTTCCACTTGGGCGATATAGTCTCACAAGGATCAAGTTGCCGGGTTATACTGATCGCAATAAAACAAACCGGCACATGATGTCATATAGCACAAATACCCCTAAAGGCCAACAATTTGTGGCTATTGAAACCGTATAAACAGGCAAGGGTGCCGTAAATAAATTTGATGATAAATTTATTTACGGCACCCTTATCAGGACTTTCTATGCCGACGATGAAAGTTAGCCTGAATCTCCCTAAAATACTCTATGAAATACTGTAAACATTCACTGTAAAGGGAGCTGAAGCATTTTCAGGGTTGGCAATGTACAAAGACCGAAACGGCTCAACATTATTACTTTGAAAGCCGCTATACACATTTTCGTATTCAACAGGGTCAATACCCGCACTTTTATCCCGCATAACGTCAAAATGAATCGCATCGGGATTAGGGCTATCTACTACTTCAAACGTTACGTAGAGCGCACCGGGTGTGATAGAATCGGTCGAGAAATTACCGCTCGACCGATGAAGTTGGCCAGATTCTGGTTTTGCCTCAGAAACTACCGTGGCTAATAGCTGTTTGTCCATGGGGGTGAGATCATTAAAGTTGAAACTGTGGTTGATTTGCTTCTACAGTAGCCATTTTCATTAATAGCTACTGTTATAATTACAAAAATATCTTTATTGTGTATTATTTAAACTTAAAAGAATTATTATTAATTATTCGGTAACTTAATCATAGTCACAGGCTTATGACGGTTGTCGACCGGTAAATGAGCCGGTTCCAGAAGCAGACGGTTCACCTGCCATCTTCCATTGTGATGCCTGCTGTTTTTTGAGAAAAATGGGTTAATCAAAGCCAGTATGGTTATCAATGCTGGCACCTCAGGCATGGCCTTTTGTAACTCTTGGATCAGCTGTACC
The DNA here is from genome assembly GCF_010233585.1 of Spirosoma endbachense. NCBI lineage: Bacteria > Pseudomonadati > Bacteroidota > Cytophagia > Cytophagales > Cytophagaceae > Spirosoma > Spirosoma endbachense. The sequence continues at coordinate 8,328,055 of NZ_CP045997.1, forward strand.
GATAAGCCGCGTTTTAATTCAGTTGCCAGCAACGAATTATCGATAACGAGGTTTACGGATAATTTAATGCATTACACGATTTAGTAGGACTTTGGCTTGGAGCCGTACCACCGCACGGCGGACCGTGGTTTGTTTGGGCTTGATTAGTAACCACCGTCCGTGGCTGCGGTGGCACGGATTGAAGCCAAAGTCCTATTTAGTATAGATTGTAGTTTATTTATATGTACACATAAATAATTTTCGATTTACTTGAAATTGTGTTTCGATATCCATACTAAATAATCCAGTAAAACTATAGAATATAAGTGTATTATTTTGGTATATACCGTTTACTAAATCTTTCATTTTTGTACTAGTACGTGTATATGATTTGTTGCTTTCATTAACAATTTCTGCAATTATTACAAGAATTTATCTCTAAAGGTAAATTTTTTGTAAGTATTTATACTCGCTTTACTTTTCTCTAACTTTTAACCATTCACTATCATGGATCAGCCATTTCTTGGTATGATTGCTTTATTTGGCTTCAACTTTGCTCCACGCGGTTGGGCGATTTGCCAGGGCCAATTACTCTCTATTGCGCAAAACACGGCCCTGTTTTCATTGCTGGGCACTACTTATGGGGGCGATGGAATAACTACTTTCGCACTACCTGATCTGCGCGGTCGTGTCCCCCTGGGCCAGGGTCAGGGGCCTGGCCTGTCTAATTACGTTATTGGTGAAGTAACCGGTACTGAAAACGTTACCCTGATTTCCACCCAAATGCCTACTCACAGTCACGCATTAATGGTTGCGGGTACGCCCGCCACCGCTGCTACTCCAGTAAACAATGTGATGGCTGTCGCATCAGGTTCAACCAGCACTGGCGATCCTGTATCGGTAAATGCTTATGGTCCAACGCCTAATGCAATAGCCAATCCAAACTCTATCGGCCCTTCTGGTGGGAATCAGCCTTTCCCCGTTGTACAGCCGATTCTGGCGATGAACTACTGTATCGCGCTCGAAGGCATATTCCCCAGTCGCAATTAATTAACGATTCCATAAAACGGAAACAGCAGCGTTTTTCGGAAAAATGCTGCTGTTTCCGTCGAGATATCCCGCCTAATTCCCTCCTGATCAGCACCATCAGGAAGATCTGTCTGGTCCTTCTTCCTGTCATCTGGCAGTCAATAGCTGCTGCCCGCTCATCAATAACTACAACAAAACAAACCTTCCGTTAATCAAACTCAACTGCTTATGTTTAACAACTATTTGGCACGATGCACCCGTTGGGGAGGCTGGCTGGTTCTGGTATTGCTATTGATCGGAGAGAGCCTCCAGGCTACTCCTCCGACCTTACATACAACGCTCAAACCGGTTTTGCTGCGTCCATTAGCAGCGGTATCCTATAGCCAGCCAACGAACCCATTTCCTTCCCTAAGCTTTGGCGCACGACGAGTTTACTATGATGTGGATGCCGATGGCGATCAGGACATGCTCTATCAGGATGGTAATGTCAGTGGCGTCGGCATCAGTTTAATCCGGAATAATGGCAATGGCACCTTTGGGTCACCCATTAACGCCAACGGATCAGGCACCTTTACCAGTGGGCCACTCAACAATATTAACTTCACCAATATCACCCTGACTTCCATTTTCATTGTAGATTATGATAATGATGGCGATGAGGATCTTGTTGAAACGGTCAACGACGATGTTGGCCGGATCGTTCGCAACAATGGCAATGGCACATCTACCGACCTGATGACCAGCCCGTTTCCTTCCCTAAGCTTTGGCGCACGACGAGTTTACTATGACGTGGATGCCGATGGCGATCAGGACATGCTCTATCAGGATGGCAATGTCAGTGGCGTCGGCATCAGTTTAATCCGGAATAATGGCAATGGCACCTTTGGGTCACCCATTAACGCCAACGGGTCAGGTACTTTTACCAGCGGGCCACTCAACAACGTTACTTTTACCAATATTACCCTGTCATCACTTTTTATCGTGGACTACGACGATGATGGGGATCAGGATCTTGTTGAAACGGTCAACGACGATGTTGGTCGGATCGTTCGCAACAATGGCAATGGCACATCCACCGATCTGACGACCAGCCCATTTCCCTCTCTAAGCTTTGGCGCACGTCGGTTCTATTTCGATGTAGACTCCGATGGCGATCAGGACATGCTCTATCAGGATGGTAATGTCAGTGGCGTCGGCATTAGTTTAATTCTCAATAATGGCAATGGCACCTTTGGGTCGCCCATCAACGCCAACGGGTCAGGTACTTTTACCAGCGGACCACTCAACAATATTAACTTCGCCAATATCACCCTGACTTCTATTTTTGTTGTAGACTATGATAATGATGGCGATCCGGACCTTGTTGAAACGGTCAACGACGATGTTGGGCGGGTCATTCGTCAGGAGGGTAGCCAGCCAAAGATTACCTCAACCAGTCCGGCAGACAATGCTACGGGCGTGAATCCAGCTACGAACCTGACCTTAACATTCGACCGAAGTGTGAGTAAAGGCAATGGTAATCTTTATCTAGTGCGCACTTCTGACAATGTAATAGTCGAAACTGTACCCGTAGGAAATGCCAAAGTAACAGGGTCGGGTACGACCTGGGTTCTTGATCCCAGTACGACACTCGCAAACCTTACCGCCTATGCATTACGGGCTGATGAGGAAGTTTTTATTGATACAGATGGGCGCGTATTTGCCGGTATTTTCACTAATGCTCTATTCAACTTTACGACTGGAACAGCCAATAGTGCGCCGACCGACATTGCACTTAGTGCTAGTACGGTTGCCGAAAATCAGCCTGGCGGCACAGCCGTAGGCACACTCAGCACAACAGACCCCGACGTTGGCCAAAGCTTCTCTTACTCACTGGTAACTGGCGGAGGATCAACAAACAATGCTTCATTTCAGCTGGTTGGCAGTCAGCTACAAACAGCGGCAACATTCAATTATGAAGCCCAAAGCAGCTATTCGATTCGAATTCGCACAACCGATAATGGTTCTCCTGCGCTGACATTCGAAAAGTCATTTACAATCTCGGTCACTAATGTCAACGAACCTCCGACGATCAGTCCCCAATCATTTACTGTCAATGAAAATACGCCCAATACTACGCCAGTGGGCACGGTAGCGGCATCAGATCCCGACGCTGGAACAACACTTAGCTATTCCATCATAAGTGGTAATACAAATGGCGCTTTCGCTCTATCAGGGAATTCACTGCAAGTTGCTAACTCAGCAGCATTAAATTTTGAAGTTACGCCTACCTTTTCATTGTCAATAGGCGTATCGGATGGTGCCCTGACAAATTATGCACTGATTACTATTACGATCAGTAATGTCAATGAAGCGCCCAGTGTGGCTAATGCTATCCCGCCCCAGTCGGCCACGGTGGGCAGTGGGTTTAGCTATCTCATCCCAGCCAACACCTTTACCGATACCGAGACACCCGCCAGTCTAACCCTGTCGGTCAGTAGT
>NZ_CP045997.1:8331640-8332052 GCF_010233585.1 Spirosoma endbachense
ACCGATCCGGGTTCATTAACGGCCAGCACAACCCTGGTCATTACCGTTAGCCCCGCCCCGATTGTGAACACCGCGCCCAGTGTGGCTAATGCTATCCCGCCCCAGTCGGCCACGGTGGGCAGTGGGTTTAGCTATCTCATCCCGGCTAATACCTTCACCGATTCGGAGACACCCGCCAGTCTAACCCTGTCGGTCAGTAGTCTGCCTGCCGGATTGAGCTTTACCGCTCCGGCTACCATCTCGGGAACGCCCTCCACTACGATCGGGTCACCTTTCACCATCACTGTGACGGCTACTGATCCGGGTTCGCTGACCACCAGCACAACCCTGGTGCTCACCGTCAGCCCTGCTCCTATCGTGAACACCGCGCCCAGTGTGGCTAATGCTATCCCGCCCCAGTCGGCCACGGTGG
>NZ_CP045997.1:8332148-8578648 GCF_010233585.1 Spirosoma endbachense
GTGGGCAGTGGGTTCAGCTATCTCATCCCAGCCAACACCTTCACCGATTCGGAGACACCTGCCAGTCTAACCCTGTCGGTCAGTAGTCTGCCCGCTGGATTGAGCTTCACCGCTCCGGCTACCATCTCGGGAACGCCCTCCACTACCGTCGGATCGCCTTTCACCATCACCGTGAAAGTCACCGATCCGGGTTCATTAACGGCCACCACAACCCTGGTGCTCACCGTCAGCCCTGCTCCTATCGTGAATACCGCCCCTACGGTGGCTAATGCTATCCCGCCCCAGTCGGCCACGGTGGGCAGTGGGTTCAGCTATCTCATCCCAGCCAACACCTTCACCGATTCGGAGACACCTGCCAGTCTAACCCTGTCGGTCAGTAGTCTGCCCGCTGGATTGAGCTTCACCGCTCCGGCTACCATCTCAGGCACGCCCTCCACTACGGTCGGATCGCCTTTCACCATCACCGTGAAAGCCACTGATCCGGGTTCATTAACGGCCACCACAACCCTGGTGCTCACCGTCAGTCCCGCCCCGATTGTGAATACACCTTTCGCCATCACTGCGGTAACCACGGTGACTTGTGTGACGGTCACCACAGGGCAGCGGCAGGTGAGCTTTACCCCGCAATATAGCGGCCTCTCGGGACAGCCTATCTCCTTCTCGGTGGTCAATGAACTAGCGGCAACCACTAATCCGGGGCCCTACACGCTCACCCTCTACACCGACAATCCGGTTATCAACCTACGAGCAGTGCAAACCGGAACACCCGGTGAAGTGGGCTTTGGCTATAACTGGCTGGCTGCCTGCGATGCTACCCAACCACCTCCGACCAGTCCTTTCGCCATCACAGCAGTAACCACGGTGACTTGTGTGACGGTCACCACAGGGCAGCGGCAGGTGAGCTTTACCCCGCAATACAGCGGCCTCTCGGGACAGCCTATCTCCTTCTCGGTGGTCAATGAACTAGCGGCAACCACTAATCCGGGACCCTACACGCTCACCCTCTATACCGACAATCCGGTTATCAACCTACGAGCAGTGCAAACCGGAACACCCGGTGAAGTGGGCTTTGCCTATAACTGGCTGGCTGCCTGCGATGCTACCCAACCACCTCCAACCAGTCCTTTCGCCATCACGGCGGTAACCACGGTGACTTGTGTGACGGTCACCACAGGGCAGCGGCAGGTGAGCTTTACCCCGCAATACAGCGGCCTCTCGGGACAGCCTATCTCCTTCTCGGTGGTCAATGAGCTAGCGACAACCACCAATCCGGGGCCCTACACGCTCACGCTCTTCACCGACAATCCGGTTATCAATCTGCGAGCCGTGCAGACCGGAACACCCGGTGAAGTGGGCTTTGCCTATAACTGGCTGGCTGCCTGTAATACAGGTGCCCGTCGGGGAACGGCAGAAGCAGCCGAGCCATTGACGGTGACCGTATTAGGCAATCCAGTGTATGGCGAAACACTACGACTGGAAGTGCGTGGCGCACAAAATCAATCTCTGAGGCTATGCGTTACGGATGCGGGTGGACAGGTAATCACGGAACAGCTGACACAGGGACAATTACCCGTGGAGCAGCACAGCATGAAGCTTCGGGAGCAATCGAACGGGCTATTACTGTTGCGTGTCAGTACACCGACTCAATCGGCAATTATTAAACTTATTAAACAGTAAGCCTTTCAATCCGTCATGGGACCCATTTACCAGAAATGGATCCCATGACGGATAACTCATTTCCGTATGAAAAATCGTTTTTTTCGCTTACCATTCGCGTTCGACCTAACGCGTTTGGTCGCTGATCTGGAAGCATGTCGAACGGTTGAATGGCCTCAACATTTCAATAAAACTGATTATTCCGGGCAATGGAGTAGTATAGCCTTACGATCAGCATCGGGAGCCGAAACAGATATTCGGGCTCACCCCGGTGCCTATCTCGATACGCCGTTGATGCAAGACTGCCCTTATTTTCAGTACATTCTGGATCTTTTTGACTGCCCGAAAGTATCGGTTCGACTCTTAGCGCTGGCTCCCGGAAGCCGTATTCATGAACACCGGGATTCGCAAACCAGCTATGAATATGGATTTTTCCGGATTCACATTCCCATCGAAACGGGTAATGATGTTGCGTTTCGGGTCGATGGAACGGTATTGCCAATGGCTGCGGGTGAATGCTGGTATGCTAACTTCGACCTTCTCCACAGCGTTCTTAATGATGGTCGCTGCGATCGTGTGCATCTGGTGCTGGATTGTCGGCGAAACGCGTGGTCGGACGAATTGTTTGAAGAAGCCGGATATGACTTTTCGGAAGAACAGCGCAGTCATCAACCGTCACCTGCCATGAAGCAGCGGATCATTGCCGAACTGAACCGTCAGAATACGGAAACCGCCCGAAAGTTAATCGATCAACTGTCTACTGAACCGGACTAACCCTATCAGGTATGGTAACCAATCGAACCGACCAATCTTTCGAGCTGGTTTACCAGAGTAGGCCATGAGCGTAAAGCGTTAACCTTGCAAAAATGAAAATCTAGTTCTCACATTTTCAGCCTTTTAGCGAATGAATGATCCGCACCTGAGCCGGATTTACGATTTTCTGCATGAGATAGGACTTGATGTCGTCGAGACTACGATCACGGAATCGACTTTTTTGCCGGGTATTCTGATTGATCATGGAACCCTGAACGTTTCTCCCCTGCAACTGATCTCGCCCGGCGATGTGCTGCATGAAGCCGGTCACATCGCGGTAACCCTTCCAGCCGAGCGCTATCTGCTCCATAACAACATCACGCATGAACGCCCGGACAAACAGGGCGACGAACTGGCCGTATTACTCTGGACCTTTGCGGCCTGTCATAAACTAGGATTGCCCTACGACGTTGTGTTCCACCCCGAAGGTTACAACGGGCAAAGTCAGTGGCTAATCGATATGTTCAGCAACAGAAACTATGTTGGTTTGCCCTTGCTGGTTTGGATGGGAATGACAGCGGAAAGCTCATTTCCCACAATGATCTATTGGCTAAGGCAATAGGCATATGTGTTACAGATGATATGCCAAACGAACGGCACACCATCTATAACACACTCACCAACCGGCTCTAGCTACTTCTGGGCAACTTTTTCTTTCTTAGCGGGAAGCAGATTGCCAACGTTGTCGCGGATCGACCATAAAAAATCGACTTTAAGTTTACCCGTAAAATAAGGGTCTTTCATTGACAGGTAGGTATCGGCGATGTAATCGTCCTCCTGGCTCCCCTCGCCAGAAAAAAAGGCGGCTAAAGCGTGGCAACTCATGCAGTTTGTCTGAACCCCTACATTATTGACAACCAGTTTACCATTGGTCATAACCTTCGCTTCCCGGAAAAATGTAGACTCATCGAATCCTGCTTCCAGATACGGGTTATACGCATAGATCGATGTGCCTATATTGTTACCGCCTACTAGCGGCTGGTTCGGATTTATAAACGTGTAGGCAATGGCCATTGCGTAATGACGGGCAGGGCCTATGAGTTGTTTTGGTCGGCTGTCGGCAATGGCACTGGAACTGGGCAGTGGAGGCTTATCAGCATTGGGAGCCCACCAGAACGTTTGCCAGGTCCAGCGCTTTGTTTCTCTTGAGGTTACGTGCATCGCCAGTAAAATAGCAACATCGCCCTCCCTGGCCGATTTAAGATTAAAATCTTCACTTAACTGGCGGGCCGTTTCCTTGTCAAGATTGAAATGAACAAAATCGCTGACATTGTAAGTCGTCTGCGGAGTTGGGCCTTTTCCATCCCTGTCGATGCTTCCATCGCCTTTACCCCGATTCGATAAGTCAATATAGACATAACCCGGCCACTGATCGGGGCCATAGGGTATCGGTGTTTTAGGCGGACCACTCCAAACTTTAAGCTTGTAATAGCCATTTTTCAAACTATCCTGCGTAATGATCTGAAAAACAGGCTTGGTCGTAATGGAGGTGTTCGGAAAATCCGGAACGTCGGTCTGACCATTATTCAGCATGGTTTGCAGCGTTGTAGAATCATACAGCGTGTTTTTGATGGTAAACTCAGCCGCCGATGGATCGTATTTCACAAAAGCCAGAATGCGATCTGCTTCTGTCGTAGGGATCTGAGCGTTCGTCTGTAGCCGTCTGTGTTTTTTGGCATGTATAAGCTGATTAGGTACATGCAATCGGCCGCGTGTTCGTTTCATGTTCGCCAATTGGAGCGATTTATTCACTTCCCGGCCTTTAATCGCCTGGGTTATATCGTCGGGCGTGAGCCAGGTTTCGAAGACCCGTAAATTTTCACCGTTATAGGTCTCGCCAGAGTTCATGTTCAGGGCAGTCCAAATGCCCCAGCCATGTACGTAGATATTTTTCAACTCATTCCCATCAATCCACTTGTCGACGACGGTTTCTGCTTCCGGAAATTTGAAGCCGGGAATGCCAGGATCTGGCAAAGAAACGGGCTTGATCGGTACACCGGGCATTTCGGCAGATGCCATAGTCGCATTAGCTGTCCCCTCTTCTTTCGTTTCCTGCTTTGCGGATTGACCGCATTGCAACAGTAGCAAACCCACCGATACAACCAGACCTGTTAACACTATTTTTTTCATGACGTTTGTGTTTACAAGCCGCTTAGACTACCGATTGGAGTAAGGCAAAACTTCTGAGTTTTGCCGTCGTAGCCGATAACTGGGTAGCACTCAACAGGTTCAGGTAGTTAGCTCCTCCGTGTTGCCAGAGTGCCTCCAGCCCGAATAAAACATCGTCAATCGGGCTGAGAGTAGCCCCCGCTGTTGCGGGACCAAACAGGATCTGACCTGCCAGTTTTATTACACTTTGCTGGGCATCCGTACCAACCTGCGTGTAGTTTTTACCACTAATCTGACTCTGTGCCCAGTTAATGGTCGATTGAATATCGGGCGGGCAGTTAACAAACGGCGGGTAATACGTTTCAATAGTTGAAAGCGATGCCCATGCATTCGGTACGACATCAAGGTCATCGTATACCCGGTATGCCGTACTGATTCCTGCATTGTCTGTAAACAGACTATTATAGTAGGTAGCAAACGAGTTATTCCCGGCAGAAGGCGCAGCAAATGTGTATACTTTCAGATTGTCGGCACTACCCAACCCCGTCGATGAAGCCAGAGTTGGAGCCAATACGGAAGCCAGACAACCACCCAGGCTATGCCCCGTAACGTAAATATCGGACTGAGAAGCGGCCTGTTTCAGAAACGTTAGCACATCTGTTTGCTGATTGGATGGATCGACGCCCGTTACGGAGGTTAGCTGGGTCAATCCCCAATAGGTACCCCAGGCAATCTGAACGTCAATATTGTTGGCAGGGGCAAAAGGCACCAACGCAAGAACGGCCGTAAGGTCTTCAATCCAGTCCAGAACAAACGTCCAGGCCGTTCCACGAATCACAACGGCATACTGACTGGTCGTTGCATTATTTGCCACATACAGCATATTGCTCCGGTCATCATTCAAACCAGGCCCCCAGGCAACCTGCCAGTCGGAATAAGCCGAATTCTGTAAAGCAGCGTTGATATCAGTTCGCATCCGGGCAGCCTGAATAGCGGGCGTTGTATCGGTTGGTAACGGATTCTCGTCGATGTAGGCCAGCGTAGAAAGGGTCATAGTCAATTGGGCTTCGGCCAGATTGTACCCTGTTGCAAAAGAGGACGTCGTTGACATAAGGAAGTTGTGGTTAGATGAATAGATGGTTAATTTGTAAGAGCATGTGCACGAGCAGTGCGAATACGGCTCGATCGCCCCATAGACGCCTGATAATCAAGCAAAACGACAAATTCTGGGCATCGAAATAACCCATAGGCAGGAACCAGCTTATCAGAAAATTGGGATCGGGTATCGCTGTACCCAAAAAGGCGGTCGAGTTATCTGTAGGGGAATATTCTGAACAACCGATGTTCATACCTGGTCAAGCTACCAGACGACCAGAAGTGAAATTATGTGCTTAAAGGGGAGCCAAGAGCCCTGGCTGTCAAAATAGACACCAGTAGTAAACGCAGATTGATACGAACCAGTGGGCAGGCAAGTCAATGACTTGTCGCGAAGAATCACCAGATGGCAATTCGTTAATTCATCAATGGGGCCGGATGATCGGGCTTGTAAGCAGGTGAAGGCATGGCGAACAGGGCGTGTTAGTGAATGAACTAATGTGGGGTAGGCACTTCGTTTCCTGACTATTTTCACCGCTTACTAATCTCACTTGCCGATTTAATTCCTGTAGAAACGAAGTGTAGTAAAAGTAGAATAAGCTAAAGTACTAAGCAACTATTTAATGGTATTTTATCCAGAAATGGCATCTTTTTAGTGAACAAATTAATTAAACGGTTAATATTTAATTTTCAATATAAATATCTCATAAACAATTTCAAGTCAATAAAATGAATCTTTAATCTTGTGCAAAACTGTCTATTTTGGCCTGCATTTAACTAAAAGTTGGGCAACATATGAAGTTGCCATAACAAGGCTTAACCTTAATTACACCTACAAGAAAAAAACAGATAAAATTTTCAGAAATTCGTATCTATCAACTGAATAGTGAGAGGTTTACCGGCTTCACCACTCGTTAGAAAGCGAATTAAATTGTTTGAGAGGTATCGTTCTTATGCCACAACAACTCTATTTTTATAGTAGCCAGATTATAGTTCAATTTTTCAAAAAAATAATTAAAAAAAGACTAAGTGTTTTTGTGTTCTTTACAGTCTCTAAGTAATAAATACCGCTCTCGGAAATAGACAACTCCGTGTTTTTTACCAAGCGACGGTACAGAAATGAACGATCGGCTTCATTCACCAATAGAGATGGGACAAATCTGGCAACTAACTCAGCATCAATCAGCAGAACAACCATCCGGTTTGGCTCTAGAAGAAACTGGCCATAACCCTGACCAGCAGGCACGATGGGACAACGAATTGTTTCTTCGGAAAACCTTTGAACAGAATGCGGATGCGGGCATTAGCCTCCTGTTCCGCCAGTATTATGCCCTGTTGTGCAGCCATGCCATTCGGTATGTCTCCTCCAAAGCCATCGCCGAAGATATCGTTTCGGATATCTTCTACGAGTTTCACGCCGATCTTCGGTATCAATCCATTACCACTTCCTACCGCGCCTACTTATTTACTGCCGTGCGAAACCGGGCCTTCGATCACGTTCGGGCTGAGATGCGCCACACCACCTCGCTCGATAAAGCCGACTCGATTGCCGCCCACATCACCCAAAGTCCCGACTCGATTACCCAGTATGAAGAGTTGTACCACGATGTGGAGAATGCCATCAATGCCATGCCTCTCAAACGGCGTCAGATTTATGTGATGCACCGCTTTGAAGGGAAGAAATACCAGGAGATTGCCGATGAGCTGCATCTGTCGCTTCGCACCATCGAAGCCCATATTTATCAGGCTATGCGCCAGATTCAGAGCACCTTAAAAGACAAATGGTTACTCACTTTATATCTAATCGTCCAGTTTTTGAGCTGAATACCTATTTTTTAGCGACATGACTAAGTATTTTTTCTTATAAAATCGTCATGATGCTACTAACGATCTCAACATGAAAAATCAGGTATCGAAAGAAACGCTCTTCAACTACTTTGCCGGCCGGGCAACGGCTTTGCAAAAACAGGCTATTGACGAGTGGGCTAGAGAGGAAAGTAATCGGGAATTCTTTTTCGAGTGCCTGGCTAGTTGGGAAAGCCAGAATCCGCAATTTATGGCAGACGCCAATGCCGCCTTCAAACGGCATCGGCAACGGATGGCGACTCAACCTGTAGCTCAGACAGATACGACTCAACTACTAGCAAAAGATACAGCCACAACGCGTCGGTTAAATCCTACCTGGCTTCGCTGGATGATAGCCGCATCTGTTAGCGCGGTACTCCTCCTGCTGGGCGGGCTTCTCTTTAAAGATACACTCCTGTTTGCCACCCACAGAACCGCCTTCGGGGAAACCCGTAGCCTGACCCTCGACGATGGCAGCCACGTCACGCTCAATGCCAACTCCTCCTTACGCGTACCCCGATTTGGCTTCGGCCGTAAAACCCGTCATGTGGCTTTAGTGGGCGAGGCCGATTTCGACATCAAACACCTGGTTGACGATCAACCCTTTGTGGTCCAGACCAATAAAAATTTCGAGGTACTGGTGCTGGGTACTCAGTTTCTGGTCAATACCCGCGAGCAGGGTACCAAGGTGGTGCTCAACAAAGGCAAAGTCCAGCTGAAGTATCAGGAAGGAACGACCAGCAAACAATTGACCATGAAGCCCGGCAATCTGGTCACCTTCGATCAGAAAGGCCATATCAGCCTCCGACAAACCCCTAAACCTCAGGACTATACCTCCTGGAAGGAGCATCGGTTTGTCTTTGATGGAACTACGTTAGCCGAGATTAGCGGTTTGTTTGCCAGCAATTATGGCATCCAGGTTCAGATCCCGGATAAAGCGTTGACGCAGTGGACGATTTCGGGGGCTTTCACGGCCTACAGTGCCGCCGAGTTGATGGAGACCCTGGCGAGTGCGTCCAATCTGAGTTATCGACAGCAAGGTGATACGATTATCATAACCCAAGCTCATTAACCCAAAACCTACTACAAACTATGAAGAAAATTGTACGCGTGCTACTCCTGGTTGGAGTGGTGCTGGGAGGAGTACGCCCTGGATTTTCGCAACTAATAGCCAGCGTCCAGCCAATACACGTAAAAGAAGGCTCACTCAAAACATCCGCCAAAAAGCTGAAAGATGTTCTGAAAAAGTTACAGGATCACTATTCTGTCGACATTCTGTTCCTGGACCGGAACGTAGAAGGGCTGACCGTGGATGGAGATGTTATTAACTTCAATGCGAACATTGAGCAGAATCTTAATGCGATCCTGAAACCATTGGGGCTGCTTTACAAAAAAGTAAAGAATGGCGGCTATGTCGTTGTCGTTAAAGAATCAGCGGAAAGAATACAGGCCAGCACCGGGCTGATGCCTGTTATCTCAACTGTTCTGCCTCATAGAGGTGATAATGAGCCAGATAATCAACAATTGTTACAGAATCGTGGCTCCGACTTGTCGCTCGACAAAGAGAAAGTGCTGGATATTGCCATTCAGGGCACAGTAACCGATGAAAAAGGGGAGAATTTACCTGGGGTAAGTATTGTTGTAAAAGGTACTCAAAAAGGAACGACTACCGATGCAGACGGTCGCTATAAAATGGATGTGCCGAATGAATCAGCCATTCTGATCTTTAGTTTTGTTGGCTACCTGCCTCAGGAAGTTAATGTGGGAAATCGCACCACGGTCGATGTTGCTCTAAAAACCGATAATAAAACCCTCGATGAGATTGTCGTTGTGGGATACGGAACTGTCAAGAAAAAAGACCTGACTGGTTCAGTTGGTGTCATCAGCAGTAAAGAAGTAAAAGACTTGGGTGTTACCCGTATTGAACAAGGGTTGGCCGGTCGCGTTGCCGGGGTTCAGGTTAAAGCCGTTTCGGGTGAACCCGGTGCAGCCCCACAAATCAGAGTGCGCGGTATCGGCAGTATTTCGGCTGGGGCCGGGCCTCTGTATGTTGTCGATGGATTTCCGACCGATAACATTCAAACCCTGAATCCAAATGATATTGAAACACTGGATATTTTGAAAGATGCTTCCGCCACGGCCATTTATGGATCGCGGGGATCAAATGGGGTCGTTATCATTAATACCAAGCGGGGAAAATCGGGCAAAGCAACCGTTACGCTCGATACCTACTACGGCTGGCAAAAGGTATCCAAAGTACCCATCATGAAGAATTCGATAGAACAGGCAAATTTCTTCTATGATGGCATGCGCAATAAAAATCTGGATGCAGGTAAGGATGTAACCGGACCAGCAACTTCATGGTTTACGCCAGTACCGGCCATTATTATGGATGTTCTGGAAGGTCGGAATAAGACCGATGAAAATTCGCTGGACAAAGTATTGATTACCGCGCCCCAACGCCAGATTCAATTATCAGCTACGGGAGGTTCCGAGAATATACGCTATGCCGTCAGTGGCGAATATTTCAATCAGGATGGCATTATTATTAATAGCGGTTTCAAACGGTATTCCTTACGAACCAACATTGACGCTCAGTTGTCAAAACGGTTTTCGTTGAAATTAAACTTCAATCCATCGTATACAGATCAGCGTTCACTCCCATCTACTGGTGTCAGTGGTGGTACGGCCAGTACGCTGGGAATAGTAGCTTCTACATTACAGGTTCACAACTTTCGTCCATTGTTAGACGCCAATGGCAACTATTTTAATTATGCTGGTCTGGCCGACATGGCCGACATTTATAACCCGTTAGCCGTAGCTCAGGAAACCATCACCTCCCAAAAAGGATTGCGCCTGCTGGGGAATATCGGACTCGAATACCAAATCCTTAATGACCTGAAATTCAACGTCCTGATTGGCGGCAGCCTGTTAAGTGGCAAGGGAATGTACTTCAGACCGCAACGTCCTTATTTTGCCAATGAACTGGCGTTGGGTACGGATAATGCGTCTCTGATTACGAACTGGCTGACTGAGTATACATTGAATTACAGCAAAAGCATCAATAAGCATTCCATATCTGCATTGGCTGGCTATACTGTTCAGAAAGAACGGGGGGAATCCAATCTGATCAGCAGCAATAAATTCCCGAATAATTTAGTGCCTACATTAAGTGCGGTTGGCGGTCTGATAACGAACGGAACATCCACTATTTATGAGTGGTCGTTGCTGTCGTATCTGGCACGGGTAAACTACAATTACAACAGCAAATATTACGTAACAACATCCATTCGGACGGATGGATCATCTCGTTTTGGGACTGAAAATAAATACGGTCTATTCCCATCTGTAGCGTTAGCCTGGCGTATTTCGGACGAAAATTTCCTGAAAAATATACGCGGTATCAGCGAACTGAAACTACGAACGAGTTACGGCGAAACAGGTAATAATAACATTGGCAATTATGATCAATACGGAACCATTACGTACGAAAATTATGGGTTAGGTAACGCAGTAGCAACCGCCATTGCACCCGGTCGAATTGGCAACCCCAACTTAACCTGGGAAAAACAGACCTCCATTAATTTTGGCGTCGATGCAAGTTTCTTTAACAACCGAATCAGCGCATCAATAGACCATTTCCAATCGAGGAATACGGATTTATTACTGAACGTAAATATTCCCAATAATACCGGTTTTAGTACGGCATTACAGAATATCGGTGAAGTGAAAAATACGGGCTGGGAGTTTGTCTTAAGTACCGTCAATGTTGACAAACAAATTAAGTGGTCAACTGACTTTAACCTGTCTACGTATCGGAATAAGGTAGTGAAGTTAGGACCACAGGGTGATCCGATTTACTCGGGCAATAACGTTACCCAGATCGGACAACCGATCGGTATGTTTTATGGATGGCTGACCAATGGCATTTTTAAGACCCAGGCCGAACTGGATAAGGGTCCAATTTACAATCCTACCGGAAGTGACCGCTCGCATGTTGGCGATATACGGTTCGTCGATATCAATGGTGATGGCATCATTACCAATGCGGATAAAACAATAATGGGGTCCCCCTATCCGGATTTCTATTACGGCATGACGAACCGGGTTAGCTATAAAAATATCAGCCTCAGTGTCACGCTACAGGGGTCGCAGGGAAGCCAGGTCTATAACACCTCAAGGGGGGGTGGAAACAGCGGCCGGGCCCGCGTAAGAGGGTACGCATTTAGCAATAACTACTGGAAATCGGAACAGGACCCCGGCGACGGCGTAACACCCCGCCCTAATGATACCCCTACGGGTGGTGTTCGCCTGCCAAGCCAGTTATTTCTCGATACAGGTTCTTACCTCCGCATCAACAACATATCACTGGCTTACGTATTACCGGGCAACATTGTGCAAAAGATTGGGCTTGGTTCACTCCGTGTTTATGTGAACGCATCGAACCCATTTATTTTCACCAAAAACACGGCGTTTAATCCGGATGTCAGCACGACGGATAACCCTTTGACACCAGGTGTAGAAGCCAATGATTATCCATTGCCCAAAAGCATCATCATCGGTTTAAATGTGGGATTTTAATGTAAGGCAACAAATAAAAAAACTCAAAAAAGATGAAAAAAATAGCCTTCATACTAACCTTGGCATCCTTTCTCACCATGTCGTGCCAAAAGGATTTTATTGAATTAAATCCCATATCCACCGTTAGTGTTGACGCCGTCTATAAAACGGATAAAGATTTTCAGGATGCGGTAGTCGGTATTTATAGCATGCTGCGAAACCAATATCAGGATTTCTGGATATTTGGTGATTTGCGTGCCGATGATTCGTGGCATGCGCTTGGAAATGATGCGTTTCTGGTATCCGTGGATAAGTTTAACATGAATAGTGATGCGGCCTTAATGATATCTACCTGGCGGAATTATTACAGCGCCATCAGTCGGGCCAATCTCATTTTAGATAAAATAGCTGCGGCTGATCCGGCCGTTGTGACCAACAAAGACCGACACATTGCCGAAGCTAAATTTTTACGCGCGTTTGCTTATTTTGATCTGGTGCGCATATTCGGCGATGTCCCTCTGAATACAAAGCCAACAACTATTGAGGAGGGTTACACGAAAATACGCGAGAAGGCCGATAAGATCTATGATGAGGTAATCATCAAGGATTTACTCGATGCCGAGGCAAAGCTACCAGCAAAATATACCGGTGTCGACGTTGGACGAGCTACCAAAGGGGCCGCCAAAGCCATACTGGGCCGGGTGTACATGACCCGTAAGGATTTTGTAAAAGCCGAAGCTAAACTCCAGGAAGTAACAACGCTGGGTTATTCGCTCCTCCCCAATTACAAAGACCTGTTCGACTATACAAAAGATGAGCACCATGCCGAATACATCTTCGACATTGAATATCAGGATGGTAATCTGGGTGCAGGCAGTGGTTTTTCCAATAAGTTTTTACCGAAATCGGCCAATTCATTAGCGGAAACATTTTATGGCATAAAAGGCGGAGCGGGCGAACAGAATACGCCTACCCTTGCGTTGTTCGATTCATTCGATCCGGCCGACCCCCGACGGGACATTACCGTAGCCAAAGGGTACACGGACAACAATGGCGTTTTCCAGGGCTTTTTACAGATTGCGACATTCACCAAAAAGTATTTGGCCATTACAAACTCACTGAACGATAGCAAAGTAAACTGGAAAGTCATTCGCTATGCCGATGTTCTGTTGATGTATGCCGAAGCCTTAAATGAAAATGGCAAAACAGATGCTGCTCTTACGTATCTGAATCAGGTACGCACCCGCGCCAACATGCCCAAATTTACGGCCCTGTCCAAGGATCAACTGCGGACCAAAATCTATGACGAACGCATCTGGGAGCTCTCTATGGAAGGTGTCAGGTGGTTTGATCTGGCCAGAACAGATCGTTTGGTTAGTGTGATGCAACCCCTGGGTCTGAAACCGTATATGGCGCTGTTTCCTATTCCGCTGGTTGAAATACAGATCATCAATAACCCCACCGTATTACCACAGAATCCGGGGTATAATTAATAAATTTCTTATTATTCTTTGCTGGATAATCAGGCTGCGAATGGTCTGATTATCCAGCAAACAGATGGCCCAGTTTGTTGCTGTATTTCCGCTCTCAATTATGAAAATAAAAATCGGTATCCTATTGATCCTGTCGGCCCTTCTTTCGCTTGCAGGAATGCAAATTGGCTATTCTCAGCAAAAAAAGAATTCCAGTCCGGCTGGCTCAGCAACGGGCCTAAACTACATCGACCCAACCATTGGCAATGTAGCTCCTTTATATAACACCAACCGGCCAGTTGTTCATCTGCCCAATCAAATGATCAGGATGTTTCCCAAGCGTCAGGATCATCTGGATATGCAGATTACCGACTTTCCGATGTCATCTCTAAATATTATTACACCCCAGGTCATTTTCGGGATCAAACCCTTCGCCGGGGCTTTAGCCGACACGGGCTGGTATCGGCGCCTGACCTACGACCATGACTTTGAAACAGTTCAGCCCTGGTATTATTCGGTACGATTGACTGACGACAATATCCTGACGGAATTCGCGCCCGGAGAACGATCGGGGATCTATCGGTTTACTTTCCCGGCTGGCGTCAAAAAAAATATTCTGCTGTCGCACTATTACAAAAATGGGCAATATGAACTACAGGAGGGCAATGCACTGGTTGGCCAGGAGTTTGTCAATGATGCGAATCACCAGCAGAAAGGTATTGCGTACTTGTATGGAAAAATTTCGGGCAAGCCTGAAAGCGGCAAAAAACAGGGCGAAAAAGATTGGGGGCGTTATACCGTCTTAGGCATTCCGGAAAAACACAAAAAAGTAGAAGGCGAACGCGCGTGGTTCAGCTATGGCGAACAGGATAACCCGGTGGTAGAGTTTCGCTACGCCATTTCGTTTGTCAGTCCGGAGCAGGCCAAAAAGAATTTCGAGAAAGAACTCACCTCCATTAGTTTCGATCAGCTAAAGGCCAAAGGCAAAGCAGCCTGGGAAAAAACCATCGGCCAGATCAAGGTAGAAGGCGGCACCGAAGCCCAGAAACGTAGCTTTTACACGGCTCTCTACCGGTGCTACGCCCGCCTGGTCGACATCTCGGAAGATGGGAAATATTACAGCGGCTACGACAAAAAGGTGCATGACGACCAGCGGCCGTTTTACACCGATGATTATACCTGGGGCAACTATCTGGCTTTGCACCCCCTGCGAACCATTCTCGACCCCAAACGGGAAGCCGATATTTTACAGTCCTACGTAAACATGTACCAGCAAAGTGGCTGGATACCTGAGTACCCAAAATTTTATGGCGATCGTGCGGGCATGTTCGGCTTCAAATCATCGGTCATGTTTCTGGATGCCTACCGGAAAGGAATCCGAAATTTCGATTCGAATACGGCCCTGGAAGGCATGCTGAAAAGCGCTGAAAAACGAACGATGCTTCCGCATCGGAATGACCCCAAAGGAGCGCTGGACGATTTTTATTATGCGAAAGGCTACTATCCGGCGCTACGTCCCGGCGAAGCCGAAACCGATTCGGTGGCGAAACTACGCGGTAATGGTCAGCGACGATCGGCCGTTGCCGTTACCCTCGGAAACAGCTACGACAGTTGGGCGTTGAGTGAACTGGCCAAGGAACTGGGCAATCAGGACGTTTATAAACGCTATGCGCCAAGAGCGCAAAACTATAAGAATCTCTGGCATGCCAAATCCGGCTTTTTTATCCCAAAAGATGCGAAAGGGGATTGGATTGAGATCGACCCAAAATTCGATGGCGGGCATGCTGGTAACGACTATTACAATGAGAATAATGGCTGGAGTTACCGATGGAACGTTCAGCAGGATATCAAAGGATTTACGGAACTGATGGGCGGTGCTGATAAACTGGAGCAAAACCTCGATCAGCTTTTCCGCGAAGGGCTGGACCGGCCCAAGTACGTATTCTGGGATAAATTTCCTGATCAGACGGGCATGATCGGTCAGTTTGCGATGGGCAATCAGGTCACCTTCTTTATCCCCTACCTGTTTAATTACACGAATGCGCCCTGGAAAACCCAGAAATACACCCGGCTCCTGCTCGACACCTGGTTCCAGGATAACATCTTCGGGGTGCCGGGTGATGAAGATGGTGGTTCGATGTCTTCCTTCGTGGTCTTCTCGGCTATGGGATTCTACCCCACCACACCCGGCATTCCCCGTTACAGCATCACCAGCCCCCTGTTTAGTAAGGTGACGATCGATTTACCCAATGGCAAAAAATTTACCCTGATTGCCCATAATTCGTCCCGAATCAACAAATACATTCAGTCGGCGAGTATGAACGGCAAACCCCTGACCTCGTTGTCCTTTTCGCATCAGGAGCTGATGAATGGCGGTACGCTGGTGCTGGAAATGGGCGAGAAAACCGATAAAAAGTGGGATATAACCTACTAGTTCTTTTAGACAAGTCGGTAGTACCCTTAATAGATTGAATTCATTTTGTCAGGCTCAATCAATTGCAACATAAATATGTCCAGGCTCTTTACTAGTTTACATAAAACGGTTTTAACTACGGTAGTTGCCGCTATCAGTTTGTGTCAATACAGCGTTGGACAAACGGGCAAGGCAAGCAGCTCTGGTCTACAGTATATTGACCCCACGATTGGCAATGTCGCCCCGTTGCTGAATACAAATCGGCCAATCGTTCATTTGCCCAATCAAATGATCAGGGTGTTTCCCAAGCGTCAGGATCATCTGGATATGCAGATTACCGATTTCCCGATGCTGGCTCAGAATATCATTACTCCTCAAATGATTTTTTCCATCAAGCCTTCTAAAGGTGCGGTGACTGATACGGCCTGGTATCGACGATTGACCTACGATCATGATCTGGAAGTAACCCAGCCCTGGTATTATTCCGTAAAACTAACTGACGATGATATTCTAACTGAATATACGGCTGGTGAAAAGACAGGCATTTATCGGTTTACTTTTCCGGCTGGTGTCAGCAAAAATCTGTTGCTGTCGCATTATTATAAAAATGGACAATATGAATTTCAGGACGGCAATAAACTGGTCGGAACGGAGTTCGTTGTCGATGCGATTCATGATCAGCAGGGCGTCGCCTATATATATGGCGCTTTCACGGGAAAGCCGCAAACGGGCAAAAAAACCGGCGAGAAAGACTGGGGTAAATATACCGTTAGTGGCACCCCTGAGAAGCCAAAGAAAATGGATGGCGAACGTGCCTGGGTGAGTTATGGCGAACAGGATAGCCCGGTGGTAGAGTTTCGCTACGCCATTTCATTCATCAGTCGGGAACAGGCCAAAAAGAATTTCGAGAAAGAGCTCACCGCCGTTAGTTTCGATCAGCTAAAGGCCAAAGGCAAAGCGGCCTGGGAAAAAACCATCGGCCAGATCAAGGTAGAAGGCGGCACCGAAGCCCAGAAACGTAGTTTTTATACCGCCCTCTACCGGTGCTACGTTCGGATGATCGATGTCAATGAAAACGGAACCTACTTCAGTGGCTATGACAAAAAGGTGCATGAGGATAAGCGGCCATTTTATACCGATGATTATACCTGGGGCAACTATCTGGCTTTGCACCCCCTGCGAACCATTCTCGACCCCAAACGGGAAGCGGACATGCTCCAATCTTACGTGACGATGTACCAGCAAAGCGGCTGGATGCCCGAGTATCCACGCCCCTTTGGTGATCGGCCGGGTATGTTTGGTTTCAAATCAACGGTCATGTTTCTGGATGCCTACCGGAAAGGAATCCGAAATTTCGACCTAAAAACGGCTTTCGACGGAATGCTCAAAAACGCAGAACAGGCAACGATGCTTCCGTTCAGAAACGGCCCCAAAGGAGGTCTCGAAGATTTTTACGTCAAGAATGGCTACTATCCTGCGCTGCATCCCGGCGAAACCGAAACCGATGCATTTGCTTCACTTAAATCGGGTCAGAAGCGGTCTGCCGTTGCCATAACCCTGGGCGATGCCTACGACAGTTGGGCGTTGAGTGAACTGGCCAGGGAACTGGGCAATCAGGATGTTTATAAACGCTATGCGCCTAGAACAAAAAATTACAGGAATCTCTGGAATGAAAAGTATAATCTGTTTATCCCAAAAGATGCGAAAGGGGATTGGATTGAGATCGACCCAAAATTCGATGGCGGGCACAACGGATTCGATTATTATAATGAAAACAATGCCTGGAGTTATATGTGGAATGCACAGCAGGACTTTGCAGGATTACGGGATTTGATGGGCGGAGCCGATAAGATGGAACGAAATCTCGATCAGCTTTTCCGCGAAGGAATGGACCGTAGCAAACCTGTTTTTTGGGAAAAATGGCCCAACCAGACGGGTATGATCGGTCAGTTTGCGATGGGCAATCAGGTCACCTTCTTTATCCCCTACATTTTCAATTTTACCAACGCATCCTGGAAAACCCAGAAGTACACCCGGCTCCTGCTCGACACCTGGTTCCAGGATAACATCTTCGGGGTGCCAGGCGATGAAGATGGCGGTTCGATGTCTTCCTTCGTGGTCTTCTCGGCTATGGGATTCTACCCCACCACACCCGGCATTCCCCGTTACAGCATCACCAGCCCCCTGTTTAGTAAGGTGACGATCGATTTACCCAATGGCAAAAAATTTACGCTGATTGCTCATAATTGCTCCCGCACCAACAAATACATTCAGTCGGCGAGTATGAACGGCAAACCCCTGACCTCGTTGTCCTTTTCGCACCAGGAGCTGATGAATGGCGGCACGCTGGTGCTGGAAATGGGCGAGAAAACCGATAAAAAGTGGGTAGCCCAAAACTAACTATTGATCAGGCGACTGCCATTTTATCGATTCAGTTGACAAGCACGACTTCCTCTTTTCAATCAAATACGTATACACACTATCGTTATTCCGACAAGCATGGTTTCACTATTTTCCATTGAACAAACAAACGCTCGACAACTATGAAATGGACACAGGTTATTGATCCACTTAATAACATCGCCTTGTCCGTTTTGGTAGCGGCAATGCCCATTATTTTCATTTTCTGGGCATTGATTATCAAAAAAATGAAAGGCTATCAGGCCAGTTTAATCGCCATAGCCATTGCAACCGTCATTGCTATTTTAGTGTATGGCATGCCCGTAAAACTGGCCGTTTTATCCATTGCACATGGGGGTTTATATGGCCTGTTCCCGATCTGCTGGCTGGTGATCATGTCGGTTTTTCTCTTCAATTTGACCGTCAAAAGTGGGCAATTCGAAATCATCAAACACTTCATGGCGTCGATCACCTCCGACCGGCGGTTGCAGGCGTTACTGATCGCGTTTTCGTTCGGCTCATTTCTGGAAGGAACGGCTGGCTTTGGCGCACCCGTCGCCATCACCGCAGCGATGCTGGTTGGGCTGGGTTTCAATCCGCTCTATGCATCGGGCATTTGCCTCATTGCCAATACGGCTCCTGTTGCCTTTGGTTCGATCGGCATTCCCATCACGGTGGCCTCACAAGTGTCGGGCATTCCTGAGATGCCTATTTCGCAAATGGTCGGGCGTACACTTCCCATCCTGTCCATCATACTCCCTTTCTATCTGGTAACCATTATTGCCGGTTTTAAAAAGGCAAAGGAGGTTTTACCAGCGGTGCTGGTGTCGGGAGTTTCATTCGCCTTACTCCAGTATCTCTCCTCTAACTTCCTGGGGCCTTCCCTACCCGATGTCATTGCGGGCCTGGGATCGATTGTATGTCTGATGGTTTTTCTCCGATTCTGGAAACCGAAAACCATCTGGCGCTTTGCCAATGAACCCGCCCCTACGCTCAATACCGATATTACGTATACGGGCGGGCAAATATTAAGAGCCTGGTCGCCCTTTATCGTACTGACCATAATGGTTATTGCCTGGGGCATGCAGCCTATTAAGGACGCGCTAAATTCACTGGGGTTATTTCAGTTCGAAGTGCCTGGCCTTCATAACGTTATCCAGGACAAGGACGGCGCACTGCTACCCAAAGTATTCAAATTCAATTACTTATCTGCTGCCGGAACAGCCATCTTAATTGCCGACCTGATTGCGATACCCATGATCGGGCTGACATACAGTGAAGGGGCCAAAGTTTTTGCGGCCACATTAAATCAGTTAAAATTCCCCGTTCTGACGATAGCTGCGGTGCTAGGCTTTGCCTACATCGTCAATGATTCGGGCATAACCCTAACCCTGGCCGAAGTGCTGGCTAACACGGGTTATTTATTTCCATTTTTCGCACCTGTACTCGGCTGGCTGGGTGTTTTCATTACGGGTTCGGATACGTCGGCCAATGCGTTGTTCAGTAAACTACAGTATGCTACAGCAACATCCATTGGCGTAGATCCGGTGGTGACGGTGGCGGCCAATGTGTCGGGCGGAGTTGTGGGCAAAATGATTTCCCCTCAATCGATTGCGGTGGCAGCGGCAGCCGGTGATTTGGTCGGGCAGGAATCACAACTCTTCCGCTTTACGGTGAAGCATAGTTTTATCATGCTGGTTGTCATCTGTTTTATTACCCTGGCACAGGCTTACGCAGTAAAATGGATAATTCCAGTTTATGAAATGATCAACAGCAAAAAACTGGTTGCAGCCCCCGACGCATCCCGAGGTTACATCTATCTGATTGTATTGGCCGTCCTGTTAGTCACGCTGGCATCTACTATTCTGATTATTGCCAGACGAAAAAACCAGACACCAACTTTAGCGAATTAATTAAAATTGGTGCCTGAAAAAACCTGAACCGACCACTACAAATCGTGCCAGAAAAGCCAAAATTGAAATCAATTTTTCCCATTTATAAAATAAACGCCATGAAATTATTCATTACGAAAAAGGAGTGTTTTTTGGCATTCATTTCGTGTCTCTGCCTGGTAAATCTGAATGCCCAATCGATACAACGGTCTAATGTGCCAGCTCCAAATTTTGAGGTTACTGGTAGTATTTATCCCTGGGAAGTGCATGATGAAGGAATCGACCTCATACTCGATAACATGACCAGTATTGCCGGTATAAATTCGGTTTATTTAATTGCCGTAATGCACCAGGAACATCGCCCTTTCAACAACGATAAACTACCGGGTACGTTTAATTTTATCCATAACCCCGTTCGAACAGAATGGGATGCCGAAGATTCCCGGGCTTATTTTAAACCTCACCTGGAATCATACGGGCGTATAAAACCGCTGATGTCGAATCAGCCCTGGCTCAACAATACGGACTGGCTCAAAATAGTACTTGATAAAGCGCATGGACGCGGCCTTAGAGCCGGGGTAGAGGTCTCGCATACGTATATTCCGGTGGAGGTTCTAACCAATCATCCGGAATACAAACAACACGATATAAATGATAAAACGGTTGATCGGCCCTGCACCAATAACCCTGAAGTACGGGAATATTTGCTGGCACTTTATGGCGATCTAGCCAAAAATTATGATGTCGACTACATTCAAACGTGCATGCTGTTATTCAGTCGGTCCGACGATCCCATTCACGGTGGAACCTGCTTTTGCGAATCCTGTAAACACAAGGCAAAATCAATGGGATTTGATATGGAAGCGGCAATCCCTGTTTTAAAAGACAATCCGTACGCTCAGCCTCAACTGGATAACTGGCGCAATTTCAGAAAAGCGTGTACGACCGAAATTTACAAACTCGTTACGGATAAAATCCATCAGGAAAATCCTAAAATTGATTTTCGCCTGAACGATCTGAATGATCGCACGTCGGGATTAGCGCTCGAAGAGTTAAAAAATAATATCAATTCCGTTCACCTATCCACCCATACCGAGCAAAATGGCTATCAGAAATCGGATCGAAAATCCAGAATAGCCACGACAAAATATTTTATGGGTAACGATGTTCCTATTATTCCAGGCGTTCCTACCCGTTTATTGACAACAGTGCCTATTGTTAAGTCAAGTATCAAAATTTCTGTTGATGGTGGGGCCAAGGGAATAGGTGTTAAGCATTACGACGGTTCACCTTATTCTATGCTGCGCGCGGTCCGAAACGGCATCAGTGAAGCAGGCGTTCCTGGATTTACGCCAATTACGGGAATGGAGGTCGAGGAGATGACCCTTTCAGGCTATAATCCTGACAAGTTTCTCATCGAACAATGCGTACAGACAACGGGTACAGGAACAGCAACCTCGGCATTTGCGAATCCATCGGGTCTGTATACGATTGTCGTGTCTTACGCTGACGAAAAAGAGGGCCAGGGGAATTTAGCTTTATATGTTGGCGGCAAACAAAAAGCTACCTGGAAATTAACTGAAGATGTAGGCTGCTGGAGACGAAAAACCATTCCCAATGTTAAAATCAACAGTGGCGACGAAATAAAATTAATAGGAATGGCCAACGGCAGCGAGTCGGCCCGTGTTGATTTTATTGAATTCATCCCGCAGGCAGCACCAGAGAAAGGCAAAAAAAAGTAATTAGATAGCGAAAAAAAAACAGCATAAATTCCACATCATAATTACTTTATTCAGGCCAATAAATTAAAAATATGAAAATTTTTCCGTGGTAATGTTTTTAATTAGATAGGTTGGATTACAGAAAGCATAGTAGAATATCTACTATGCTTTTTTCTCCAGTCCAGTTTAGCCTGGTCCAGCACATTACCATATATGATCTATTTGAACACATAGCTCAACAAATAGATTTATTCATTTTTCAATCATAGCTACAAAGTTTTCCTGGAACGCCAGCAACCATTTTTACCGAAAAATTTATGATTAAAATGAGGTTATTCTCTTTACTTTTTATTTGCCTATCGTTTGCTGCCTGCACAAAACATACTAAAAATAAATCGCTAGTCTTCAGTAAATATCCAAATCTAAAAATTGGGTTTTCAACACAAAATTTCCAAAAGGCCATGCCTGTTAATGTGGAAAGTTTGAGTGAGATTATTGATTATGCATCAAAAGAAGGTTATGATTTTATAGAACTACGCGATGATCAGGCAAGTCTTTCTCAGGACGAATGCAAGGTATTGGCTGAACTGGCTAGAAAGAACAAATTAGATGTGATATATGAAATCCAGAAAAATATTCTTGATACGGGTTATTATGACGTATTTGAACGAGGTCTAGCCAATACCTTGCTATTCACAGGTCCCGGTATTCTACGGGCACTGGTTTCAAAATCTGAGTTTGAGCTTGATAGCACCAAAAAAGGATGGAATAAGGCAGAGATGATTCAATTAAGTAGCCTGGCTGATAGCTGTGCTCGGGTTGCAAAAAATAACAAGATTCAATTTATCGTTGAAAATCTCAATGAACCTTTTTTTAGTAATAGTGATGCCTATTTAGGGCTGGATAGCTTTTTCAGGAATACCACTGGTACTGGTTTACAATTCGATATAGGAAATCCTTTTCGGAATTCATCAAGAGAAAATGCTGATCCACAAAAAGTAGCTGATTTTCTAGCAACGATGGGAAATCGCTGGGTGACCACTCATTTAAAAACGTTAAAGGAAGGTGAATCTCAGCCAAGGCTTACCAGCAATCCACTCGAGGTCGATAAAGTCATTGAGCTGATGGCGAAGCAGAATGTACGGTATGTGACCATTGAATTGCTCCCTGTTACTGACAAGAAACAATGCTTCGACAACCACGCCAAAAGCATTCAATTTCTAAAAGAGAAAGGCATTTTAAAAACTGACTGATAGTGTCTCAGTTTGACATTTTTTATTGAAGATTTACAAGAATTAGGTTCGCAGCTTACTGAGTTCGTATTGATGATACGTCTCTATTTTGGCCAAATAAATAATATATCTCGTTTTGAGCAACTGATAGCGTTTGATAAGATGGTTCTTCCTGTAGGTATCGATGATACGCTTTTTGGCTCTCTTTAACAAAAGATCTAGTTGTAATATATAGGTACGTGCGGCTTCAATATTGGCTTGATGAAGCGCCAGTAAGCGTTCAATCATCTTGATTCGCTCATTCCGATACCGGCGTTTCGGTAAAACGGGTTCCTCAATAGGGTTTACCTTGGGCTCATTGCCGACCTTAATAAACAGCTCAATTAATTTGCCTTGTGTTTCCTCATTAACCTGATCAATATAGTTTTTAGTCACGCTAAACACATACTGTTCCAAAAGTTTTCTAAATGACAGGTTATCCATAGAAAGGCCAGAATTAATGTACAGGAACCTAAATTACAGCATTTTACACTATTTTCTTACATGTCAGTCAGTTAGTTCAACATCTCGCGAATTTCCATTTGTCGTTTCGCTAAAGCCGCTTCCATGGCAGGCATTACGCGCAACGTTTTATGCACCTTGCTGACTGATAGTCGCTTGCTTTTCTATCTGCCTTAAACCAATGAAGCCCGGCTCACGCCGGGCTTCATTGGTTACTGAAAGCAACTAATTGCTATTGCATGGCAACAATACGGGTTGTCTGAGCTACAGGCCGGGTTGACAGATTCAGCTGCTTCCGAATGCTTCCTTCGTTCGATTTAACTTCCAGTTCATACTTACCGTCGGCCAATTCATTGACATTCAATTTAACCGCATACTTGGCTTCCTTCTTGCTGATATCCTGACGGAAGATTACCTGATTCTCCGCATTGCGCAGTACAATTTCAACCGGCACCTCAGCGGTCTTACTAACCGATACCCGAATCTGGTTATCAATGGTTACGAAGGCACTGGCGTCGAATGACATTGTTTTGGGTGTTGTTGGATTGGCCAGTGTAGCTGCACTCATCAGAATAGAAACGGCCAATTTGCTCATTAACGTTAACATAGTAGTATTTGTGTTTAGTGTTCCAGAGATTGAGTTGTTGTGTTCAGTTGTTTACCTGTTCGACATACATAAGCCAAAGGTTGTGCCAATAAAAATTACCATTGATTATCAACCAGTTATCAGTCGTGCCAGAAATAATTAATGTCCGCAACTGGACAATGGCTGTTCACTTGCGGACATTATTATGGACATACAACCAACCTCTGCACAGGCAGCTACGTCTGAAGTATTACTATGGGAGATAAACTGCCAGGGCTGGCTAATTTGGCAGAAAGCAGGTAATAAACAGGCACTTTGGTAGCCCAACCAAATCTCACCCTTTCGGGCGCTGACAATCCCGGTTTGTCGGTTCGTTTACTTCATGTACTTGGTCAAATTGTCCTTGGTCACCAGTTCGAACGGGATCAGCGTTTCTTTCTCGTATGCCTTGCCTTTAGCAATGTTGATGGCGGTTTCAATGGCTTTTGCCCCCTGTTGCTCGGCGTTCTGAAAGACAGTCGCGTCTAAGGTGCCATTTTTGACCGCCTGCAACGCATCCGGAATCGCATCGATACTGACAACGACAACTTTATCTTTTAAGCCTGCACTAGTCAGCGCCTTTACTGCGCCCATCCCCATCTCGTCATTCTGAGCAAAAACAGCATTGATCTCGGCCCCATACGACTGAATCCAGTTTTCCATCAACGCCATCGACTTCGCCCGATCCCATTCGCCAGTCTGGTGTGCAATCAACTTCAGGCCAGGGTATTGTTTGAGCACTTCGCGGGCTCCCTGTTCCCGTTGTATCTGAGCAGCCTGCCCCATATAGCCATGCATCATAACTACATTGCCTTTGCCTCCTAATCGCTTTGCAATGTAGTTCATAGCAATACGCCCCGATTCAACGTCATCGGAGCCAACAAAAGCCGTTGGTTTTGCACTGGTAGCCGAGTTCACGTTGATGATTGGTATATGAGCCGCCAAGGCTTTTGTTACAGCCGGCGAGCTGGCTTCTACTTCGCAGGGATTCATAATGATCGCATCGACTTTTTGGGCAATAAAGCTTTCTACCTGTTCAATCTGTTTCAGCGCCGACCGCTCGGCATCTACTGTAATGAATTCGACATTGCTCTGTTCGGCCTTTTTGGCCATCTCGTCGTTTACATTGACAATAAATTCGTTTTGCATACTGAGCATTGTCGCCCCAACTACCAGCTTTTTATCCTGATTATCCTGCCCTTTCTCGCTGGAAGTTGATTGATTACAGCCCGTAAGCAAGACCGCCAGTATAAGAGTGTAGTTCATTAAAGTTGACTGTATGCGCATCATTTCGACTCGATTATTCAGTTAGTTTATGCTTTATTGGTTTGACTCAAACTATCCAGCACGACGGCCCCGATGATGATAATTCCCATCACGACCTGCTGGTAATACGATGTTACATTTAACAGGTCAAGCCCGTTACTGATTACGCCAATCAATAGCGCACCAATTAACGTACCGGTTATTGTTCCTATTCCGCCCGAGGTGCTGGTTCCGCCAATGATTGCAGCCGCAATGGCGTCAAGCTCGAAGCCGACACCTGCGTTTGGCTGCCCGGTCGTAATGCGGGATGTCAGTAAAATTCCGGCCAGTGCCGCCAGTCCGCCACATAGCGTGTACACGACCATTTTTACCTTGTTCAGTCGAATACCGGAGGCTTCGGCCGCCTGCTCGTTGCCCCCAACTGCATACATGTATCGGCCTAAGATCGTTTTCTTTAAAATGATGGAGCAACCCACAAACGCAAGTATCAGGATAAGAATGGGCGATGGTATACCCAGCAGTTTGCCTCCGCCAATGAAATTAAATGAATCCGATAAATTAGAGATTGGCCTTCCTTTGCTGAGAATGAGCGCCAGTCCTCTTCCTATCGTCATGGTGCCCAGGGTTACAATGAAGGGAGGAACCTTGGTTCGGGTAATTACGAACCCGTTGAAAGCACCCAGTAGCAATCCACTGAGTAAGCCCATCAATAGGGGAACCACCACCGGATATTCGTCGGGATGCGCAAATAAAGCCGCAACGACGCCAGTAACCGCAACCATTGATCCAATCGACAGATCAATGCCACCCGTTATGATAACAAACGTGACCCCAAAAGCCAGTAACGCATTGATGGAAACCTGGGTCACTATATTGGTCAGGTTCGACAGCGTCAGAAATTTGGGCGTGATTACTGCCAGAATAATGCACAGGAGAATGAATGCGAGAATGATGCCGTATTGGCCAATGCCTCGCGTACGTAGTGTATAAGTGCCCCCAACCTGATTGAAATAGCTAGTTAGTCCGTTTTTCATCCGTATTATTGGAACATATTAGTGTGGCATTGCATAAGCCATGATCGCTTCCTGAGTAGCTTCTTCTTTCGACAGAACAGCCGTTTGCTCCCCCCTCGACAGCACAAGAATTCGATCACTCATTCCTACTAATTCGGGCAATTCAGAAGAGATTATAATGACGGCCAATCCTTTTGCAACCAACTGATTGATCAGCTTATAGATCTCGAATTTCGCCCCTATGTCAATACCTCGGGTCGGCTCATCGAGAATGATGACCGCTGGCGACGAAAGTAGCACTTTTCCAATGACTACTTTTTGCTGATTACCTCCACTCAGGTTAGCAACCTTCTGATCGATGCTGGATGCTTTGATTTGCAGACTCCCGACCATGTTCGATGCGGCTCCAAGTTCGCTTTTTTTCTGAATAAATAACCCTTTTCTGTGGTTCAGTAGACTAGATAATGTGATGTTATCCTTAACCGACAGGTTCGCTACGAATCCTAATCCTTTCCGGTCTTCGCTGACATAGCCGATACCGTGTCGGATGGCATCCTGTGGAGAATTTATATTGACCCGTTCGCCTTTGACGCGAATTTCACCACGATCGAGTCGGTCGAGGCCAAAAATGGCGCGGGCAATTTCGGTTCTGCCTGCTCCCATCAGACCCGCTATGCCCAGAATTTCCCCGGCCCGAACGGCAAAACTGATGCCCGAAAATTTTCCGTCCCGACCGAGATTTTTAACCGATAAGATCTCCTCGCCTTTCCGGGCGGTCGTAGCCGGAAACAGGCTGTCGATTTCGCGGCCAACCATCATCGATATCAGGCTGTTTGTATCAATCTCTGATGCACTTTTTGTCGCTATATACTGACCATCTCTCAGAACAGTAATGGTATCGGATATGGCGAAAATTTCGTCCATCTTGTGCGAGATGTAGATGATGGCAACGCCTTTTCGGGTGAGTTCTTTAATGATCGCGAAAAGGGTAGCTACTTCTTTATCCGATATGGCCGACGTAGGCTCATCCATGATAATTACCCTGGCATCGTTGGAAATGGCCTTAGCAATTTCGACCATTTGCATTTCGGCCACACTCAGGTATTTCATTTTGGTCCTGGCATCGATATCAACGCCCATTTGGCTCAAAATAACCTCGGCCTGTTTATAAATCCGCTGATCATCGAGCCAGCCGGGCAATAGGCGGGTCATTTCCCGCCCCAAAAAAATATTTTGGGCAACGGTCAGTTCAGGCACGATCAGGATCTCCTGATGAATCATCGAAATACCTTTCTTCAGGGATTCGCTGACATTTTTAGTACTCAATTGATCACCTTCAAAGATAATTTCACCGGAATCCGGCCTTAGCAGACCGATTAAAATCTTCATGAATGTCGATTTCCCGGCCCCATTTTCACCCATCAGCGCATGAACCTCTCCTTTTCGGAGGTTTAACTGAACATTATCCAGCGCTGTAACGCCAGAAAACGTTTTTGTCAGCCCACGTACCTGAAGAATATAATCGTTATCTAGGCTCATATTCGATAAATCGGGATAGGTGCTGATACAAATATGTGGTGTTTTCGCGCTATCAGATTCGAGAGACTGACAGCCCAAAAACACCACACTAGCCTGAAACCTACTGAAGCAAGCTCATTCGTTGAACTACTTAGGGCATAGTCCACTCAACGCCGGTTTCTTTCCAGCTTTTAGAGGCTGCGGAGTCAAGAACGGCCTCGCAAACTTTCTGCGTTTCCAGTGCATCTTTGAACGTTGGCGCGCAGGGTTCGCCCGTTTCCAGACTTTTGAGGAAGTCGGCTACCTGGTGGATAAAGCTATGCTCGTAACCAATACCTAATCCGGGAACCCACCATTTGCTCATGTAGGGTTGGTCGCCATCGGTAACGTGAATGGACCGCCAGCCGCGCACAATCGAATCGTCGGCATAATCATAATACTCCAGCCGGTTCAGATCGTGTAAATCCCAACGGATGGACGCATTTTCACCATTTATTTCGAAGGTGTATAAAGCTTTATGTCCACGAGCATAACGGGTCGATTCGAAAAGGCCCAGTGAGCCGTTTTCAAAATGACAATGGAAAATACAGGCATCGTCGATACCGACGGACTGCATTTTACCGGTCAGCTGGTGCATCCGTTCTTTAACGAAGGTTTCCGTAACGGCCGACACATCCTTGATTCCGCCATTAAGCCACATGGCCGTATCGATACAGTGAGCCAGCAGATCGCCGGTTACACCCGAACCAGCAGCCTCGGCATCCATACGCCAGGTGCCGGTACCGCCCTGTGGTACGTCTGCACTAATGGTCCAGTCCTGAAGAAAGTTAGCCCGGTAATGGAAGATTTTACCCAGTTTACCGGAATCGACAATTTGCTTGGCCAGTGTAACCGCCGGAATACGTCGGTAGTTGTACCAAACGGTTGTAACAACCCCTGCTTCTTCTGCCGCATCGACCATTTGCTGGCCTTCAGCAACATTGCGGGCAATCGGTTTTTCGCAGAGAATCATTTTCCCTGCCTTGGCAGCCGCAATGGCAATTTCAGCGTGGGTGTCATTTGGCGTACAAATATCAACCGCATCGATATCGTCGCGGGCAATGACGGCTTTCCAGTCGGTTTCGACGGATTCGTAGCCCCACTGATCAGCAAAAGCCTGCACTTTTTCTGCATTGCGTGAACAAACCGTTTTCAAGACGGGCGTGTAAGCCAGTTCAGGGAAAAAATTAGGTACACGATTATATCCATTGGAATGAGTCCGGCCCATAAAACCAGTTCCAATTAAGCCAATGCGTAATTCTTTTTTGTTTGCCATTTTTAAGATAGGTTTCAGTTTTCAATTTTCAATACGATCTCCTGTCAGGATCAACGCACCGGATTCGATGCGTCAATCACTGAAGACTGTAGTTGAAAACGCACGGGCAGCCCGTGAAAACTTAGTTTATGCTTCGTACCAGCCGTGTAACTGCCGGACTTTTATCATGGTAGCCAGAATATCGTTCCACGTTTGTGGGCGCATCATTACCTCATTCGGGAACATACAACCATCCCAGCAAATATGCTTGAATGCTTTGGTAAGCTGACCGTTTTCATCCCGCAGCCAGTAGCCTGCATCATGGGCAACGTCGAGTTTACCATTTGGGTCCAGTGCCTGGCAGTGGCGGCCTGTTTTATCGTGGGAACCGGAACCGAATACGGTTCCATCATTCTGGGCAACATGGAAATCGATTGTCCAGGGGCGTAATGCTTTCGTTAGGGTCTTCAGCGCATCATTCAGCGTTTTCCGATCGCTCCAATCGAAGTTTTCGGGAAGGATGCGATCCTGTTCCCGGTTATATCCCATCGTGTATAACAAGGTATGGGCCATATCGGCCTGGAAACCCATATTCGGGCGATCAACGGCTTCCAGCGTTTCGAGCATGGTTTTCCAGCTGTGCATACCGCCCCAGCAAATTTCGCCCTCGGCAGCCAGTTTCTCGCCGTATTCAGCAGCTACATCGCAGGCTTCCTGAAAGGTTTGTACGATCAATTTAGAATTTCCGACTGGATCAGCATCCCAGGCCGTTGGCGAACTGGCCGAATCGATGCGAACAACCCCACTGGGCCGAATGCCAATTTCGCTAAGCTTCTGACCAATATGGCATGATTTCCGCACCATCTCAACAAACTGGGCGCGCTCTTCTTTGGACCCCATGGCGGGGCCACCCCAAATGGGTGCAACCAGCGAGCCAATTTTCAGATCATAGCCACCAACTTTATCGGCTAATCGTTTTATGTCGTCGTCCGACATATTGATGTCGAGATGTTCGAAAAGAGCCAGATCGACGCCATCGAATTTGACTCCATCTACCTCAGCGGCAGCGGTCTTTTCCAGCATGGTATCGAAAGCAATAATGGGTTCGGAGCCGGGGCCTTTGCCAACTACTCCCGGCCACATGGCATTGTGGAGTTTAGGATAGTTATTCTCGTTCATGAAAAGGGAAAATTTAAGATTTAATTTTTTTCAGTTTTCAGTTTGCGGAGTAACGATCCGGGCTCAAACTGAAAACTATAAACCGAAAACTGAAAACTCCCTATAACGTCAGATCTGGGTTAGACGGGCCGAAGTGCTTGAGCATGACAATTGGATCGGTGGTTGAGTGGTTCACAATCGTTACACCTTCCAGTGCTGCTTTTTCGCTCACAAAAAACTCATCGTTGGTCAATTGTCCGTACCGGATCAGAGCGGGTGTTTCCACATTCCAGACCCCTAATTTACCATGTCCCTGCATCATGATCAGACCATAGGCCGCACTATCTTTGATGGTTACGGTCGCTCCCGGTAAAACGGTGAGTTCTTTTGCACTAAACGCATCCGATTTGTAGCAAACCCAGACTTCACTATACCCCTTAGCCTTCATTTCGTCGACATCGCTAACCGGCTTTGGGCTCATAAACCGATTGGCCATCATTTGCGGATCGGTATTCAGGTCCCAATCGATGGCTTCCATCAGTTGATCGTAATCGCCGATCCGGTCTTTGGGTGTACCATTCCACAGCAACTCTTCCGGAATAATGGCTTCGTTAACCAGCGACTGATACATAGCAAATACGTCAGACGCTTTCTGTGGTTCGTAAGTACATAGGCTTCCCGGCGCGTGAAGCAGTCCAGGAGGAACATCCCAGCCTGTTCCGGGTTCGAGCCGATAGGCTGACGAATAATTTGTGATCTTGTTATCGCCTTTGGTGAAGTTTTGCAGGCATTCTTTTATCTGCTCTTTCGTAGTGCCCGGCGCAATACCAATAAAGGTATACGGGAAATCACCACCGTGGTTATTAACCTGAGGGGGGAAATAATAGGCTTCGGGTTTGCCCAGTTGCCCGATCAGCGCGGCCTGTTCGTCGTTGTGATGAAGATGGTGAGGCAATGGCCCCATATTGTCGAAAAACTTGGAGTACATCGGCCAGGCACCATACTCATTCCATAAGCGGTCGCCGATCAGTTCTCCCTTTAATTCGTCAACGGCATCTTTAAGCAAAAACAGCGTTTCGGTTCCGTCTTCGTCCTGAAAAACGATGTGACTCAGTCCCTCATTTTCACCTGTCAATGGGCCGTTTTTAGCGGGTGTAGTCGATGAGAACCAGCGCTCATCAATACCGCCACGCTCTCCACCCAGCACATAATAATCATCTGGATGTAGTTTTATGCGTCTTCCTGGTACGCAGAATGAACGCGGAACCCAAGTTGGCGTTAGCCGCAAAATTCCTTTCCCCTGTTCTAAAGCTTTTTCAGCTACGGTTACTTTTTCGGTTGTTTGCATACAGATTTATTGTTACTCGACTTTTACTAATTGCTCACAAAGTCACTAATTGCCGTTTGGTCGGTCAACACCTCGATCTCCAGATCGTAGACCCGGCGTTCGCCCAGCGCGATAAACAGCAGAGAGCCCTCTTCTCTGGCTTTGGCCTGACCAATGGGTGGATGAGTGCCCGGTTCGATGCCCGTGACATACTCACCTGCTCCCCAATGCTGCCAATTGGTTAACCAGGGAAGTTGCTCCTTCCGAAAGCGTAAGGCCAGCGCTACCCCCAGTTTGGCGTTATACAATCCGGCACTACACCGACCCGATTCATCAGCAACGATATCGATTATCGCAACGGCTTCACCAGTACCTCGATGGGTTTCCAGCGGAGCCGGACACTTCCGAAAATCATTACCTTCCCGAAAAATCTCGCCATTGATACCACCTTCACGGGTTTGCCAGTTGCCCTTCCAGATAATATCCGCTCCCTCATCGACTAAAGGCCACCCAAAATTAACATGATAAAGCAGCATATGCGGAGCCGGTGTATTGGCCCGATTGATCACTTCATCATGAATTCGAATGGAAGGCTGGCCGAGGGTACCCGATATAGTTCGCCTTAGTTCCAGGCTAGGACCAAATACTCTGGTTTCCGTTATCCGACCCGTAATGCTCATTTCAAGCCGTCCCGTAGCTGGATCAGGCTGAATTATGGATTCAATCTCTGCCGGAATATTGCTGATATGCCCATGCAAACCACGCTCACCATACGAATCCTGCTCAGGTCCACCCACATGCGTCAGTCCGCAGGTTGTCAGCAGACCGCCATTAAAGGTCCGGAGCCAATCGATTCCCCGATCCGAGAACGGTTCGGGCCGGGTGATGCCGGAATGACTTAGCCAGGCCAGGCTGTGCTGGTTGTAGAATGCATCGGCAATATCCATTGCCCGGTCAATGACCACTTTATAGCGCAGCCCCGTTCCGGTATTGATCCAGGCAATGCGGGTACCTCTTCCGGCCCCATTATCCAGTACCGCGGTTTCAATACCACCCAACTGGGCCGGATTCCCTATTTTATTATGCCAGGGTTGTAGTGTCAAAATAAGCTTATGTCAAAACTTCCCGAAACAGGTCAATTGTTTCGGGAAGTTGGCGGTTTACTATCTACAGTTGTTTCAGCATCAGGTTTCGGTATTGCACCTTCATGGGTGGTCCTACGTGTACCTGCACGCCAAGTAATCCTTTCGCTTTTCGATTAACGGTGTCATCATCCGTTACCTCACTCATCAACACATCATTGATATAGTGCTGTAAGCGATTACCCTTAATAACTAAATGAAAGGTATTCCAGTCTTCGCTTTTTATAAAAGTCTTAAGCGAGTCGGAGCTACCCAGCGAACCGGTTACATTCAACCCATTCCAGGCATTACTTTTCACGTTGGCTCGTATGGCCTCCGGCGTGTTTTCACCCGCGTAGGTTCCGATGGTTGTTTTCTGACCACGATAGGCCAGTGTTGTCCGTTTCCGCTCCTCATAATTCTGACCGGTATAGCGCATCTTCCCATCGATATCGGCCTGATACCCTCTGAGCGCAAACGGCACATCCGTTAACTGATCACTCCGATAGTTGATCCCAGAGTTTCCTGCTTCTGTGATCTTAAACTCACCCGTAAACTCAAAGTCGCCGGGTTCGCCACCCCGCCAGATGATGAACGAATTGGTTTTCAGGAGTTTATCGGGGGTTATCTCACCCGTCAAACAGCCATCTTCAACCCGCCAGTAATTCGGATCACCGTCCCAGCCTTTCAGCGATTTACCGTCAAATATCTGGACAAAGCCATCTTTACCAGACTTCTGTTTTTTCGATTGTCCCCAGGAGATTTCACTAGTACCAGCCAGTAATATAGCCAGTACTAGTCCAACGTGAGTAAGCTTGAACTTTGTTATCGACATAGTAATCATGCGTTTTGGCACCTAAATTTATTTCCCTTTCGAGGTTCCCTGAGTGCTTTTATAGATCTCACTATCCTGTTTACCTCCAGATTTCAGATAAGCCATCAGGTCGGCTAGTTCGTTAGGATTCAGGCTGTTAATAAGACCTGGATACATAATCGACTCCTGAGAATAGCGCTTCGAGGTTACGTCTTTCTTTGGAATTTTCCGGAGTTGGTCCGGCGCAAACGGGTTCTGGGAAATCGAATAATTGACCTTATCCTCATTAACCAACCGTCCTACAACAGACTGTCCATTTTTCAAATAAAAGATGCTCGATGCATACTGATCCGAGACGGTTTTGCTTGGCTCAATGATGGCCTCCAGAATATCCTTATTCGAGAATCGAGTTCCGAGTTGTGTCAGATCAGGACCGATGTCTCCACCCGATCCCTGCATACTGTGGCAACTGCTGCATAGAATTGCCGAATATATTTTCTTACCCGTATCAAAATTAGGCATCGTTTTCAGGGCACCCATGCTATCGACTATTGCCACCGCTCTATCCAGCATCCAGCGCCGACCTGGCCCTTTAGGTGAATAATCGGTCTTAACGATATCGTTGCCTGAACTGGTCAAAATATCGGCCCCGGATAGTTTGTTAAATTTATCGAACTGATCTTTAGGAACGTGATTCAGGGCTAGTTTTCGGGCTCTGTCAATAAAGCCGACGTAACTCCGGCCACCTTCATATTTAAATGCATTGCCAAACCAGCTAAAATATTTCGTACGAAGTTCGGGCGTCCAGCCAGCGTCTTCCCGGCTTAGCATCACCGCATAATAGGTTTGCTGAAGCGGTGGTACTTTCGCCAGCATTTTGGCGATGTCCATTCCATACTGAGGGTTACGCAAGATCAGATCCGACGAGGCTGTAGCTGGTTCCAGATCAAGGTTTTTACTGCCTGGTTCATCTTTTAGATCCATTAAGGCCAATGTCTTATTAACTACATTGGGCGCTTCCAGATAAATAAGCACTTTGCTTAGTCCCCGATTGAGCAACGCAGTTTTGGCCGGATACTTCGGATTCAGGTAGGCAACAATTTTGTCTTTGTCTGCCGCTTCTGGTGCTCCCATTCGCAGGAAAATCAGCTCAAAGGCGCGTAACAAGTCAAACTGCTGCGATTCAGGCAATTGGCTGAAGTTAATTTTTAGTAGCGAATTAATTGCCTTACTTTTTACATCGGCACTACCCTGACGGGCAAGGGCAACGATAGCCTGTATGGAACGCTGTGGATCGGTTTCGACTAACGCTTTTTCCTGCCATTGGGCAACTGGCTGGTGCTCGACAGCAATCCGGGCCGCATACCGTATAAACCGATCCGAATGGTTCAGATTAGGCCATGCAGCTGCAATGGCAGCCGCATTAGGCTCCCCGTGGTATTTTTCCAGACTGGTTCTAAGATTATGCTCGGCCGTCAGAACCGGGGTCGGAGGAGTAGTCGATTCAGTACCTGCGTAATAAACCCGGTATAAGTCAGATTCTAATCGGCGGCCACCCGTCAGGAAATAAAGGGCACCGTCGGGCCCGATGGCACCATCGGTTAGCGGAAGTGGAGAGCCCGAAATAAACTCTTCGCGTTCACCTTCATAAGTAGACCCTTTAGGCTTCAGATGAATGGAGTAAATAATGCCAAAACTCCAGTCGAAAGCAAAAAGAGATTGACGGTATTTTTGCGGAAATTTGGCGTTCTGGCCGTATAGCACGTTGGTAGGCGACCCCTGACCAATGTTGAGCAAGGCGGGTAGATTATCCGGATTACCAGGTAACCATTTGCTGTTACCTGTGCGCCAGCCGAATTCAGCACCACTTGTCACATGGCAGATACGCGTGGGACGGTACCAGGGCAAGCCAAAATCCCATTCCATATCCGAATCATACGTGAACATATCGCCCGCTTCGTTGAACGCAACGTCAAACGCATTCCGGAAGCCTGCACCGATCAACTCCCACCGTTTTCCTTCCGGGTCAATATTGGCAACCCAACCACCAGGTGCCATTCGGTCGTTGGCGTGTCCGCGAGGATCTTTAATGAGCGGGAACAGGTTGTCTTCTTTCCAATTAGAGGGGAGTCGATAAGCGTCCATTGGCGGTACATCTGTATGGTTACCGCTGATCACATAAATGGATTTTTTATCAGGCGATAGCACGACACTGTGCGGCCCGTGCTCACCTTCACCCTTAAGTTCTTTCAGCATCGATACCTTGTCAAACTGATCATCGCCGTCGGTATCCTGCAATCGGTATAAGCCACTAGTCTTGGGGAATTGTTTGTTAGGTCGGTTATTCACCATGACATACAAACTATTGAACGCGTATAATAAGCCCTGTGCGTAACCCATTCCAATACTCGTGTCTTTACTAATAACGAGCTTTTCAATGCTGGGTTGGGTTGAGCCAGAACCGATAGCGGGGATTGTGATGCGAAAAAGCCCACCGTATTGGTCAGATGTAATCATCCGCCCTTTGTCGTCGAAGG
Organism: Spirosoma endbachense; assembly: GCF_010233585.1. Lineage (NCBI taxonomy): Bacteria > Pseudomonadati > Bacteroidota > Cytophagia > Cytophagales > Cytophagaceae > Spirosoma > Spirosoma endbachense. The sequence continues at coordinate 8,368,531 of NZ_CP045997.1, forward strand.
TCATCGACACCCACGATCCCTGCTTATTTTCAGAAGGGCTGTAGATATGCTCGGCTTTGAAGCCAGGTTGTAATTTTAGCTTGTCAACTTTAGGGTTCTCAGCACCCTGTCTGTTCGTTTCCGGGTAGCGTAAGCTAATCCAGGATACACCGACCAGAATGATTGCCGCAACCGCTAATCCGAGTTTGGCCACGTTGAATTGAGAAAACATAGTAATTCGTAGATAAAGGTTTAATGGATATTGTTGATGCCTGTCGACTTAGACTCAACCTATACCACATTTGCTGTTGTCAGTTAATAAGAGGCAATATTTTGGCATATTCTACTGATTTAGCTGGCGAATACTCAGGATACGAACTGGTCGCATGGAAACAGTTTTTTCTTTAGTTGTGATCGTCCAGTTTTCCACTTTCATGGTTTCTGCAGCCGTGTCGGTATCTACTCGTCTACCAGATAATCATTCGTTTCGCCGACGATGGCAGAACCGAGATGATTGATAATGTCGTTGATTTCGCCGAGCCAGTACGAGTGGCTTTCACTTGTTCAAGTTGTAACAATTCGCCAGTCACCTTACGGCTATGGCTGGTTTTTAATCATGCTTCGCTTCATGCAATTCTGTTCGTTCACTCTTTTATATATCGGGGTGTCGGGCTTTGACACCCGACACCCCGACAGGTAAGTCATCAGAAATTGGGCGTCAGAGCAGCCTCAACAGCAGGCAGTCCATAATAATCATCCAGGACAGTGAATGCATTCGGGGGAGGAACCGCGCCAGCCGGGAAATAATAGGCTGCCGGATTAGCTTTTACCTTCGCACCATATGCACCAATGATTTCCTTCACGCGGCCCGTTCTGGTCAAGTCGAACCAGCGTTTGTTTTCGAAGGCCAGCTCAACGCGACGTTCTTTGAAAATAGCTTCCCGCATGTCGGCCTGAGATGTTGCCTTTGTAGCAGCCAAACCTGCACGGGTACGCACCTGGTTTATATAAGTAGCAGCTTCACCTGCTTTACCCTGCTCATTTAACGACTCCGCCAAAAACAGCAGCACTTCAGCATAACGATAAACGGGCCAGTTCTGACCAGTATTGTTGTGCAGCGAGTGGGTCCGGGCGTATTTTTTGATATACGGATAGGTCTTCTCGGCTCGTAGGCTACCGTTTAATACAACGGTTCCGATGGAAATATCTTTCCGCTTATCGCCGGGTTCGTAGGCCGCAATCAGATCCGGGGTCGGAATGTTATTACTCTCCTGAGACGTAGGCTGCGGGTTCGATGTACCGGTAATTGGCGCGATCTCCGCTGCACTTATGGGAGACGGCAGAAAGCGGTAAATCTGGTTACCGTTATAGCCGGCCGAGCCTTCCATGTACTGGACCTCAAACACTGACTCCTGATTGTTCTTGTTCGTGCTGGTAAATGCAAAGGCGTTGTTGTAATCAGGCATCAGCGTATAGCCATCGTTGGTTACTACGTCTTTCATCAGCGGTTCAACCTGAGCCCATTTTTTCTGCGTCAGATAGAGATTCGCCAATAGCGTTTTAGCAGCCCCCGACGTAGCCCGACCAGCTTCCTGCTTTGCTTTATTCAGCAGAAGCTTACTGGCATCCGTAGCGTCTTTTTCAATCTGAGCATAGACTTGTTCCGCTGTCGAAAGTGGTAAGGCGGCATCTTCCCGACCCGTAATGGGGACTAAATGCAGTGGTACTTTACCAAATAACCGAATCAGATCGAAGTAGGCAAATGCTCTAAGAAACAGCGCCTGGCCCTTCAAATTGTCTTTGTTAGCGGGCGTACTGAACGTTATTCCGGCACCATCAATGAGCGCTAAAATTTGATTAGCGCGGGCAATAATCACATAATTTAACCGATACTGCACCAGCACGTTATCATTGGCGGTAACACCATTAGCCGTTGGAACAGCAAAATCAGCCACGTTTTCTGTCGGGTCAACAGCCCCATAGAGCGTGTTACGAGCATAATACGTATTGTCGGAGTGCATCTCCTCCAGAACCCAGGCCCGTTCGTTATACATCTGCCGAAAAGGTACATAAGCCCCATTGACAGCCTGCTGAAAATCGGCTTCGGTTTTGAAGAATGTAGCCGAACTCAACGCCGTTTCGGGTATTACAGTCAGAAAATCTTTCTGGCAACCGGTTAGGGCAATTCCTAAAAGCCAGGTCGCAATAAGTTTTGTTTTCATTCTATATATAAAATAAGAATGTTGAAAATATGATTTTGAAATGCTGGTCTGATTTAGAAATTCAGGTTAACGCCTAGCGTGAACGTGCGTGGAACTGGGTAGTTCGAGAAATCAACGCCCTGGCTCAAGTTGTCGCCTGGACCATCACCCGCACCGTTTCCACTGGTTTCTGGATTTGGACCACCCCAGTATTTCGTGAATATATAGACCTGTTGAGCCGACGCATATACACGGGCTGATTTGAAGAGCTTATTGACCGCCCCTATATTATAGCCCAGTGTTATGTTTTTGATGGTGAAAAATGATGCATCAGCCAGGAATTGCGAACTATGCCAGTCACGCTCAATACCCGTGAAGTTCCCGCCATTGTTCGTTGCACCGAACTGACCTGCTCCCTGAGTAATAACATTGGTCGCTACACCGGTAAGAGTACCGTTAATGTTAACCATGGTATTTTGAACACGGAAGCGGTCTTTAACACCTTCTACCATGTTAAATACGCCATCCAGGTTCGCGGTGCTGTATAAGTGGCGAACCCACAACTGATTTCCGTAGGAGCCGGAACCCGTAATCGAGAAATCGAAATTGCCGTATTTCAAGTCATTGGTAATCCCGTAGGTGAATTTCGGGAATGGGCTTCCAAGGATGGTCCGGTCGTCGGCATCGCCACCGTTCGTGATAACACCATCGCCATTTATGTCCTTAAACTTGATGGTGCCGATAGCCGAACGTCCTGGAATGACAGGTGAACTCTTGAGTTCTTCAGCATTCTTATAATACCCTTCTTTCACCAAACCATAGAATTGGCCGAAGGGCTTACCGACCTGCGTAATGTGGAAACCTGTACCACCATATACCCGGTCGATACCCGGAGCCAGCGAAACAACCAGATTGCGGTTAAATGAGATGTTGGCGTTGGTTGTCCATTTCAGTTTACCCGTTGTGTTCTTGGTTGTCAGCGAGAATTCATGGCCCCAGAACTTAATTTCGCCAATGTTGTCATTGAAGTTTGTAAAGCCCGATTCCTGCGGAACCTGTACGGCGTAGAGCAGGTTCGTCGTACGTTTCGTATAAAAATCGTAGATGAACTGGATACGGTCGTTCAGTAATCCCAGATCAAGCCCTATATCAAACTGCCTGGTTGTTTCCCATCCTAAATTAGGGTTAGCCAACGACGTAACGACGGCCCCCGTAGCAACTGTGCTACCAAATACTGCATTTGTCGTATTGTTAACTAAGGCATACGATGTGTAGTTACCGATGTTATTATTACCGATTACGCCATAACTAGCCCGAATTTTGGCAAACGAAATCTGTTGGATTGGCTTCAGAAAATCTTCATCCGACATTACCCAGCCTACCGAAGCCGACGGGAACGTACCAAACTGATTATTCGCGCCGAAGCGGGACGAGCCATCTGTCCGAACAGCCGCTGTAAACAGATATTTGCCTTTGTAGTTATACGTCAGGCGAGACAGATAAGAGGTCAGAGCCCATTGGTTTACATCGTTTCTTGTAGCGTTAGGGTTACCACTCCGGTCTATATTAAGTGCTCCCTGGATCGTTGGTAACCGATCATCGGCGTATGTATTGGCCTGAATACGGCTGAATTCCTGACGGTACCACTGATTGGTGAAACCAGCCAGCAACTCGAAGTTATGATCGTTAAAGCTGCGGGTATAGGTCGCCAGGTTTTCGTTTAGCCAGGATGTGTTTTCCAGACTCTGCCGAATCGAAACAGCCGTAGTTGGGATCGGCACGTTAATAGCGCTGGTAGCCGTCGACGGGTTGAAGAAAAAGAATTTAGAGTTTTGGTATTCGATGTTCATCGTCGACCGGAGGGTTAACCCAGTGATCGGTCGGTATTGCACATAGGCATTCGCCAGTAGGTTTGTGTTCTTGGTTTCATTGATCAGCTCTTTAGCGGCACGCAGCCAGTTAGGATACTGAAAAATATTACCTGTACTAGCCGGAAACTGGTTGAATTTGGTTAGCTCACCATTGGCATCGTAAATGGGCATTACCGGCCATGTGTGCAGCGCGTTGAACAGAATCCCGGTTCCGCGGTCACCATCGGTCCGGGGCGTATTGTCGTACACGTACGAAGGTGCTACGTTAAAGCCAACCGTTACCTTATCCGACAGGTTATAATTTGAGTTCAGGCGCAGCGAGTACCGTTTGTATTTGTTGTTCAGCACCACCCCATCCTGGTTGAAGATACCCGCAACCAACGACGTATTGGCCTTGCCGGTATTATTAGAAACACTCAGGTTATAGCTCTGAATGGGTGCCTGCCGCAGTAACGCATCATACCAGTCATTATTTTTCCCTTCATACTGAGCGGGATTCTGGAACTCGGCTGGTACGGGCTGCAACTGGTCTTCGTAGAAGTCTTTCTTGAACTGAGCGAACTCAACAGCGTTCAGCATTTTCACACGACCTCTCATAGGTACCTTCTGTACCCCCGCATACGCGCTGAAGCTAACGTTTGTCTGGCCAGGTTTCCCTTTTTTGGTGGTAATCAGAACAACACCGTTGGCCGCCCGAGAACCGTACAGCGACGTAGAAGCAGCATCTTTCAAAACCGAAAGATCTTCAATCTCATCGGGGTTAAGCTGGGCAATGTTCCCCGTTATCGGAAAACCATCGACTACGTAAAGTGGGTCACTACCAGCCGAAACCGATACCTGACCCCGAATACGGATACTAATACCCTGACCAGGCTTACCAGTAGCCTGGTTGATTTGCACACCTGCCAGACGACCCTGTAATTTCTGGCCAATCTGCGAAACAGGTAAATCTTTAATCTCTGCTGCACTTACCGTTTGAACAGCACCGGTTATTTCCTTTTTCAACTGGCTACCATAACCTACAACCACCACTTCGTTCAGGGTTTGGTCGTCGGGAGACAGCGTAACACTCACTGTTGTTTGGTTACCCACAACTACCTCTTTACGCGCATAGCCCACAAAACTAAAAACCAGCGTTGCATTGGTATTTGGCACTACAATTTTAAAACTTCCCGTACCATCGGTGTTGGTTCCCTGGGTCGTTCCTTTAACAATGACACTTACGCCCGGCAGCCCATCCCCTTTCTCGTCGATCACCTTCCCCGACACGGTTACATCTGCCAAGGCAGTAACTGTGTGTGACCTATCTTTCATTGTAACATTCCTGGCGATCAGATGCCCATTTTTGACCGCATTACTTTTCTGTACTATTACCTCCTGTGCGTAGCCTGAATAACTGCTCGTTATCAGACCTAGCACTGCTAATTGATAGAGTCTTTTCATGAGATTAACAAAAGAGATTAGGATTAAAGAACTAGCTGAACTGGCTTTCAAAAAACCAATTCAATGGCCAAATATTACCATCTCAATGCCGCCAACTTTCCCATACTTACCCACTTTCATAATTATTTAAATAAATTAATCTACATTTCCCATTGGCCACCATTCATTAATTCTGCCCGGTAGACAAGGCCAAAAAGTAGGCTGAGTGGCTCCATAGATCATTTCCTATAGCTTTTGTAGTAATTATTTCCCGAGACTGGCTTGCCCATTATCGAAAGCCTGAAAAAGTGTGACAGGCAAGCCAACCCAATTGATATCCTTCTAGCTCTCTCTTCTGTGAGCGAGGCCACCGTTATCTGATTTTCTAAAGTATATTCGATCGAAAAAATAGATTAACCAACATCTAGTTTACATATGCTATTTTATCAGCTCAATCAATTGTTCATTCGTAGCTTAACCGCATAAACATTCTGAATCCGGGTAGTAGGATTCGGGAAAACGACCTTTTTATAGAGAAATTCGTCTAACGTTTCTTCTGGAATTATTTATTATCCAGATTGCCTGTTACTATGGACTGCGCTTTTGCTGGTAGCCTTGCTATAATGAATTTAGTCAGCCAGTTCGATGCTGCTACTAGTTCGGTCTAAATTAATCCAACATGCTCCGACATATTAAAATCAACGACTATTCGAATACCCCTAAGTATCAGCAGATTTATAATTCAATTGTAGAGGGTATTGAAAATCGGGATATAATTCCAGGCGACAAATTGCCGTCCATTCATGAGTTATGTGCCGAATTCGATGTGGCCAAAGGAACCATTGAGCGAGCCTACGAGCTCCTTAAGGAAAAAGAAATTATCGAGGCCGTTCGAGGAAAAGGATTTTACATAAACTATACCAAGACTGGCCAGAACCTGAAAATATTTTTACTCTTCAACAAACTGAGTGCTCACAAAAAAATCATTTACGACTCATTTGTTGAACTACTGGGGCCTGGCGTAGCGATCGATTTCTTTATCTATAACAATGATTTCAGACTATTTCGGGATCTGATTGAGCGTCAGGCCCGTAACCATACTCATTATGTGATCATTGGCCACTTTTATGAAGGGGGTGAAAAAGCAAATGAGCTGATTAATAGCTTACCCAAACATAAGCTGATCCTTCTGGATAAGCTTCTGGAAGGGGTATCCGGAAAGTATGCTGCCGTATTTCAGAACTTTGAAAAAGACCTCTACCAGGCCCTTACGGATGCGCTCCCTTTGTTAAAAAAATACACAACACTTTGTATTCTCTTTCCCTCGTATACCTATCACCCGAAAGCAATTCTAAATGGCTTTTATAAGTTTTGCTACGAGCATAATTTTAACACTCGTGTGATTGATAATATTCAGCAGGAAGTAATCTATCCGCAACAAGCTTATATTAATCTAATGGAAGATGATCTTGTTGAACTTATCAAGAAAATCAAGATGACAACGTATATCGTTGGACAGGAGGTTGGTATTTTGTCCTATAATGAAACCCCGCTGAAAGAATTCCTGCTGGAAGGCATTACGGTAATGTCTACTGATTTTGCCCAAATGGGTCGCACAGCAGCTCAATTAGTACTCAATACCAGTGTAGAACACATCGAAAACCCGTTTCAGCTTATCGTACGAAAATCACTTTAGCGATTGCCCTGTCGATTTTATTAGTACAACACATTTCCAAAAATCCATTTGGCAATCGCTCACGTATATACCCTTGACTTTTCTTTTCAACATTTAGTTAATAAGGCTTCTCATGTAGGGTTGCCTTATTTTATTATTTTTTAAATTTACTCATATCTTTATAACATCACTAATAGTTACCATATCGCCACAAAATTTACATGAAATTTAGTAAGTTGAGTATCAACACCTGCCGCATTTTATATTTAATGGGTTGGGGAAACTACACTCGTATATTTCTGACTGACGCATCACCAGAGCTGAACTCCACCACGCTCAAAAAATGTGTCAATATGCTGCCTGGCTTTATTCGCCTGAGTAAGAGCCTGGCCGTAAACCCGACTCACATTGTACAGGTTCGCCGGAACAATGATCGCTCGGCGGATGTGCTGGTTGCCGATATCTGGCTTCCTGTAAGTCGTCGTCGTGTTACTCCGGTGGTTCGGCAGCTTAATAGTTTACCGGGTGGAAAAATTAAAGGACTCGCTCAGTTTCGTAGTCAGCACGAACCCATAGGTATACCACAAAGTGCTTTCTCTTCCAATTAGACTTTTCATAGTACTGGTAGGTGATTCGATCCGTAAAATTGTTCAGCTGACTAGCCACATTGACTCCATTTAGCCGGTATTGGCAGTAGGCCAGGTTGATTGGTGTGAATGAAGCGGTTTTGAGAAACGCCACGGCGAACCGGCGTCATGGTGTCGGTTTGAAGAAACCGACACCACATTGACTGCTTTTTTGGCAGAAAACAGTATTGCAATGCCAGCAATAGTAGCCATGTAGGACACTATTTTACCAGATTAGCCTGTAGCGTCAAATTTTAACTAGTAGCAGAATTAGCCATTGCTGCGGTAGATTTACCTTTTGTCGTCTTTCCTAGCTTATACCTGGATAAGCTGGTCCTGCGTATAAAATTTAACCTGATTTCAAATTGAATAATATCTATAGGTTAAGTAGGAAGTATTAATTTATTAATCGTTCTTTGCAACTGAAACAGGTCCCTGAAGGAAATGCTGCTGTCTAGCCAATTGAAACAACTAGCAGGAAGCATAGTCTCAGATTAGGGACTATGAAAGAGCCGATTTATGGTATGCAGGCCCAATAGCTATATTTATTGTAGAGTAGGTGAAGTTGCCAGAATCCGGTCAGACTTAGCCCATTAACAGCTTATCGACGTAGAGAACACTACCGCCATTGACTAATAAACTACCATTCACCAATAAGAACAAGTAAAAATGATCTCGAAGAAAGCAAAATATGCCATTAAGGCACTCAAGGTGCTAACCGAACAATTCGGAAATGGTCCTGTGCTGATTTCTTACATTTCAGCTCAGGAAGGTATTCCGAAAAAATTCCTGGAAGCCATTCTACTGGAATTACGAAATCATGGCATTCTTCAGAGTCAGAAAGGGAAAGGAGGAGGCTATCTGCTCCGGGTTGAACCCGAACGGGTGAATCTGGCCCAGGTCGTTCGAATAATTGACGGCCCAATTGCTCCCACACCCTGCGTTTCCCTGAACTTTTATGTCCGTTGCGACGACTGCGAAGATGAAGAAACCTGCAAAATCCGGCCCATTATGGAGCGCGTTCGTGATGCGAACCTATCTGTGTATGAACGCACTACGTTACGGTCGCTGGTACAGTCTTAGCTGGGCGTCATCTGAAAATTGGTTGTACGAGTAGCGTATATGGGTCCGTAGTTACAAGTTATTACGTCCCTACGTTCCACGCAGAGGTCGGCTCGAGATCCGGCAACTTCTGCGTGAAACGTAGGGACGCATGGTATTTATCAGGACACTATTTCTTTTTTTTCAATGTCTTCCGGTTGTCCCTGCAACACCGATTTCGCTCTTTTAACCACATTTTCGACTGTAAACCCGAAATAGGCCATCACCTCCTCGCCGGGACCAGATAATCCAAAGCGATTCATACTGATTGTTGTCCCTTCGTCTGTTACATATTTATGCCAGCCAATCGGTGATCCAACTTCAACAGCCAGTCGCTTCCGAATAGAAGGCGGCAAGACCTCATGTTGATACGTTCGGTCCTGCTTTTCGAACAACTCCCAGGAAGGCATACTAACAACCCGCGTCTGAATACCTTCCTTTCTTAGTTCGGCCTGGGCATCCAGTACCAATGAAACCTCGGAACCCGTAGCGATCAGAATCAATTGAGGAGATCCTTCGGCTTCGCTCAGAATGTAAGCTCCTTTCTCCAGACCACGTGCCGATCCATATTTGCTCTGGTCCAGCACTGGAAGTTTTTGACGGCCTAATATCAACAAGACCGGTGTTTTGGGCTGGGTCATGGCTACCCGCCAGGCTTCTGTTGTTTCATTGGCGTCGGCCGGCCGGATAACAATAGTGTTTGGAATGGTTCGGAGGGAAACAAATTGCTCAACGGGCTGATGTGTAGGCCCATCCTCGCCTAACCCGATACTATCATGCGTAAATACGAACGTTACCGACGATTCGGCCAGAGCCGTCAGGCGGATGGCTCCCCGCATGTAGTCAGAAAAGTTCAGGAATGTTCCCCCATACGGGTGCACGCCACCGTGTTGCGCCATACCATTGAGCGCGGCTCCCATAGCGTGTTCGCGAACGCCAAACCAGATATTAGAATTTCCATAATGGCCAGGCTGAAAACTAACATCGCCTTTCGTTGGCATTTCATTGGACGACGCCAGATCGGCCGAGCCTCCAACTAAATAAGGCACCCGCTGTTTTAACGCAATCAGTGCCTTACCCGATGCCTGCCGGGTTGCCAGAGGGCCATCTTCAGGCTTGAACTGGGGTAGGTCAGCATCCCAGTTTTCAGGAAGTTTACCGGCAAACGACCGACTGAAATTATCGGCTTCCGCAGAAAACTGAGCGTTGTATTGGTCAAATCGTTTTTGCCAGTCCGCCTGTAAAGTAGCGCCCTGTTGTCCGGGTTCGAGCAAATGAGGGACAACCTCTTCGGGCACAACAAATGTCTTATCAGGGTCCCATCCGAAAAACTCCTTGGTTTTCCGGACATTCTCCTCTCCCAGCGCACTACCGTGTACTTTACTGGTGCCTTCCTGCGGGCTACCATACCCGATAATGGTTCGGACGGCAATGATCGATGGGCGCTCTGTTTCGGCCTGAGCCTCCCGGATAGCTGCCTCAATGGCCTCCAGATCATTTCCATCAGCTACCTGCTGTGTATGCCAGCCATAGGCATCAAAACGAGCCATCCGATCTTCGGTAAATGCCAGATTTGTTGGCCCATCCAATGAAATCAGGTTATCATCGTAGAGATAAATCAACTTTCCTAATTTAAGGTGGCCTGCCAACGAAGCCGCTTCCGACGCAATTCCTTCCATCAGATCACCATCACTTACGATCGAATAGGTATAATGATCGACTACGGTATGCTCCTCTTTGTTGTAGGTAGCCGCCAGAAAAGCTTCGGCCATAGCCATACCCACTCCATTAGCAAACCCCTGCCCCAACGGCCCGGTTGTAACTTCAACCCCTGCCGTCAGGTTTGATTCGGGATGGCCGGGTGTTTTGGAATGGAGCTGCCGAAAACTCTTCAGGTCATCGAGCGACAGGTCGTATCCATAGAGATGCAGGAGACTATAAAGTAGCGCCGAACCATGACCTGCCGACAGCACGAACCGATCACGATCGGGCCAATGCGGGTCTTTAGGGTTGAATCGCAAAAAGCGCGACCAGAGCACGTAGGCCATCGGTGCCGCACCCAGCGGTAATCCGGGATGGCCGGAATTAGCTTTTTGAACAGCATCTACCGACAACAGCCGGATCGTATTAATACTAAGTTGGTCGAGGTCACTGGTCTTATTCGCCATAGCGGGAGAGAAAGTAGATTAAAACAATGTATCCTTGTCTACCCCTTGAAACCGGGTATTTTAACTAAACTCGTAAATGGAAAAGAAGATTGAAAAAACGATAAAATCACTGGAAATCATTTACAAAATCGCCCTGGCTTAACACATCATTAAAACTCAGTCGGAAGAGTTTATCTTCACATAACACAGGAAGTCTTAAGGGCTAGTAGCCAGGCTCATTTTGGCTATTTTGCTCAATTCCCAGATGCAACCGTTTCGATATAAGTCGTAAAATTTCAGTAAACACAACTGTTTATTAACCCTGCCGGTTATTTTTGCACCGGCTCTTGGCCGTTTTTGCCCAATTTTCCCGTCCCTCATGTCTAAGAAAACCAAGATCGTGGCCACTATCGGCCCGGCTTCCGAAACGAAAGAACAATTGTTGGCATTAGCCAAAGCCGGTGTAAACGTATTCCGGCTTAATTTTTCCCACGGTACCCACGACGATCACCTTATCAGACTTAACCGTATCCGTGAAATCAATGCGGAGTTTAACCTAAACCTCTGCGTACTACAGGATTTGCAGGGGCCGAAGATTCGTATCGGTAACGTCGAGAATAAAGACGGCGTCATGATTCTGCCTGGCAACAGACTGGTATTTACAAACGATGATGTACTGGGTACAGCAGAGCGCGTAAGTACTCCCTACAAAGACATGTACAAAGATGTCCATGCGGGCGAGCGTATTCTGATGGACGACGGCAAACTGGAGGTTCGGGTAATTGGCACCGAAGGCACCGACGTAGTCACTGAAGTTGTTTATGGTGGATCCATGAAGTCTAAAAAAGGCGTCAACCTGCCCAATACGCGGGTATCAATGCCTGCCGTAACCGACAAAGACTGGGAAGACCTTAAGTTTGGCCTCGAACACAATGCCGAATGGATCGCGCTGTCTTTTGTTCGTGAAGCCTCTGAAATTATCGAGATTAAAGAATACATCAAATCTCAGGGTAAAAACTGCCGCGTTATTGCCAAAATCGAAAAACCTGAAGCCATTCAGAACATCGATGCCATTATTGCAGCAACTGACGGCCTGATGGTGGCACGCGGTGACCTTGGCGTCGAACTACCCGCCGAGGAAGTACCAATGATTCAGAAAATGCTGGTTGAGAAGTGTAACAAAGCCGCAAAACCGGTCATTGTTGCTACGCAGATGCTCGAAAGTATGATCGATGCTCCCCGCCCAACCCGCGCCGAAATCAATGACATCGCCAATTCGGTTCTCGATGGGGCCGACGCCGTGATGCTAAGTGCCGAAACAGCTTCTGGTAAATACCCGATTCTGGCGGTCGAGAGTATGGCCAATACCATTTTGCAGGTTGAAAACACAACCGACAAGATTTATTATCGGTATCACGCCTACGTTAATGAACATCCGAGCGAAAATGTCATTAATGACAACGTCGTTATGAGTGCCTGCCGTCTGGCACGCGACACCAAGGCGAAAGCGGTTATCGGGATTACCAATTCGGGCTATACAGCAGTACGGCTATCGCATCACCGGCCTAAAGCTGACTTGTTTGTCTTCTCCAACGATCCGCAACTACGCAACACGCTCGGGTTGTACTGGGGTGTTCAGGTGTTACCTTACGAGCCAAACCCTGAGCTAACGGTCGATCAGACTGTAGAAGGTATCAAACAGACGCTGATCAGTCAGGGCAAGCTGGCTTCCGGCGATATTTTTATCAATACCCTCAGTATGCCACTCACACAGGCTCGCCGAACCAATACGGTGAAGCTAAGTTCTGTCGATTAATGATTAGAGCCAATTTTCGGATTGGCTCTAACGACTAAAAAGCCGCGAAACCAAGGGTCATCGCGGCTTTTCCGTTCTCACTGAAAATGGAGATTTTTATTAGTTTATGTTTTTAGATGTCTGCTTTCCGTAAGCAATCATCCAGAAACATAAACCCAATTATGCTTTTTCTTCTTCTGTTTCGGCGGCCGATGCTTCGGCAGGCGTTTCCTCTGTAGATGCCTCTGCCGATTCGTCAGTTGGTTTTTCGAACACTTCGGGCGCGTATTGACGCAGAATGCCGAACCACACAATTAATTTTTTAATATCAGCCTGCCGAACCCGTTCGCGATCATAATCAGGCACAACCGACGCCATAAAATCGGCTAGTTCGCTGGGTGATCCTTTTGGATCAACGGTCAGTGTTTCGCCATATTTATCATTGACAGCCAACAGCACATCAGCAAGCGGAATCGACTGATCGGCCGTATCGACGTAAATCGAAATATCGTTCAGAACCGACACCCGAGCCGTTGGGCCCATCATTGTTTTAGCCTTCTTGTCGTCCAGCGATTCAACAATAACACCATTTCGGCTAGGTTTCAAAATCCGAAAAAGGCCGCTTTGACCGGCAATGTTGGCAATTTGTTTTAATGCTTCCATAGATACTTTGTAAAATTGTAACGCCTGTTTAGGCCGACGTATTGCCTTTTTTAGTGGGTAATTAGGTTAAATGATAATTAAGAATCTGGATTGATGAAGTTAATTTGGTTAGTCCAGTTCCCTTACCTATTTCCTATACTCCTGGTTCAGCGGCCTGATAAAGGACAGGATTTCCTCACGCCCGGCAGCCGTAACAGCAGAGGTAACAAAAAACTGGGGAGCTTCTTCCCATGTTTCCAGCAATTTAGCCCGATAGGTATCCAGCGTTGCCTGCAACTTGGTTGGACCGAGTTTTTCTGTTTTGGTAAACACAATCACAAATGGCAATCCTTTCTCGCCCAGATTATACATAAAATCGAGGTCAATTTTTTGCGGCTCAATGCGAGAATCGACCAGCACAAAAATACACAGTAAATTGGGTCGGCTAGTCAGATAGCCATCAATCAGAGCTGCAAATTTCTCGCGCTCAGTTTTACTTACCTGCGCATAACCGTAGCCAGGCAAATCGACCAGATACCATTCATTGTCGATCACAAAGTGATTGATCAACTGGGTCTTACCCGGTTTCCCTGAAATTTTAGCCAGCGATGAACGGCCGGTCAGCATATTAATCAGTGACGATTTCCCTACATTAGAACGGCCAATGAAAGCGTACTCGGGCCGGTCGGGCTTAGGGCATTTGGCTGGATCAGAATTACTGACAAAGAACTCAGCTTGTTTAACGGGCATAGCAATGATGGCTGAAACGAGTACAAAGGTCGGAAAGAATAAGGAAAATGGCACACTGTTTGCCTTTTGAGAAAGTGCGTATTAATTTGCTTATTCAACACCGGTAGAAACGAAAATGCCCATCCGGTGCGTTATTCATCCGAAACTCAAAAATCACCGGTGTACCGGTCCGAGCATGAAAAAAGTTATTTGGTTATTAACCATTCTATTCGTCGGATTTAGCTACTCAGCCACACAGGCCATTTCTGCTGGCGATCATAAACCAGCCCCTAAAGAAGATAGTGAGGGAATCCAGTTTACCGATGCTGCGTGGAAAGACATTCTTAAGAAGGCAAAAGCGGAAAAGAAAGTAATTTTTCTGGACGCCTATGCAAGCTGGTGCGGTCCCTGCAAGCTTCTTCAGAAGAATGTATTTACCAAAAAAGCGGTGGGTGAAGTCTATAATGCCAAGTTTATCAACGTAAAAATGGATATGGAAAAAGGGGAAGGGCCTGCTCTGTCGCAGGTTTACCCACTGGAAGCTTATCCAACGTTATTGTTCATTGATAGCAATGGCAAAATACTGAAAAAGGTAATCGGGCTTCAAACTCCTGAAAATCTGATCGCTATCGGTAAGAGCGTGAAGTAATCTGAACGTTGCTTCACTTATCATTGTCGAAGGGCCGATTTTAGCAAATCGGCCCTTCGGCTTTTTAGGACTTTTGTTTGGAAACGAAACAGAGCCGTGCCACGGTTAACCATCGCTTATTGATGAACCGTGGCACGGCTCTGTTGTCTCCAAATTTACCTTCATCAATCGCGATTTCACCACGACATACATACTGGCCAGTACGCTTAAAATGATAGCGGCTAGGGTTAGTTGATTGACTAAAGGCCGGTGGAGCGCAGCCAAAACCAACCCATTGATCCCTAGTTGTACGAGGGCATACAAAGCAGATACGCGCAGGTGAGACCAGTGTTTTTTATGCACAAGCAGTTGGAACAAATGAAGTCGGTGGGCCTGAAAAATATTGTGTCGTAAATAGAGCCGGTGCGTAATTGTCAGAACACTATCGATACCATATACAGCTAAAAACAGGGTTGGCAGATAGGTCTGACTAGCCTTAATAAACACAATTAACGCATATAGGATAATAAAGGCGATGGATACACTACCTACGTCCCCGGCAAAACAGATGGCCCTGGATCGCGCATTGAAGTAGCTGAAAATGAGCACTGCAACGAGAGTAAATGGCAATAGTGCGTTGTTTATAGCCCCTTCTGGTAGGTGCTGTAGGTAGGCATACCAGAATGTTCCAACCGTAACAAGGCTATAAAAAGCAGTGATACCGTTGATGCCATCCATGAAGTTATAGGCGTTCAGAATGCCAACGCCAATTATCAATAGGACTCCCATCATCCAGAATTCGAGGTCGAAACCAGTTGTCTGGTAAAGCATCAAACCAATCCCGATAAAGTGCATACTAATCCGGTATCGATTTGCCAGCGAGTGAAGATCATCCAGAAAACTTATTGCGGCTACCAACGACAGTCCCGCAAAAAAGTAAGGAAAGTCAAAATAAGTAAAGACGAACGCACCCCAGGCCGCAATCCAGAAGAGAACTCCTCCACCCCTGATGGTCGTCTGACCTCTATGTGAGCTTCGCTCATTGGGCCTATCGACAATGCCAAAATACTGCGCTAAACGCAGGTAGGACACTTCGCTGGCAACCAGCAAGGCAGTCAGAAACGCATAACCAATGAGGGTCATTTGAAGCTATCAAGGACAGAGCGTGGATTCCAGTTCAGGTGCTGGCGAGCGGCTTCATCCGAAAAAGTTAGCGAGCCCGTCAATTTTTGCAGAGCAGCGGAGTCAAGTGGAAACCTGCGACCAATAAGAGCGTTTATACCATCACCGACATAAGCAATCGCTTTGGAAAAGCTCAGTGGAATCGACGGAATACGGTTTCTGCCAACGGTACGGGCAATGGCGTCTTCGAGCTCACGAACACTTGGATGCCGCCCATCGGTAAGGTTATAGATACCAGAAACCGACGCAGCCCGAATGATAACAGCAGCCACATCGTCGGCCCGAACCATACTCCGACGGGTTAAACCAGCACCGATCCGCACATAATAGCCTCGACGTATGCCTTTCAGCATGGCAGCCAGATTACCGGTAGGCTGTTCAGCTACTACGAGCGGTAACCGCAAAATTGTTACCCGAACGCCATTCTTTACCCCCCATGCCTGCACGACGGCTTCTGCCTTAACCTTACTGTAGCCATAAGCATCCTTGGCATCGAGTGATGTCTGTTCGTTGAGGTGCTTTCCCTCCGAGCGTCCATACACCAGCACAGTACTGATGTGAACGATCGATTGCGGCAAAACCGGTAATTTTTCTAGTGAAGCCAGTAACCGGGCCGTACCCTGCACGTTCACTCGTTCATAATCGGCCAGCTCCTGTGAATTGCGTGGTACAGAATGGGCCTTGCCTGCAGCATTAACGACAACATCGAAGGAATGGCCTATCAGATCAGGGGCTTCTTTTGCTAAATCGCAAACAATATGGCGACTACCACTAAGCTGCCGACCCAGTGTCGTTACCGAGTTATCAGGCTCAAGTTCTTTCAGAATCCGGCTCCCCAGAAAACCGGAAGCGCCTGTCAGCAGAATAGTCATAGGGCCGACGTTTCAGAATGATTAACCGAAGGCACAACGTTAAGAATCTGTCTGGCCATAGCGGCCATGATTGCCCGTCGCTGAAATCTGGCCACAAAAGCAGTGCGATAGGCCGTTCGGTAAGGCGTCGCGCGCAGTTGCGTCACCAGCTTATTCACATTACCGGGGTCGAACAGAATGCTGTTTTCAATGTATTCCAGCACAAATTGGGCGGCATAGCCCGCTACACCAGCTATAACCGGCTTATCGGTGGCTCCGTATTCAAATAATTTAGAGGGCAGAACACGTTTAAACGCATCAAGATCATTAAGATGAACAAACAGATAATCAGCCTTTTGGTACTCGCGCAGTAACTCTTTCCGGCCTACAGGTTTGCGTAATTCGACATTCAGAACACCCTCAATCTGAATAACAGCCTCTAGTTTAGCCTTTGCTCCGCCGTCGCCAATGACGATAAATCGATAGGCATCGCCCAACAGTCGGGCCGCCTGTGGAATGATTTTATGTAGCCCCTGTCCTTCGCCAATGTTACCGGCATAAAGAATTAATTTTTCCAGAGTAATCCGACCTGTCGAAGGTGTAAGTGAAAGAAATTCATCGTCAATCCCATTCGTAAAATAACTGTAGGTTGCCTGTGGATAGGGATTAAAATACGATCTAAACCCTTCTGAAACCAGGTTCATGTGCTTCGCATAGCTGAACGTATAACGCTCAACGACGCTCAGGACCAGATTCAGGCCGAAGCGCCAAAATTGGCCCCAACGATTTCTAACCATCTCCAGAATTGTTTCGCGAAATAGATCCCGAATATCGAGGACTAAGGGAAGGAATTTACCGCGTGCTAATCGCGCTCCCAGAAAAGCAGTAAACAATCGTGACGAAGACGCAACGACCAAATCGTACTGTTGCCCATTTGTCAGTCGATGAGCCGTTCTATAATAAGTCAGAAACGAACGCATCTGGTCAACATATCCACTGGCATGAGTCGGAACGGCAACGCGGTCGATTCGCACCCGGCAGCTTAGATTGCCTCCTCTTTCTTCATGGCCAGGAGCGGCCAGCTTAAACGACTGGTAGCGGTTCGGCTGCGTCGTAACTACGTGAATCAGGTCTCCTGATGTAAGCTGGCTAGCTAGTTCTTCCACTAACGGCGTATTTCGAAATGAGCCAGCGCAAAGATCAGGTTCGAAATAAAAAGTCAGGTATAAAATTCTCATTCATTGTGGGTTACGATGGTATGCAGGTAATTCGTAAACGTAATTTCCAGGCAATGCCCAGACCGCAATCGGTTGAAGCCATCAGCCATCGAATAGGGCTTTAGCACGAGTTTCGGCGTTGTATCCGATAAAAACCTTAGCTCTATCGGCCCAGCTATCACATGGTCGGTATATGATCTCACCAACACATCGGGATGAAAGTGCAAACGGGCAACATAGAATAGCCTAGTTTTACAATCGACTTTGTGACCTATAATTCGATCCAAGATACTAAACTTTAGTGATTCTATTTCCCAGTTTCGAACATGCGTTATGCCAAGGCTACGGTAGCCGTCATGGTGAGCAGCAATTCCCACGTCACTTTCCCTGCGTATTGCTACGTGCGCTCGCCGTCCAACCCGAAACCCGCCCCAAACTTCCGATGAGTTGTATGCACTGATTTCTACCGTGTTATGCGCAGCCGTGCTCCGCTCCCATGCCCGACGCGACCCAATCTGATAGGTCGATGTGCCGCTATCTACAATGACAGGTGTCCCATCTACGTAGAGTACAAACGAGAACGTATCAGCGTGAGCATGACCGGGCTGATGGTCAGGGCCGACAGCTCCGGCGTCCACAAAAAGCTCATAATGTGGCCAACGGTACATTCGGTAGCCGCTATCCTGGTCGGTCTGTGAGAAAATTAACATTTCAGCCCGTTTGCTTTTCTTCCGAAATGGCAGATTCTGTGCCTTTACCAGAATCTGCGCGGAAGTTGGTGCAATACCGAAAGCAGCATCATTAACCATTGGCACATCACCGTTAGAAAACGTAATCGCCTTTAGCCAGTCAAGCATTTTTGTGCTTATTCCGGCCAAGAATTCAACAAGACTGGCGTCGTTATGCCATGAATTTGCCTGTAAAGCGATCAAGACATCCAGCAGTCGATCGAGCAATAGCTGATGATACATGGGGCTACGTTCATCATGGGCGCCATCGGCCAGTATTTGTATGGTCAACTCCTGCCGAAGCAGTTTCGAGGCTCGACGAAACCAGTGTTCCTGTTGAAAATACAATGCTCCCAGGAGAAGGGCGAAGCCATTTTCGAGTAAGTGATTGCCAGCAAGATGATATTCCAGACGCTTGTTTACTAAGTCAATCTGAGCAAACAGATGAATCTCTATTTTATTGTCACGAACCTGGTGTCGGCTTAGGAATTGTATCCAGTTTATAATTCGCAATGATGTTGGGTATGGTTCCAGGCCATCGCTGAGCGAATCAGTATGGGTAATAAATTCATGAATCAATCGCTGGCCTTCTTCAGTTGTCAGACAGGGGCTGGTTTGATTCAGGTAATCGAAATAATTGAGATTGTAGGTCCAGAGCTTCCCATTCTGAACATAATTCCAGTCAATGGCAGACGCAAACAGAACCGGCTGATTTAAAAATGTAAATGTTCTATCTGTATAAGACACTGGTTTATCCGCTTCTGGCACGACCAGAAAATATCCAATTGGAGCCTGTTTCGGTAAGCGAAGTTTCGGTCGTTTTCGCAGACGATTGACGAGTTGATAGGCAATCTGCCTGACGCGCAAATAGCGAACGGTCCGCCAGATAAGACCAATCTTACTCATGTTCCTGAAAAAGCTCGATACGACTTACGTCTATCCACCCCTTTTCGCGCAGGCTTTGCAACGCAGCCAGGGTCGTTTGGGTTGTATTAATTAGCTCATCAAATGGAATAAGCTGCTCTCCTGTGGGGTTAACTTTCCCGTTTCGGAGCTGTCGAACTAATCGTGACATCTGCTCAACATGACCTTTATCCTGCCGCCCAGACATACTCGAAAAACCCATAAATCCGTAGCCTGTCAGTTTGCGAAAGTTGTCGAGTACAAGGGTCCGTTCCTGCGAATAAACCTCTATACGCTCCTTTGCATAGGCTTTGCTGCCATTGGCAAAATAATTGATAACCCCTGTTGACCCGTTTTCATAGCGTAACAGTAGCGAGGCCGAATCACTGGTTTCGGAAGGCTGCTTCCCCATTGCATTCATACATACACTGATTACTCGGCTACTTGTCAGGAAGGTAATCAAATCAACAAAATGACAGGCCTCTCCCAAAATTCGACCACCACCCACAGCCCGATCATGCACCCATGAATTCGCGGGAATTGCCCCGGCATTCATCGTGGCAATAACATTCATCGGGATTTGGCCCGACAGGTCCCCACCCAGCAACGATTTCATCTTCTGGGAATAGAGTGAAAATCGTCGATTGAAACCAACCATAACCAAGCGCCCTGCCTGTTGCTGAGCTTCCATGATCTGTGCTACCTCGTCGTTGTGAATCGCCAGTGGTTTTTCAACAAATACGTGTTTGCCAGCCCGCAAAGCCTGGACCGTCATACGGGCATGGCTATTGTGCCGGGTCGTGATTACACAGAGGTCAATGTCAGGATCATTAAGTAGTTGTCCATAGTCCGATGTACTTTCACTGACACCATATTTTCTGGCTAGTAACGTAGCACTTAGTCCACTGGCGCTAGCAATCGCTTTGATATTCGCACCAGCCGCCTTTAGCGCTGGCAGCAGGGTTGCAGCGGTGAAATTTCCGGCGCCGATAATGCCGACTGTACCCGCATTCGGCTCGTATTTAGCTTCATAAAGCTTTACTGTCGAGGTCTGGCTAACCGATTCGGGATAGCACATTAACGATGCGATGCCTGGCCGATTTTTCTGCCCAATCGTACTATAGATTTTATAGTAATCAGCAAAGGGAACAACCTCGGCAATAAGCTGTTTTACAGGCAGCTGACCACTGGCGATCAATTGTAGAATTGTCTGAAAATTGCGATTCTCCGTCCACCGGACAAAGGGTAAGGGATAGTCATGGCCCTGTTGTTCATATTCCTCATCGTAGCGGCCAGGACCGTAGGAACAGGATACCTGAAACGCCAACTCCTTCTCATAAAACTCAGCACGATTCAGGTTTAGCCCTACCACACCGACTACTATAATGCGGCCCCGTTTACGGCTCATGCGGGCCGCCTGCGATACGAGTTCATCCGTTCTGGCAGAAGCCGTGATCAGCACCCCATCGGCACCAATGTTGTTTGTGAGCGACAACACAGCTTTCACCGGATCGGTATCTCTGGCCGGGTTCAGCGCTATAATACCCCGTTGCCTGGCCAGTTCAAGTTTGGTTTCGTCTACGTCCAGACCAATAACGCGGCAGCCATTTAGTCGCAGCAATTCGGCGGTGAGCAGCCCAATGAGCCCTAAACCAACAACGACTATTGTTTCGCCTAAGGTGGGAAGTAATAGCCGGATACCCTGCAAGCCAATAGCGCCAATCACGGTAAACACCGCTTCATCATCGCTCACCCCATCGGGAACGTGGGCAACCAGATTGCGCGGTACACAAACAAGCTCGGCATGAGGACCATTCGATGCCACCCGATCACCAATGTGCAGATCCGTAATGCCCTCCCCCACACCCAATACGGTTCCAACGTTGCAGTAACCAAGTGGCAGCGGTTGGTCGAGCTTACGAAATACGGCCTCAAGGGTAGGCCGCAAGCCATCGCTCTGGATTTTCTCCAACACCTGTTTCACCTTATCGGGTTGTTGCCGGGCTTTGGCAATCAGGTTGGCCTTCCCAAATTCAACGAGCATTCGCTCCGTACCTAGCGAGACTAATGATCGATGTGTTTGAATCAACACTTGCCCTCGACGTACCTGGGGGGCAGGGACCTCTTCGAGCAGTGTTTCGCCCGTTTTAAGATTCTGAATAAGTTGTTTCATGACGGTGGGAATAAATAGCGAACAGAGACCTTCACAAAGTGCCCTGAGTCAATTCTAACTAACCAGCCTCTGCTACTTTTATGTTTCCATCAGTTTTGTAACAATTCGGCCAGCCGCTTGCCCGTCCCACAAAGGTGGGATGACGCCCTGTTTAGTTCGGCCGTTAAGCACATCCAGTACTTTTTCGCGCACGGTTTGCGCATTCAGATCAGCTACTAATTGATTGGTCCCCAGTTCGACGGTTACGGGCCGCTCGGTTGAATCACGGAACGTCAGACAGGGCACTCTTAGATAAGTTGTTTCTTCCTGAATGCCTCCCGAATCGGTGATCACAATAGCCGCATGTTCCATCAGGTTCAGAAATTCCAGGTACCCTTGTGGCTCCAGCAACTGAACATTCGGGATGGCCATTAGCTGGCCAATCAGTCCACACTCCGTCAGGCTAGAACGCGTACGCGGATGCATGGGGAATAACACCGTTTTGTACTGGGCAGTACTGGCCACTATCTCGATAATACGTAGTAGTCCTTTTTCGGCATCGACATTGGCCGGGCGATGCATCGTTATCAGTACGTAACTCTGGGGGCTCAGCCCCAGGCTTTCTATGCTGGTTAGCTCATTGGCTTTCGCGCGATAATGCACCAGTGAATCGATCATGACGTTACCCACGAACTGAATTCTTTCGTCAGTTACCCCTTCGCGCTTCAGATTATCGACACCCGCCTGTTCCGTCACAAACAGCGTATCAGCAATCGAGTCAGTCAGGATTCGGTTGATTTCTTCGGGCATTCGGCGGTCGCCGGATCGTAAGCCAGCCTCCACGTGAGCAATTCGAACGCCCATTCTTACGGCTACCAGGGCACAGGCAATCGTACTCGTCACATCTCCAACAACCAGCACCCAATCTGGCTGCTCAACAAGCATAACCTCCTCGAACTTCAGCATGATTTCGGCGGTCTGCTGCGTATGCGTCCCTGTTGCAACGCCCAGGTAATAATCAGGCTGAGGCAGATTGAGCTGATTGAAGAAGATATCACTCATACGCGCATCGTAGTGCTGGCCTGTATGAATAATTTTCGACTCAATAGCCGGATGATGCTGAAAAGCGCGATGTAAGGGAGCAACCTTCATAAAATTCGGGCGCGCTCCAACAATACTAAGAATTTTTTTCATGGGTAAACGGTGGGTATAATAGGCTAGCCGACTGTAGGTCAGCCTCAAAGCCTGCTAGTTCCTGATGCGTATTAAACCGTAAGCCTGTTTGCCGTTTCAATACCATATCCCGGATAAACAGCATTAATAAGGTGGACAACTCTACTTCCAACCAGTTGCGATTATTTTCCAGAAAAGGCTGCATAACTGCCCGTTGGTGACCAACATCTTTGGGCCAGAATCGCCAGACTTTCTTTACGGCCCCCTGCCAGATTGTTAACCGACGAAAGTCATCGATATGGGCGATGATGTCGTTATATTGAATATTGATGAATTCGCTAATCCCTTCAAACGGCTCAGACCGCGACGTTAACAGGATCGAAACGATGTCATAACGATCGGTCGTAAACGTTACAGTCAAATCGTCGTCCGGCTCATTCGGATTGGCATAAGCGATCTGAATGTCAATCCAGTCAGGTATGCTTCGCCAGAAAAATAAATGAATGGTCAGGTCAATCCAGTGACCCAGATTGCCACAGATCCGAGTGCCTTCTTCAGCATTTCTATACCAGTGTTCGGACGGGATCTGATGCCCGTTAATGACATAGCTGATGCTAAAACCAGCTGCTTCTGAAGAAGAATCCACACGTTTTCGGAGCAATTGGATTGCTTTTGAGTAAGGTCGATTATAGCCTGCAAACACCTGACCCGATGATTGCCGCACCGCCTGACAAAGCCTCACCAGTTGTTGTCGGGTCACCGAAACAGGTTTTTCGACATAAACGATTTTGTTTCGGGTCAATCCTTCTACAGCATAGGCCGTATGCGATGCATGGTTCGACACCACATACAAAACCGCCAGATCCGGATTATTCAGTAAGGCATCCGGCGTAGTTGTTACTTCCCGAAAACCATAGTACCGGCTCAGCGATCGGGCCTGTTGTCCATCCGTATCAAATGCGCTCAGAAACGCAGTGCCGATTTGTTTTTTCAGATAATAACACACACAACTAAAGGCAAACTGGCCGCATCCAATGACCGAAATAGCCGGTTTCCGGCGAATAAAAACCAAAGGTCGTAACCAGGGAGGGCGAGTTCGGGCTATTGCTTTATTGATAGCCCGTGACCAACCGTAAATTCCGGCAAAACGCAGTAATTTCTTAAATTCTCCGCTGGGTCCTAGCGGTTTATTCATCTGGCTACCTCCTCATAAAACCTCTCCCACTTCGCCACATTTGCATAAATATCAAACCTTCTATGCGCCAATTCTGTCGCCTGTTTACGATAAAAGTGGTATGTTTCTGAAGGCATTTGTATGTAGTATTCGATCACCTGCCGTAGCTCATTGGGTGTATTGGCAACCCAACTACCCGCCTGTTCGCTTTCGAGCAATTGCCAGGGCGTTCCTGTCGAGGCAACAACGGGTGTACCCTGTGCTAACGACTCGATCACGACATTCCCGAAGTTTTCGGCATGCGACGGCAGGATGGTTATCCGCGCATCAGCATACAATTGCTCTTTTTCAGTACCCCAAACCGGCCCAACAAAGTTTATCTTTTCCGCTAGATTCACGCTTTTGGCGAGTGTTTTTAAATGCTGGAGATAGCCATCTGAATCAGGTCCTGCAATCGTCAAAACAAAGTCGCTCCTCCGAAAAATAACTGATTCGCTCAGTGCTTTAATCAGGTGATCAATGGCCTTAATTGGATGTAAGCGTCCGATAAAAAGCAGGTAGTTTCGCGCCTTCCGTTCAACTACTGGCGGCATTTCCATCATATTCTCAATTTCACTTATGGCCGCATTCGGACCAAAGTGCTTTCGAATGTGATCCGTTTCGGCTAAAGAAGTCGAATGAAACACAATTCCTTTACTTATGCTCCGAAACAAACGAAGCAGGAGTCGCTTCAATCTTGGTCGATAACTTAGCGCACTAGGGCTTAACTCTCCGTGTGGTGCCCAAATGATGCGTTTACCCAATAGTTGCGCAGCCATTACCAGAAGCACCGAACTAGGGTAGAATAAGCTGTTGATATGGGCTACATCGGCCTTGCGGATAGCGCCAATTGCATACCAGATGTGTTTGAAAGGGAGATAGAAATGAGGGTTTTTTGTATAGATTACCTGCCCACAATCCATCTCCAGCCAACGGTCAATAGGAACTGTCGGTGGTAGATCCTGTGAAGTAGCCACCACTGTTACCTGTCGCCCGGCTTGCCTCATCGCTTTGGCCTGCCAGTAAATACCATTACTTGGACCGCCCATTTGGGATGGATAAAACCAGTCTGCCGACATCATGATATGCATACCAGATTTCCTGTTAAGTTGGTTTACACCCAATTTTCTGATAAATAGGTAAATAGCGGGCAGCTACAACGTCAACTGTATAATTCGCAGCATTTCGCAACCCTTCTTCAATTAATGCCTGCCGATAATCGTCGTCGTCGATTACTCGCTGGATACCCTTTTGAATCGCTGTAACATCAGTCGGATCAACGAGCAGAGCTGCGTTGGCGGCTACCTCTCGCATGGGTGATCGATCCGATGTAACAACCGCCCGACCCACCGCATTGGCCTCCAGAATAGGCATCCCAAACCCTTCATAAGTCGAGACAAAAAGTACGATATCGCACCTGACGTACATCTGTAGAATCTCCGCCTGGCTTAAGTTCGTGTGATTTTCATACGCTATTTGACGAGCAATCAACTCATCAGTAACAGATTCTGACAAGGGACCTATAATAATTAGTTTACAGGCTATCCCATCCAGGGCAGCCGTTAAGCGGAGCAGATTCTTGTGAGAAGCAGTACCAATCTGCAGAAGTGTTGGCTTCTCTTTATTGAATGAACCTGGGTGATATGTAAATGCAGGCTGATAAGCGTTTGATACAACGATAGCTTTTTCTGCAATTCGACCTAAGTAATGAATCAGTTCCTGTCGGCTTTTCTCAGAAACGACCGTTACGGCAGCAGCCCGGCGCACTGGGAGGTAAAACCAAAAACACCAAAAGAACGCATACTGTAAAGGAGCATTCCTATGTTTTTCCAGCGTGATGCAATCATGAATGGTCAGTATTGTTCGGGAAGATGATAGGACCAGAACCGTATAATGGACATCCCCGGTAATGTGTACAATGCTGTTGAATCGTTGCCGGATCACAAACCGAAGGTTCTTCCAAACAGATCGAATTCCCTGACTAATGTGTGGTAATCGCACGTGGTTTACGGGCAACGACTTGCCCACCTCCTGCTGAATAACACCGAATAGGGTTTCGATGCTATGACCAGTACCGGAGCTCCGAAATAGGTAGGTAATGGTCATCCGATAATTTCGTAAGGAATAGTGTAAACTACGTCTTTGTTGCGCTGAACTGATGCTCTTCTTTTGAGAATAATTACGAATAAATAGCAACTAATAAGCGCTCGAATAGTCGACAGGAATATTATCATGTCAACTTCAATCATCATTAGTGCCAATGAAAACGATACGCAAGCCACAATCAATGAAAACAAAGAATTTCTTACACTATTTAGTAAAGCATACACAAGCGAGAATAACAAAAAAATAAAGACTGGATATACAAAAAAACCAGCCCAACCAAAGTCAATAAACGCTTCCAGATAAAGTGTTTCACTAATATCTGTAATATCCAATGAATAGGCATTTGAATAAAGTGCTTCCTTAGCCAGTATCATTTTCTTATCCACCAAAAAATTACTTGGCGTCGCAAATAGAATGCTATTAAGAAGCTCCTGCCCCATCAACGGGGCGCTGTTTGTTGTCCTGAATAAATTTACAAATTGGGCAAGAGCAAGCGAGCTATAAGCCGCACGAGCGGCAACATTCATATTTCTAATCTGATTATACTTCTCATTATCAGCACTTTCTAGGCCAGAAATTACATCAACCATGCTCATCCGCTGAGCTTGTTCAAAGCTATAAACTACACGCATCTTATGATATAAATCGGCAATCTTAACCGCCGTATAACAGCATATAAGAATTGGAATTATATTCTTCAATAAGAATCGTTTATCTAATGATTTATCAAAGAAAATTCCAGTTAACGTTAATAAAAAGAAGAAGATAACACTACGTCTGCCAAAGAGGAAAAACCAGGCTAATTCGTTTAATAAAAAAATGAGGCACAGTAGTACACCTAATTTCTGTCCAGCATAAAAATTTTCACGCAAATAATATGCCAGCACGACAGGCAACACAGGAACCACTGGCGAAATTAGAGCTAATAATGGATGCGTCGGTTCTCCTTCATCAGCTAAACTTTTTCCGCCATATACTATTATCCCAGTATTCAACAAATAAATCTGGCAAATAAGAATAGCTACGACAAATGCATATATAATTTTTTTATGTTCCTTCAGACAATACCGAAAATCCTGATTAATGAGCGTTATCGTTTTTTGTAATTGGGGGCGATTGCCGATCAGCAGAAACGCAATAGCAAATGCATTTGTATAAGCCTGCGCAAGAGCAATATCGGCTGTTGTAGCGTGAGCATAGTCAATCGTGATTTCCCATATATCAGAAGATACCAGTGAGGTCGAGGCAAAACTGAGCAACATTCCCAGTGAACTTCCCAGTACAATAACGACTGCTCCAACGACAAAAAAATTGAATCGACTTTCGGGTGATTTCAGCAATGTCGAAAAACCATATAGTCCACCCGTGAGTGACAGAAGTCCGGTACAAACCAGCAGATAATTGGATGGCAGAAAAAGTGAGATCAGTGCACTTCCCCCAGCCAGAGCCGCATACCGTATAAAATTCTTATCGTCAGGACTTAGCATCATATTGAAATAACCATAACACGATCAGGAACTGTCCTGCAAATCCCAGTAATGTTGCCATTGCGGCCCCTACAATACCCAAACGAGGAATCAGAATAATATTCAGAATCACATTCATGATCGCCCCCGCACAATTGTGCCATAAAACAAACCGGGTCAGGCCATAAGCATACCATTTGATCTCCAGAATATGAATACAGGTCAGAAATAGATAACCGGATGCCACAATCGGCCCTATAACAAATGCCGGTTTGTAAGCCATCGACAGGAGCAGCAGACCGATCCAGGGGTATGTCGCCCAGAACACGATACACAGTCCACCCGCGATCAGGAAATACCGTTTGAGGTAATGCCAGAGCAATTTATCCACCTCTTTTGGCAGTTTACTGTCGGCTTTTAACTGAAAAATCAATGGCGTCAGAAACGCAATCAGGGGGGTCACAACTAGCTGCATTTTCGACCCTATGCCATAGCCCAGTGTATACTGACCAATGTCAGCATCAGTCATATAAAAGCGGATAAGATATCGGTCTGCATAATTGATGAGCCAACCCCAGACAGCCAGGCTTACCAAAGGCCATATATAGCACTGGTATTTGCGCAGAAGTTCAGTAGGGAACCAATCGGTAAAATCCTGATAGTCAATCCTGAATCCATTAATAAGTCGAATAGCCTGCCATACTGATACGACAGCAAATACGCCATTCAACAAGGCTAGTATCTGCCATAGATTTATGGCTTTATTCTGTCCAAAAACCCAGACAACGACACCATATAACAGGAGATTAAAGACCGCATAACCGATCAGTAGCAACGAGTAGGTGTTATGTTTGCCAGCAAAGTTCAGGGAATCGTTACTCAGAGAATAGAGCCCCTGCGCCACGGCTGCTACCCACACCAGCGCCCAGATTATGTTATGTGTATAAAGAACGGCCCCGATAGCCATCAAGGCGAAAACACCAATATAGATTACCCCTAAGATCCGGCCGTAAAAGTTTACAATCCGCCGGTAATCCGAACTTGTCATCTCAGCCTTAAAAGACTGAATTGTTGGCGTTACCATAAGGCTATGCAGCAACAGCATGACGGCCAACTGGACACTATACCCCCCCCACTCGATTGGCGAAATATAGAGGGCAACTGCTTTGCCATACACCAGGTTAGCCAACGCGACCACACCCTGTCCACTCATTAATACGGACAATGGTTTATTCCTGAACTTGAGCGAAATCAACGCTGCATTCATGGGCTACGGCAGTTGACTGGATTCTAAATTTCTTATCGATTCAGCGTATCCTATTACAGAAAGCATCTCCTTCATACGAAGATCAAAAGTGTGGTTTTGCTGAAAATGAAGATATTGCTGATCGGCGATTTGGTAACGTTCGACAGGATGAGCCAGATAGTAGCGTATTTTATCGATCGCTTCGTTCATTGTCCGATAGGTGACGCGTTCGGCCGAAACGGCGGTATATTCGTCCAGAGTAGGTTTGTAGTCGCAGAGCTGAAACGCCCCAATGCCGTTGATTTCAAAGTACTTCTGGTTTACGGATGTGACCTCAGCGTAGTGAAAATTATTGAACACAATTTTAGCACCGTAGAGAATTCGATTTTTCTGTTCGCCGATAAGATACTGTTCGCGAAAGGCCGATATGATCGAGGAAAGCAGATACGGTCCTGTGGTGCCATAGACTGCTACGTTGATTCCCGCCCGAATCAACTGATCAACCATTCTGGCACGATAGGCGTACAAACTGCCAAATACCAGTACATCTATCTTCGTTTCCCGTTCAGCACCAGCTTTCTCAATTTTTGGCCGTTGATGAACGCGTGGATTGAAACCTTCGGGCAGATAATGGGCGTTTACGCCTGCTTTGTCCCGGAGAAATTCAACCATATAGGGCTCTTTGGAAAAGTAATGATCAAAATTGGCCGCAATGATTTGCTGCTTCTCAAGATTCGACAAAGCATCTGGATTTATCTGAACAACCGGCACACCAGGTAACCTTTTTTTGACCTCATCGACCAAAATAGGGTGCAGATTTCGGTAAACGACCAACACCAGATCGGGTCCCTCGGCGATCACCTTGGCTGCCAACTGTAGGCCGATAAGACGATCATACGATTCGCTAAAGCGGGAAGCCCAATAATTGACTCTGGCCGATAGAAATGATACGTCACTGACATCGACCTGTAGAACTTCATGCCCCAACACCCGTAACGATTCACTTACGTGGTACTCAAGTGAATCGAAAGCCTTGCTGCCGATGAGACTAATCTTCATGAACAAAGCTGTTACATTCGCCAATACTCGATCCCATCTCCTTTTGTTATTGTGAATAAGCCTTTCAAATCCATCAGAATCGGTGCCCCGTTCATGAGCGATTTAAAGTATGACACATCGAGCGACCTGTATTCATCGTGACCTACTGCCACAATTATTCCATCATACTGGTTTGATGGGGTGTCCATCAATGTCATTCGATATTCCTGGGCAACTTCATTTGGCGACGCATGAGGATCGACCAGGTGCACATTAATAGCGTACTTCATGAGTTCGCGCACCAAATCGGCTACCTTCGAGTTACGGATGTCTGACACATTTTCCTTAAAGGTTAGCCCCATAACCAGCACCTTCGTCTGACGCGGGTTCTTTCCCCGCTGAAGCAGCATTTGAAGCAACTTGGTAGCGATATAGGCAGGCATACCGTCGTTGATCCGACGCCCCGAATTGATCACCTGCGGGTCATATCCCAGTTGCCGGGCTTTATAGAGCAGATAATAAGGATCAATACCAATACAATGACCACCCACCAGTCCCGGTGTAAAGGGCAGAAAATTCCATTTTGTACCAGCAGCTTTCAGTACCTCATGCGTATCTATCCCCATTTTGTCAAAAATGATCGACAATTCATTCATTAGCGAGATATTCAGATCACGCTGTACATTTTCGATCACTTTAGCAGCTTCGGCCACTTTAATAGAGGGAGCCTGATAAACTCCGGCCTGGATGATGGCGCCATAAACAGCCGCAATCTCCCGTAATGCTTCGGTATCGTTACCCGACACGACTTTCAGAATAGTCGTCAGTGTGTGCTGTTTGTCGCCAGGGTTGATGCGTTCGGGTGAATAACCAACTTTGAAGCCCTTCCCCAGCTTTAAGCCAGAGTTTTTTTCCAGTACAGGAACGCAGTCATCTTCCGTACATCCTGGATAAACCGTGGATTCATAGACAACATAATCGCCTGGTTTTAATGCCCGTCCAACTAGTTCAGAGGCCCGCTGAAGCGGTTTCAAATCAGGCACCTTATAATCATCTACGGGTGTTGGAACCGCTACAACGAAGAAGTTGGCCGATTTCAAATCATCAGGGTTAGCGGTGAAGCTTATATCTGCGTGGGAAAAAGCATCCGGTGAAATCTCCCGCGAAGGATCTTCTCCCCGCTGCATCATCGCAATACGGTCTTCATTAATGTCGAAGCCGATAACGCGAAACTGCCTGGCAAATTCAAGGGCAATCGGGAGGCCAACATAGCCTAATCCGATCACTGCTATTTGCTTTTCCTTCTGTTTAAGTACGTTGAACAAGGTATATCAATTAGGTTTATTAAAATGGAAAAGAACTCGTGAACTCCAAAGCAGATAGCAGAAGTCAGCAGTAGACTAATCAGTCCTTTATGATCGCTTTCAATCTGTGGAGCAGGTCAATTTGTTGCGTAACCAGATAAACAACCCCCAACAAGAATCCGGCAATAGCATAGCCTAAAACCAGAATAGATCGTTTAGGTGATACGCGTATGAGCGGTATCTTAGCCGGTTCAAGCACCTTAAAAACGGGTGTTTGCTCCTGAACTTTGAGTTTTGCCTGCTCAAACTGCCGTGACAATTCGGTATAAACTGTCTGGGCAATGGCTAATTCAGCTTCCATACGCTGTTTTTCCATAGTTGCCGCCTGCACAACGTAGTATTTGTGTTGATCGTTATAGTGAAAAACGGAATACTGCGCCATTTGGTAACGTTGACGAGCTTCGGCCAATCGCCGGGAATAGAATTGTAGGTCC
Organism: Spirosoma endbachense; assembly: GCF_010233585.1. NCBI lineage: Bacteria > Pseudomonadati > Bacteroidota > Cytophagia > Cytophagales > Cytophagaceae > Spirosoma > Spirosoma endbachense. The sequence continues at coordinate 8,400,420 of NZ_CP045997.1, forward strand.
TGCCTGGCTTTTTCGGTGCGATAACTTGTCACATACTGCGTTAGGTAATCCATCGATAATTGCGCCACTGTAGCTGCACCGCTGGCATCGGGCATTTTAGCGGTTATGGTGATTATGCCGGAACGCGTATCCAGCTTTGCATTCACCCGTTTACCAATTTCTTCTACCAGTTTCTCCTGCCTTCTCGTCAGTTTTACCGGTTTGCCTGCAATCTGTTTGAACGGAGCTACTCTCTCTTCCTGATCTCTCTGGAGCCAGTTTATGAGCGACCAGTCGTCAGTAGGCATCAATAGGTTGGCGACTGTAGTTCGTTCTCCGTTTGTCTGGACAACAACCTGATCGAGCAGATACAGCACAAAAGGCGTGCTTTGTAGTACATTCGGATACAAATCAGGACGAACAGCATCAACACCTTCAGCATCCGACAAATCCATACCCGCAAATCCGGCTACGGAGGCTAACCGTTTAAATATTCCACCTGAGCCGCTGTTCATTTCCGGCATAATTCGGGCATCCGATACGAACTCCGGAGTGGTTATTAACGCAATAAATACACCCAATATAGCGAACAGAGCTGTACTGATTACCAGCCGAAGCCGTCCTTGCCAGGCAATGCGAATACTAGTTTCTAGCGATAGATCAGGCCAGTTACTGCCTATATTCTCCACATTATCAGGCGATTGCGCTACCATCTTTAGTTCCGTTAGCTATTAGTTCATGAAGATGCGTAAGGCCGATAATACGACCGCTGCCGCCGAAGCTATTACACTCAGTGTGGCTACCCGTTCAGCCGGTGACGTTTTATTTTGTTCCCTTTCAGGTTCGGCTGGCACTATAATTTCCATGCCGCGTTCCGGCTTTGGAAATTGATGAATACCCAGAAACGATTTAGTCGGTCTTATTTTGCCATTAGCATCCATCACATAGATTTTCCGACGTAGGGCCTTTTTCGTGAAATTACCCGCTTCAGCGATGTATCCCCGAAACGATTTGGCTGGATCATATTCTACAGTAGCTGGATTTAGTACTTCGCCACGAATCCGAACTAATTCAACCCGACGCGGAATTGTTAATGAATCGCCATCATCAAGTAAGAGATTCCCCAGATCAGCCGGATTTTCAAGGATTGTCCGCATATTAATGGATATAATCTCCCCCTTGCGTGTTAAACGGGCCGCTGATAAATAGGCCTCAGGCTTTAGACCACCCGCCCGTTCAATCAGGTCCGTAATTCGATCGGCAGAGGTTCGAATTGCGTAAGGTCCGGGATAGAGTACTTCCCCATTTATGGTAGCTCCTTTCTGAACTTCATAGCGGGGCGATGTCCGGACAAACACCTGATCGAAAGGCATTAATATGAGTTTGGCATCGGCCGGACTAAGCCGTAGATTCTGGTCAATCTCAAACGCAATGATGCGAATATTCTGCCCGTTGGGCAATCCCGTCGTATCATTTTTGACACGTCGGGCAATTTCCATACGCGATGGGATAGCGCTCTCTGAAAAACCACCCGCCAGAACGATCAGATTGGCAACAGTCATGCTATCGGCAAACGTGAAGGTTCCCCCTTTGTTTACGGCCCCCTTAATCGAAACGGTTCGTTCCTGACGAAGCTCACTGATAGAATTAATCTGTACAACGTCTTCGCGATGGAGCACCATATCAGGCCGTTCGCCCCTTAGTAGTTTCCCCAGATCAATCGAAATCACTTCCGGGTCAAGGTTAGGGCGAAGTCTACGAATGGTTGCAAGATTTAGAAAAGCGTCCTCGCGCAGCCCTTCAGCGTTCTTAATAAGTTGCAGAATCGTTGTGTTCTTTTCCAGCGAAAACTCCCCCGGTCGAAATACGGCACCAGTAATCGTTACTTTATTCTCAACCCGGTTTAGAATCGAACCAATCGTGTAGTGATCGCCCGGTTTCGGCAGAAAACTACCGATTTCACTCCCGGCGATCGTAAGTAGCTGCTGTTCAGTTGGTGTATTTCGGCGCACACCGATAGAGGCTGTATACGCTCGATCCGTATACCCTCCGGCAAAATTCAGAATGGTTCGGAGCGTTTCGTCTGGCCCGGTTTCATAAATGCCGGGCTGTTTTACTTCTCCTGACAATTCGATTCGGGTGCTGGCGTGATCAATAAACACAATATCCTGATCGAGCAGCCGAATATTATCCTTCTGGTCAGCCCTGAGTAGAAAATCATATACATCGAGGGTACGCACGAGCCGATTGCCCCGATAGACCCGAATAGCCCGAAACGAACCCCTGTCGGGCGAAGGCCCACCGCAGGCATAAAGGGCATTAAAAACCGTTGCCAGTGATGACAATGTGTAGGTTCCTGGCCGAACAACCTGTCCCAGCATTGTTACTTTGATACTCCGGATACTGCCAAGCGTAACCTGAGCACCAATACCACTTCCGGTCGAATTTAGTCCCTGGTAAAGTGCCCGGAGTCGCCCAACGATTCGCTGCTCTGCCTGATCAATAGTGAGTCCATTCACGTAAATAGGGCTCAGGTTTTCAATGCGAATACTTCCTTCGGGGCTTACCTTAGGACGGTAGGTTTGTTGCGCATTGCCATATACATCAACAACAAGCTCATCTTCAGGGCCAATCTGATAATTGCGGGGCGTTGGGATGCGCAAATTTGGTTCAAACGTCAGGCTGGAATTTGTAAATAAGGAGGCTCCAAAAACGGGCGATTCAACTAAAACTGGAACGGACACGGGAAGTGCAGGTTGTTCACGAATTACATTCGTTTCGGCAGGACTATGTCCGGTAGAAATTGTCGTTGATTTTGGCGTTCCGTCCGTTAGCCGACTAATGCGCTGACGCATTTTATCGATATCAGCTAACGTAAAGCCCCGACTTCGTGCCATTTGTTCGATTTGCGTTTCCGACATACCCGTGCTTTGCGCCTGTTGGACAAACTGCTGTATCTGTCCGTCGGTTAAATTTTCTACCTGTTGCGCTGATCCATTGAGCGTTATATAAAATCCAATTAAAAATAGGGCTTTACGAGATCGTAAGAGACTAAAACAAATACCCAGCACTTCAGTCAGATTAACAAGTTAAACCTTTATAACTTTTTCCTTATCTGGCCACAAACATATAGATTTAATTAAAACATTCGACTACATATAAGTATTAAAAATAAAAATACCCGCTAATTTACACAAGCGGGTATCTCCTTAATACTTGATTTTTCAGGCTTCGGCGCTAGGTTACAGGCGCTGCATTAACCGAGCAACTATGCCGTTTTTCCAGGACAAAAAATCGCCTGCCGCAATATGGGTACGCGCCTGCCGAACAAGCCACAGATAAAAGGTTAGATTGTGTAAGCTGGCAATTTGCCCACTCAACAATTCTTCGGCTTTAAAGAGATGTCGTAAATACGCTTTAGAGTAGAATGTGCTGGCATACCCCCCAAGGCCAGAGTCTAGTGGACTAAAATCACGGCTCCATTTTTCATTTTTGATATTGATAATACCCTCAGTCGTGAATAGAATTCCGTGCCGTGCATTCCGCGTCGGCATTACGCAATCGAACATATCGACGCCTAAGGCAATTGCCTCCAGAATGTTAGCGGGCGTTCCAACGCCCATCAAATAACGAGGCTTATCGATAGGTAAGATACTATTAACCAGGTCAATAGTCGAATACATTTCTTCGGCTGGCTCGCCTACCGCTAATCCACCAATGGCATTCCCCTCGCGTTCTTTTGATGCAATCACTTCAGCCGACTGCTTTCGCAGATCCGAATAGGTACTTCCCTGAACGATCGGAAATAGGGTTTGCCGATAGCCATAATGTCCTTCAGTCGTATCAAAACGGTTAATACATCGATCGAGCCAGCGGTGTGTCATCTCCATCGACTGCCGGGCGTAGGTGTACTCACAGGGATAAGGCGTACACTCGTCGAATGCCATTATGATATCGGCTCCGATAGTTCGTTGAATATCCATTACACCCTCGGGTGTAAACATATGTTTCGAACCGTCAATGTGTGATTTGAAGGTAACTCCTTCTTCCTTAATCTTTCGCGTATTCGACAATGAATACACCTGATAACCGCCCGAATCGGTCAGAATTGGCCGACGCCACCCATTGAACGCATGCAAGCCACCCGCCTGACCTACTACCTCAAGACCTGGCCGCAGGTAGAGGTGATAGGTATTACCCAGAATAATTTCGGCATTGATGTCGGTTTCGAGTTCACGCTGGTGAACGGCTTTCACCGTCCCGGCCGTCCCAACGGGCATAAAAATTGGTGTCTGAATTGGCCCATGATCAGTAGTGAGTGTACCCGTACGGGCTTTCGACTGCGGATCTTGGGCAGTAATAGAAAATGTCATACCACAAAGATACACGAGCAGGGAGCAAGGGGCAAGGAGCTGACTTATCGCTCTGGCTTTGTACAATATACTCCTGACCCTTGCTCCCTGCCCCCTACTCCCATATCTTTGCGCTTCGATTCAGAAAACCATTCACTTAACGAGTAAAGCTCCCCTTTCTTTGTGATCACTGCGTTGCTGATACTCTGGCTAGTCATGGTCAGTATTCAGCTTATTTATATTCTCTTTGTCTTTTCCCGCACAGCACTCAGCAAAAGCAATGATCCTGATGAGTCGGCAAGCTTTTCGGAACTTCAGGGAGTCACGATTATCGTTTGTGCCCGAAACGAACTGGAAAATCTGGTTGAACTATTACCCTTGTTAAACGACCAGAACTACCCAGCATTCGAAGTCCTGGTGATGGATGATCGCTCGACTGACGGCACTATCGAATTTCTGGAACAGGCGGCTATTGACCTGAGCCGAGTTCGGTCTATACGCATTGATAAGGAGTACGAGCATGTGACGCCCAAGAAATATGCCCTCACCATTGCATTGAAAAAAGCCCTATACCCTACTGTGCTTGTAACCGATGCCGACTGTCGTCCTGCTTCAACAGACTGGCTGGCGGGTATGGCGGCTCCGCTGGTAGACGAAGCGAAAAAGATTGTCCTGGGCTTTTCACCTTATGATTATCAGCCAGGATTGTTAAATCTGCTCATTCGATTTGAGACACTTTTTACGGCTGTACAATACTTCTCGTTAGCGCTGGCAGGCCGACCTTATATGGGGGTAGGTCGTAATCTGGCCTATCGCACACAACTGTTCTTCGCTAACCGGGGATTCTACACGCACATGAATGTGTCTGGTGGCGACGATGACCTCTTTGTCAATGAAGTAGCAACTGCTCAAAACACCGCAGTGTGCCTGAACCCGGCCACGTTTATGTGGTCGAAGCCAAAGGAGACATGGGCTGAATGGCGGCTCCAAAAACGCAGACATCTCAATGTAGGCAACTATTATAAACCGGGCAATAAACTCCGACTTGGTTTACTGACAGGTTCGCATGTATTGACCTGGATTATTGGCTTATTTATTGGCCTGATCGTTTTATGGTGTGTAAGCCGCTCTTATACGTTTACAGCCAATGAATGGCTACTTTTGCTAATCAGTACGGGCGCATTTGCGTTTCGGATATTGGCATTCTGGGGTATCGTCGGACGTATTAGTTACCGACTGGCCCACACAGTGCATTGGGGTCTTGTGCCACTTATGGACTTGGCATTGGCAATTTATTTTGCCATTGCGGGCGTAAAAACGCTAATTACACGCCGTACAAAACGAATTTACTGGCGATAAGGCAGTCTGGTCAGGGCATACAATTGTTTTATGTAGTGTAGCCCAGAAGGTAACTGCTCAAAGTACAGACAGCATGAATATAGACATTTTATTGAAGTATTTTCCTGGTTTAACGGCCCAACAGAAAGAACGCTTTGAGGCTCTGGATGGCCTCTACCGTGACTGGAATGCCAAAATTAACGTAGTTTCCCGGCAGGATATTGATGCACTGTATGAAAAGCATATCCTGCACTCACTCGGAATTGCCAAAATCGTGCAATTCAAACCGGGAACCGAGATTTTAGATGTTGGAACAGGGGGTGGCTTTCCGGGAATACCGCTAGCTATTTTATTCCCGCTCGTCGATTTCCATTTAGTAGACAGTATTGGCAAAAAAATAAAAGTAGTACAGGAGGTATCGACTGCCTTAGAGCTATCGAACGTCAAAGCCGAACAAACCCGTGTTGAACAATTAACCACAACGTACGACTTTGTGGTAAGCCGGGCCGTTACACGACTAAAACCATTTTTGGGCTGGGTACGCTACAAAATTCATAAGTCGGGCAACAACGACCGCCCCAATGGTGTTTTGTACCTAAAAGGGGGTGATCTGGCAGAAGAGCTTGCGGAAGTACCTGATCGTTACCGGGTTTACGACCTCTCAGACTATTTTGATGAGCCGTTTTTTGAAACTAAAAAAGTAATATACATCCCTAAAAAATAACCGGGATTTAAGGGATTCAGGGATTAATCAGGTTTTGCTTTCATGAGAAGCTTGTTACAAAATCCAGTTAATCCTCTAATCAGCTAAATACCGGTTCACACACTATGGCAGAAAAATTCCACAGCAGCAGTTTTAAAGATCCCATCAACCGCGACGAGGTTGAATTTAGCGATAAAGGGGTTACGTTTCGAGTGCGTAAATTGATAGGAGGCACTGACAATTTTGTCTTCTATTCTGATATCTCAGGGGTAGAGATTGATAATGGCTTGTTCTTCGCGACAGTTCGGGTTATTCCCCGTGCCCGTCCGGAGATTGTCATTAAGAATTTCACAAAGGGAGACGCCCGGCGAATCAAGGATCTGATCTTACAGAATGTTCCCAGTCATCGTCCTGACACATTCGGTGGCCCGGCACAGGGAGGTTATCCAACACGTTAACTATTGATTTTTTTACGTCATGTTTTGCTCTGACTGTCATTAAGTTGCGCAATAAGCATCTATTTCCCTGGCGTCTTATCGCATTTTTTTACAGAAATCTCTTGCGTGGTGTCGTTCTCTGCACTACTTTTGCACCACGATTCCCGAATAGCTCAGTCGGTTAGAGCATCTGACTGTTAATCAGAGGGTCGCTGGTTCGAGCCCAGCTTCGGGAGCAAAAAGCCTCAAAACATCTGTTTTGAGGCTTTTCTTTTTTACTGCCGTTTCCTGAAAAAGGTTGACCCTAACTCAGTCAAGTTATTGATAAACGATTATTTAATCTTAAGTTACTTCATAGAAAAACTATCTAATTACTTCCCAGCTGCAACCGACTATTGGCCTCCATCACCAGGTTCCCAGCTAGGGAATAAATCATCCGTAAGGCCTGCCCCTGATAACTAGCCGGCAGATTTACGGCATGATTCAAAGTTACCACGTCCGTTCCTGTCGGTAACCGCCCACACGACCATACGCTGACATCCGTCCAATTGCCTGCTTTTATGGTGTACATGCTGTTACAGCCGCCTGCCTGGCTCACACTCAGTTGGAAAATCGTCGCTACCGACCCACCCCCCGGATCGCTGGCTACCACCGTTACGCTGAAAGGGGAACCCACCGTTGTCGAAGGTACACCCGTGATCGTATTGGGAGAAACAAAACTTAGACCAGCTGGCAAGCCTACCACCGAGAGGATGAGACTGTTGGGGGTTTCGGCATCGGTGAAAGTGTTAGTCGGGATGCTGTAACTGAACGAATTACCTACTGTGGCCGATTGAGATGGGATGTTGTTCGCTACCGTAGGGGCACAATTCTGGTAACTCAATGCAATACTGGCCGTTGCCGAGCAGCCATTGGCCGTCGTCACGGTGACCGAATAGCTGCCAGTCGCATTGACCAGCGCCGTACCACTGGTCGGATTCGAAGCCAGGATACCGGGGCCACTAAAGCTATAGGAAGTGCCAGGAGCGCCGGCTGCTCCACTGGCGGTCAGGGTAGCGGTGGGGGTAGTACAGGTGAGCAGGGAGATACTGGCCGTCAACGTTACCGTTGGCGGGCTATTCACCGTCAGGCCGAATGCTGTGCTGGTCAGGCTGAGACAATCACCACTAATAACCACCGAATAGCTTCCTGCATCTCCGGTCTGCACGTTGGTCAGCGTCAGGCTGGCGGTCGTCGCCGAGGCAATACCTGTCAGGGCAGTACCGTTCCTGTACCACTGATACGCAGAGGCAGAACCATTCACACGCACACTGGCCACCACCGTACTTCCCCCGCAGACGGCCGAGCCTGCCACCGGCTGTTGTATAATTACCAGCGTCTCCGCCTGATATTCTACGGCCCCCATATCCACCCGACCACCCACGATACGCGAATTACCGGCCAGATCGGTTGCCGGTAGGACCGTTTCGGAGTAGGGCCCCGTAATAGAGGTCAGGCTGGCTGGATTTCCCACGTTGATGGCCGGTGAGCAGGGGTTCAGTCCCACGCTCGTGGTCGATGCAAAGGGTGAGGTGACTGTTGTCAGGTTGGTGGGGTCGCTGATGTAGCCCGTCACGCTGTTGTCGAAAAGACTGTAGGTAGCGGTAACGGTGCCATCGGGGTTAAAGAACGTAGTACTCCCCCCGTTATTGAATACTACAGAATTAGTCAGGCGAAGGCTACTACGGATGCCATTGTATACGACTCCACCTGCGGGAGCTGTATTGCCCTGTAGGCTACAGTTCACCAGCACCGGGTTGCCGTCGGTGTTATAAATAGCCCCACCGCCCTCAGAAGCCGTATTGCCTTGTAGGCTACAGTTCACCAATAGCGGGGCACTGCTGGCGTTGCCGATGGCCCCGCCCCCAGCAGCCGTATTGCCCCGAAAAGCGCAGTTCGTCAGCACCGAATTATTAGCAATATTCATCATGGCTCCGGCAAAGAAGGCTGCATTGTTGCCCTGCAGCAAACAGTTAACCAGCATAGGGCTGCTATAATCGTTGTATATACCTCCACCACTATTGTCCGGGAAACTATTCTCATTCGCATTGCCGCCCGTAATAACAAAACCATCCAGCACCGCTGAAGCGTCGAGATACAAACCGTATTGATGGTTGATGACGTGATAGCTGTTGTCGGCGGGGTTTCCCACCTGACCGATGTCACCACTGAGGGTGGAGCTGCTGGGTTGCGATGCCCCGCCGGGACTGTCAACGAGGTTGATGATGGGTCGCTGGCTCAGACTGGTTTCGTTGCCCACAAAACCACCATAAATCGCTACCCCGTTCCGCATTTGGAAACTGGCGTTGCGGTCGGTCGTAGAGGTGGGTTTATAGACGCCCTGAGCCACCCAGATTTCGGTCAGGTTCTGGGCGCAGACACCATTATAGGTAAGAGCCGTTTTTAGATCGGGAAAGGCCGTTGCCCAACTTAGCCCATTGCCAGTTGCATCAGCTCCTGCCCGCACGTACAGGCGCTTAGCATCCACAAACGTAACACTCACCATGGCCGCCGTAGCGCAACCGTTGGTGGGGGTAGCCGCCACGGTGAACGTTTGCACACCCACCGGAAAACTACCGCCGGAAAAAACGAACACTCCGGTAGAATTGCTGGTACCCAGGAGAGTATAACTGGTGCCGCCCGTCGCCGTCAGTGTCAGGCTCGACTGGTTGCAAAGCACCGTCGCACTAGCCTCTAGCATCACCGGGGGCGGGGTAGTGTTGCTGGTCACTAGTACCGTGAGCGAACTGACACACCCCCCTGCATCCGTAACCGTAGCCGAGTACACCCCGGCTACATTAACCACTGCCATGCCACTGTTTATGTCCTGACTAACAATCCCTGTTGACCCACCACCTGGCCCGGCAAAGGCGTACTGGCTGCCGCCTGTTGCGGTTAGTGTCACGCTGGTTTGTGCGCAGGTGAGCGTACCCGCAGTCAAGGTGGGCGTTGTCAGGTTGAAAGCGGTGCTGGTCACGGAGTTACAGCTACCTGTCACCACAACCGAATAGCTACCTGCATCTCCGGTGGTAACTGAGGGCAGCATGAGCGTAGCTGAGGTTTGATTATTTACCAGTATCGTTCCTCCCGACGAACTTGTTTTATACCACTGGTAACTCAACGGCTCCGTACCGCTTACGCTGACGGGTACGTTCACAGCGGTTCCCACACAAACGAGCGAACCGGCTGCCGGTTGGCTGATAAAGCCCGCGTAGGCCACAGGCGTCTCCTGTAACTCTACAGCCCCCCGGTCGAGACCATTATGCACAACCCGTGGATTGCCCGACAGGTCGGTGTTGCCCACCGTAGCCGAGGTAGTCGTCGGGTTGGCGGAGTCGATAGCCAGCGTACAGGTGTTGAGGGCTACGGTAGTCGTACTCACAAAAGGAGCGATGTTTGTAATAATATTCTGACTTCCGTTATACCCTCCCACCGACGGCTCCATCAGGGAGTAATTGGCCGACACGCTGGCAAAGACACTATTGCCCTCGCTGCTGTTGACAAATGTATTGCCTCCCCCATTACCAAACAGCACACAGTTGGTGAGCACGGGATTGATAGTCACAAAATAGCCTTCGCTTCGGTTGAACAGGACACTGCCCTGCCCCGCCGAGTTGCCCTGCCAGGAGCAGTTTATGAATTCCGGACTGCTGCCATCTGCATACGAGAAGGTAAAGACAGTTCCGCCTTGTCCCGCCGAATTGCCCAGAAATGCGCAGCTGATGAGCTTCGGATTCGCTCCACTCCCCGCCGTTGAGTTGTTATAGATAGCTCCACCCTGATTGGCCGAATTGCCCTGAAACAGGCAATTGAGCAGCGTAGGGCTAGCCGCCCCTCGAAAACCGTTGTTATAGATGGCTCCACCCTGTCCCGCCGAGTTACTCACAAACGCGCAGTTGCGAAACGTAGGATTGCAAAAACTGATATTGTAGGTAGTCACGTCCACATAGATACCATTATTGTACACGCCCCCGCCCAAATCGCCGTTGCCGCCGGTAATCACGAAGCCGTCCAGCACAGCCGAAGCGTCAAGTCCCCGCGGGTTGCTAATGACGTGATTGCTGTTGTCGGCGTTGTTGCCCACCGCACCGATGTCGCCACTGAGCGTACTACTGCTGGGTTGCGATGCCCCGCCGGGACCGTTAGCGAGGTTGATAGTGGGTCGCTGACTCAGGCTGGTCTCGTTGCCCACAAACCCGCCGAAGATACTCACTCCGTTCCGCATCGCGAAGCTCACCATGCGGTCGGTGGAAGAAGTAGGTTTATAGACGCCTTGTGCCACCCAGATTTCGGTTAGGTTCTGGGCGCAGCTATTACCATATCCATAGGCGAGGGCGGTTTGCAGATCGGGGAAGGCATCGGCCCACGACAGGCCCGTGCCAGCACCCATCGCGTTGGCCCGCACGTACAGGCGGCTGGGCGTGAGATTCACCGTCAGGCTAAAAGCAGTACTGGTCACAGAATTACAGGCTCCCGTCACCACTACTGAGTAGTTGCCCGAATCGGCAGTCTGCGCCGACGGCAAGCTCAACGTGGCCGAAGTCTGGTCGGGCAGTAGGACCGGAATCCCGGAAGGGCCAGCTTTGTACCACTGGAAGGTCAGCGGCCCCGTCCCCGACGCGCTCACCGGCACTGATGAATAGGGGGACCCCGCGCAAGCCAACCCATTGGCGGATGGTTGCTGGGTAATGCCTACATATGGGTTCGGGGTGGTCTGGTACTCAATAGCCCCCATATCGACCCGGTTGCCCCGGATGCGCGGGTTCCCCAGCAAGTCGGTGGCAGGCAAGGCCGTAGTCGAATACGGTCCCGAAGCCACCGTCTGGCTGGCTGGGTTACCCGCGTTTATGGCAGGAGTACAGCCATTCAGGGCCAGATCGCTGGGCGTGCCGGGTGTGGTGCTGACAAAGGGCGAGGCCGTAATGGTCAGGTTGGTGGGGTCGCTGGTATACCGGATAACGGTTTGGTCGAGCATGCTATACTGCACGGTGACGAGACTGTTGAATGTATTGGCTCCTCCGTTGCCAAACAGTACACAGTTGGTCAGCACTGGAGCCGCATTGTTCTGGATAGCCGAGATGCCCCCACTCCCTCCCTGATTGTTCTGAAAGCTACCGCTTATAAACAAAGGGCTGCTATTGTCGGCAAAGAGTACCCCGCCCCCGCTGGTGGCCGTATTGCTCAGAAACGTACAGTTGGTGATGGTCGGCTGGCTAGCGGCAAGCGCGGCAAGTGCCCCCCCATTGACCGCACGATTTTCTCGAAAACCACAGTTTGTAAGGGCGTAGGTACTCGCTCCATCGCTATAAATGGCCCCGCCAAACCCGGTCGATATGTTTCGCTGGAAATTACTGTTGGTAACGACTGCACTACCCCCGCTGTTGAATAGAGCCCCGCCTAACTGCGCCGAGTTGTTCTCGAACATCAGGTTCCGCAGGGTGGGGCTACTGCCGCCGTTGTTCAGAATGCCCCCGCCCCGCTCGTTGGGGGAACTGCCATCGGCATTGCCTCCCGTCAGCACAAACCCATCCAGCACGGCGGTGGTAGTGAGCCCGGTGGGGTTGTTGATGAGGTGTATGCTGTTACCATTCAGCGTCCCGTCGTTGTCAATGTCGCCGGAGAGCGTACTACTGGATGGGCTGCCCGTTACAGGGTTGATGGCCGGGCGTAGGCTGAGGTCTAATTCGTTGCCCCGGAAGCCGCCGTAAATCGCCAGGCCATTCCGCATCTGGAAACTCAGGGTCCGGGTCGTGGTCGCAGTGGGTTTATACGTACCCGCAGCCACCCAGATTTCTGTCAGGCTTTGGCTGTTAGGATAGGTGAGTGCTGATTGCAGGTTGGGGAAGGCACTGGACCAGGTTAGCCCGTCGGCTATGTTGGTCGTCTGGCTGGCCGCGACGTAGAGCCGCATGGGTGGTGCAGAAGCAACGGTCGGGGACTCCACTGCGCCCATGTCCACACGCCCGCCCACGATACGCTGATTCCCCTGGAAGTCGGTAACGGGCAGGGCTGTGGCTGAATACGGCCCATTGACAACGGTCTGGCTGGCTGGGTTACCCGCATTGATGGCTGCCGAGCCAACCGCCAGAGCCGCACTGCTGGTGCTGGCAAAGGGTGTGGTAGTGGCGAGGAGGTTGCCTGGGCCGCTGATGTTGACACCCGTAATGGAACTTTCCAGCAGGGTATAGGTAGCCGTGAAGGTAGCAGCTGCCGTGGCCCCGGCGACGCTGTTGGCTCCCCCATTGTTAAATAGAACGCTGTTGGCCAGCACTACACTGACGTTGCTGAACGTATTGTTGAACAAAGCCCCACCGGCACTGGATGCTACGTTGCTCTGGAAGGTACTGCTGGTCAGCACCAGGTTACAGAAACCCGTGAACGTATCATTGAACATGGCCCCGCCGATCTGAGCCTGATTGCCGAGAAAGGCACAGTTAGTCAGCACCGGGCTACTATTGCCCTTAGCTCCATCGTTGTACATAGCTCCGCCATACGTAGCCTGATTACTCCAAAAGGCACAGTTGGTCAGTACTGGTCTGCTAAAGCCGGTGTACACATACCCATCGCCCCAGCTGAGGATAGCGCCCCCACCGTTGGCCTGATTGTTCAGAAAAGCGCAGTTGGTCAGTACCGGGTCACAGATGCCTCCTTCATACCCCTTATTGAACATAGCCCCGCCTTTTTGCGATGCCTGATTATTCGCAAATGTACAGAACCGGAACGTGGGGCTGCATTGGTTTCCATTGAAGCCCGCGCCGTTAAACACTCCCCCGCCGAGATCGTCTCCACTGAGAACGTATCCCAGACTACCGTCCCCATATCCCGCCGTACCACTCCCATTGGCAGCGCCATCAGCAATCACAAAACCATCGAGAATAGCCGTGTTCGTTAGCCCGATTGAGTTGTTGTTGATGACGTGGAAGCTATTGTTGTTCGGGGTGTTATCGCTATCCAGATTGCCGGAAAGCGTGGTGCTGGAGGGAGTTCCTGCCGTGGGATTGATGGCAGCTCGCTGGCTCAGGCTGGTCTCGTTGCCCACAAAACCACCATAGATCGCCACCCCGTTTTTCATCGAAAAACTAATGTCGCGGGCCGCCGTAAGGGTAGGCTTAAACGTTCCCGAACGTACCCAGACCTGATCCCCAGCACTGCTGGCATTGATAGCCCCTTGCAGGTTGGTAGTGGAGGTAGCCCAACTGGTGGCACTGGCGGGGTTAGCGTTGGTGCCGGTGGTGCTGACGTAGCGGATTACCTGCGTCCAACCTGTATGCGGCAACCCCAGCAGCAGGCTGGACAAAATAATAGCGAATAAAACGGAACGGTAAACGTTGATCATGGGTCAGGACAAAAAAGTATAGAATTTATGCTGACGTAGTAGACTTAAAAATTAAACGATACCAGAAAAGATTATTCCGGTATGGTTCCCACCAGGCATTGGCAAAACTGAGTTGGTCTTGTGCAGTCTCCGAACGGCGTAATTACGTGGGCGGGTAGGAGAACATGCCTTTCCATCGGCGTAACAACTGCGCCAATGGCTCACAACTATGAGGATTGGCATTGGCATCCAGAATAGACTGCTGCCGTGAACCAGCTCCCGAGTTAGCCGTGGTAGAAACAGGAAAGGTGCTTGCTCGGGCAGTAGTTACCCATAGCAGTCAACAATACAGTAGCCTAATCCAACGACGTGTCGAGCTGAGAAAAATGGAGTTAGTAGGAAGAAGTTTTTTCATAGTGCGTATCGGTAAAGTTGAGACTTGTTTATGCCTTGGGTGAAAATCTGATGAACTGGATAGGGCTAGAGAGAGCAGGCCAGTATTCAATCAGGGCATCAGGACAGGAGGCAGTAAGGTCGTATAGGTTGCATCAGGCTATAGGTTAGTATGAGTTGAGCATCCTTGGATTATCTGATTGGAGATTGCCGGATGGGCTTGCTTTCGCGCTGTAAAGTTCTAACTCCCCCCCAATAGAGACGATAACAGATGTTCCAAATACGATAACGGATGTTCCATGTTGGGCTTAGTGGGGGCTTTTTTTATCTAAAAGGGCTAAAAAAGAAGTGATGTGACGCTTTAAAAAGTGGATGGCAGACTCCCAGGCTGAGCTGGGCGATTGAATGGCCTGCCGGGGCACGTAGCAGCTCAGCCTGGTGAGGTCACAGAGTCACTCAGCATCAATAGAATTCGGCAATTAGTATCTTTGTAGCCTGTGAAACGATCTAGCCAATTGATGGTCGCCGGATACCTGCTGGCCTGGCTGACCGGTGGGCGACTACTGGCTCAGCAGCTGATGCCCAGGCTGATTCGCCAGATTGGTGAACCGCCCGGTATTAGCCTGAAAACCAACGAAATTAAAGAAGATAAGCAGGGCAGGCTGTGGTTGGCTACCCATAATGGGCTGGTGCGGTTTGACGGACAACGGTTTCGGGTATTCCATGACCCTGTGCTCAAGCAAGGGGATTACTACTATCATTGTATGTTCTCCCCCGATGGCCGCATCTGGCTAAAGCAAGATGAAGGCTATGCGCTGCCTTACTTTGATCCGCAGCGACAGCAGATTCGGCGCGTGGCCGACACGACACGGCTGGTCCGTCAGTATTTAGCCAAGTACGGTTGTCACTATGTGTTCGCCGATGGCCAGGCTAATCTCTGGATTGGGTTACGAGGCCAGGGCATGCTTCGCTTTAATCCGCGTACCGGTGCCGTTGATCACGTATTTAACCAAAAAGCGAATGTGCGCTGTATTACCCAGGACCGGCAGGGGCGTATCTGGTTTACCAGTGATCAGGGGCTTTATGTCTATCATCCAGCTACCACTCGCCTAACGGCCTACCAGCCTGATCCACAGCATTCGGATACCTCACTGGGCAGTCTGCTTACCTACGGCTTGCACATCCGCTCCGATGGCACCATCCTGATCGGCCTGGATAACGAAATTGATCTATTAAACCCGGTTACCGGACAGATCCGGCAGCTACGCCTGATTCCTTCCACCCGCTTTCCCCGTCAAATCGTGTTTGACTGCTTCGATGATCCGCAGGGGAACACCTACTTTCCGACTGAAACAACACTCTACCGGTATACCAGCCGGGGTGTCATTGAGCGCATTGAAGGGCATCAGCCCATGCAATTACCATCCGATTGCTTTCCCAGTTCCACCAATCGACTATGGGTAACGACGGGCCGGACATTGTTCGAGTATGATCTTG
The DNA here is from genome assembly GCF_010233585.1 of Spirosoma endbachense. Taxonomy (NCBI): domain Bacteria; kingdom Pseudomonadati; phylum Bacteroidota; class Cytophagia; order Cytophagales; family Cytophagaceae; genus Spirosoma; species Spirosoma endbachense. The sequence goes on from NZ_CP045997.1 coordinate 8,416,473, forward strand.
GCCAGATGCAGCCATTGCCTCCCCTGAATCTGCTGGACGTAGTGATTAATGGCACCCGATTAGAAACCAATTCAGACGAGCGTCGCCTGGACAGGGATAGCCTGGGACCATCCAGTCGGGGACCATCCAGTCGGGGACCATCCAGTCGGGGACCATCCAGTCGGGGACCATCCAGTCTGGGGCGAACCACACTGACCATTCAGGAGAACGATTTACTGAGTATCCGCTTTTCACCCTACGCGAGCTGGCATTCCTCGACGTTTCGCTTTCGGCTGCAAGGCTTTGATCAACAATGGAATGTAGAGGAGAGCGTCGATGCAACAGCCAGTTATCAATTACCGGCGGGTAACTACACCTTCGTGGTTAATCGAGCGCTAAAAGCGGGCCAATGGGAGGCCAGGCGACATACATTCCAGCTGATTGTACAACCTCCTTTCTGGAAAACCGGCGGGTTCTTTGTGTTAGTGAGTTTTATCCTAACCTGTAGCTTGCTGTTTCTGTATCGATCGTTGCGCAGCCGGTACAAATTACGCCAGCAACTTGTCCAACGGCAGATGGAGGCCGATAATCTCCGGCAATTAGACGAGATGAAAAGCCGGTTTTTCACCAACATCACCCACGAATTCCGCACTCCCTTAACCCTGATTCTGGGTCCCATCGAGCAACTGTTGCAGGAAGGGCAGTCCACGGCTATTCAGGGACGACTATCAGGGATCGAAACCCATGCCCGTCAGTTACTGGGGCTGATTAATCAGTTAATGGACATGACCAAACTAGAGGCCGGGATGATGCCCATTCATGCCTCAGTCGGCAACCTGAACGAATTCATCCGTAGCGTAATTAGCACCTTTCAAGGACAAGCTGACGGCCGCTCTATCACCCTGTCGGTAAACGGCCAGCTTCCGGGAGACTACTGGTTTGATGCCGACAAACTCAAACAGATTCTGGTTAATATCCTCTCGAACGCGATAAAGTTCACCCCTACTGGCGGGCGCATTAGTATTTCCCTCCTGGAGGCTTCCCCCCTTACGCTAACCGTCGCGGACACTGGCATCGGCATAGCGCCTGACCAACTGCCCTTAATTTTTAATCGCTTTTATCAGGTTGACGATTCAGCGACACGCCAGCAGGAAGGCACCGGCATCGGGCTGGCCCTGGTGAAAGAACTCGCTGAACGACAAGGGGGGTATATTAAAGCCGAAAGCGCGGTGGGTAAAGGCACGAGTTTCACCCTTTACTTGCCGTATCGTCCGGCACTGTCCACCGATTCGGTGCTGGCTGAACTCCCTTCCGCTGACGGGGGGGAGGCAACTGGCGAAAAGATCGACGATATCCCCGACTATAGGCCGATTGTGCTGCTCGTGGAAGATAATCGGGAACTGGCCGATTTTATCACCGAAAGTCTTCCCCAGGATTATCAGATTCACTGGGCACGTAACGGCGTTGAGGGATTGGAACGGGCTCAGCAGTTCATGCCGGATCTGGTAATTAGCGATGTGCTCATGCCCGAAATGGATGGCTATACCCTCTGCCATCAACTAAAGTCAGATATCCGAACGAGTCATATTCCCGTTCTGCTGTTGACGGCCAAAGTGTCCGTCGAGAGTCGGCTGAAGGGTTTGGCGCAGGGTGCCGACGATTACCTAACCAAACCGTTTCAGTTGACCGAGTTGCAACTGCGGGTGCGTAATCAACTAGCCAGCCGACAGCGGCTGCGCGAGTGGGTCCGCTCGACGCTTGGCAGTCCGGACCCCGTGCCATTGGCACCCCAGACGCCCGATCCTTTTCTGGCCCAGCTTTACCAACTCATGGATGCGCACCTAACCGATCCGAAATTCGGAGTAGAAACGATGATGAGCCAGCTAAGCCTGAGCCGCACGAATCTATTTCGTAAAGTGAAAACGCTAACGGGTTTATCGGCCAATGATCTTCTGCGCCAGTACCGTCTCAAACAGGCCACTTTCTACCTACGCGAAGGGCTGACCGTCAGCGAGACGGCTTATCGGGTAGGCTTTGAGAGCCCGGCATATTTCGCCAAGTGTTTCCGGACTATGTACGGGCTATCACCCCGCGACTTTTCGGCCCAATCCTAATTTTCCTTCACTTTTTCATGGATTGCCTGGTGTATTTCACCGGCCTTGGAAATGAATCCTATTCGCCCTATTTACCTACTACCAGAGCTAGTTAATGCGATTAGATAACTAAGGCTACGATTGTCTTACAAAAATTGTACAATTTTTATTATCCTGCTGGTTTCAAATGAGCCATTGTATAATCACTAAACGTAAAAAAATGACTTGTTGTGATTCCGTTTAGCCAATGCTTTGATAAATGGCTACTACGCCATTTGCTTCTAAAAAGATGGTTCTTTTTAGACGTAAACCCCTTTTCCAGTGATTCCTGCTTCTTCTTGCAACAGGTTTACAGCTCGATTCCTATCATCATCGAACGGCTCGCCCGCCAAAACGATTAGACAACTCTCTCAATCCCCTTTTACATTTAGGACTTTGGCTTGGAGCCACGGTCCGCCAGCGGTGCCACGGTTTGTTTATCCATCATTAGTAACCACGGTCCGCCGTGCGATGACACGGCTCCAGGCCAAAGTCCTGTTTATATGAAAGCAAACTAGTGCTCGGCCTATTTAAACCTATACGGTTTCAAAAACCGCAACGGCTGCCCGGCTTATAGGTTTGTAATCATTGCACCAAGATCCATTAATTTATCCGGAACAGTCATCATATACCAGCACCTTGTGGAATACTCAGTAAGGCCCATTTGGCATAAACTAGTTACTTTAGATTGGAAATTCGGTCTTTTCTTACTGCTTTTCATTTGTATCCCCCGCTTTTTATTGGTCTTGTTGGCTAACGCATCAGGTAATTACAGTTCAATCGGGGCAATCATGGTCATCTCGGCCTTATGTCCGTTTCTATTTTTGACCTCTTCTGGACGCCGACGAATCGGATTAACCAGACCAAAGCGATATGGCTGGCTATTAGTGGCGTTTTTAGCTGGCCTTATCTTCAGTTTACTACTTTACTATGTAGGCTGGAGTTTATACGCTAACACCTACCAAAACTGGTACGTGTATATTGGTAAATCATATAACATACCCCAGGCTATCAACCCGTCTAATAAATCAATTCTGTTTGCTGTTGTGGCCCTAACAGGGATGCTGTTTAGCCCAATCGGCGAAGAGCTATTCTTCAGAGGAATCGTTCACGCCAGTTTTGCCAACTCAGTGGGTGACAGAAAAGCTACTCAAATCGATGGTTCTGCCTTCGCTCTAACTCACCTCTCTCATTTTGGCTTCGTATTTATCCATAATCAATGGCATTTCTATGTAGTACCGGCTTTAATTTGGGTGGTAAGCATGTTTATAGTCAGCATGCTGTTCATTAAGTTCAAAACCTATTCCAGTTCAATTCTAGGGGCTATCCTCTGCCATTCAGGCTTTAATCTAGGCATGACCTATTGTATATTTTACCTACTATAATTGGTAACGATAGAGGCAATACTCAAGGTTAACCTTTGTCAATCAGCCGAATTGGCCTTTATATAAAATGCCCTGTTTACGAAACAGATACATGAAGATTTAGTGAGATTGCGAATCATTAGCCGTAAATGACAGAGAAAGACGCTTCCAGGATTGTTTACCTGCATTGTCTGTCTTTAACCATGGCGGTCAATGTTTGTGTATTATTTAATAGGTTTGACTAATGGAAGAACTCATTGCCTATTTGCTCCAATTTGGACACCTCGACTCACAACAACGTGAATTGATTCAGACTAAGGCTAAACGGAAGAACATTGCCAAAGGAGCTTACTTTGCAGAAGCTGGAAGAATTTCCACACAGATAGGATACGTAACAGACGGGGTTTTCAGGGTCTGTTACTACGATAAATCAGGCGACAGTTTCACCCGATACTTCGTCTATGAGAACCGATTTGTCGTTGACATGAACAGTTTTCGCGATGAAATGCCCTCAGCCGAGTACATTGAAGCGATTACAGATTGTCAGCTTTTAGTTTTTTCCAAAGAGGACTTTATAAAGCTTTCCGCTCTCATCCCCGAATGGCACGATATATTCGTTAAAATCACGTCCTATGTACTGGAAAATAAGTTGAAGGTTACCAGTAATATGTTGGTTCAGGACGCCCAAAAAAGATATCTGAATTTTCTCGACCATTACCCAGGACTGGCCAATCGTGTTCCGCTCAATATGTTGGCCTCTTATCTGGGCATCACTCCATCTTCGCTCAGTCGGATACGAAAAAATATCCCCTAATGTGTTTCTTGCCAATTGGCAATTGCGTTTACAGTCTTACCCCTCAATTTTGTTCCATCATCAAAAAGGAACAAATGGAAACGGCTAATCTATTAAGGCAGGTTGAGTTTATAAAGGAAGTGGATAAGCTTAAATATATCCTTCGTAAGACGAAGCTGTTAAACAGTGATCGGAACGAGAATGACGCAGAACACAGCTGGCATCTATCCTTGATGGCCATTGTTTTAGCCGAGCATACAAATTTTCCGGTTGATTTGCTCAAGGTTATTAAGATGCTGCTGATTCATGATATTGTCGAAATAGATGCTGGAGACACATTTATTTATGATACACAAAAAAGTCATGATAATACGGCTGAAGAACGGGAAGCTGCTAAACGGATCTTTGGCTTACTACCTGATCATCAGGCAAATGAAATGATAGCCATTTGGGAAGAGTTTGAAGCGCGGCAAACAAATGAAGCTAAGTTTGCCCGAGCCATGGACCGATTCGAACCCCTACTACAGAATGTGTCGAACAAGGGAGGTACATGGACTGAATTCGGGGTGAATTACGAGCAGGTGTATACCAAAAAACAGGTGATTCAACAGGGTTCCAATACAATCTGGCAATACGCGGAAGAGCTTATTAACGACAGCGTTGACAAAGGAATCTTAAAAAGGTAAAGCATTCAGTTTAGAGACCTCGTAACTGACAGGCAAAATACAATTTTTAGTAGATCCTATATAGTTATTTATCGATCAAAAAAAAATTGGCTGTTGTGGCTTATCCAGCTTATGCACGAGATGGCTGATTTGTGAAGAATTTATAGGTTTTGAATGTCCTTTGCGACTAGAGTAAGATTGTTTCCGAGCTGGTGTCCCCCGCTTTCAATTTCGCGAAAAGTGGCCGCTGGAAGCTTTTGCCTATAAGTGGCAAGATGATCGAACGGAACCTCTTCATCGTCTCGGCAATGGAAAAAGAAAATCCGACTATTTTGGGGAAGGCTTTGGGCGAAATCTTCCTGAAGTTTTAAACCCTGTACCCAGTCCTCATTACCAGTCCAAAATGGGGTGGATAGCAACAAAATCCCGGCTACCTTTTTCGACGCCTTATTTTCAGACAGGTATTTGAGCAATAGTGAGGCACCTAAGGAATGGGCAACCAAAATAACACCGTCATTGAGTTTATCAATTTCATTTCCGATTTGTTTGATCCAACCAAAATCCGGAGCAGCTTCATCCGTTTGCAGTCGAGGGTAACTGATTTCATAATTCGTCCCCAATGCGTTTTGCAGGGAGGCCACTAACTTAGCGTCTGCCTCATACCCATCCTCACCTGCGCCCTGTATAAAAAGCACCTGTTTTCTCATAGCCAGCGAGTTACACTAGTTTAGTTGATCCATGCATCTGGAGTGATCCTGTCATTACAAAAGCTCATAAGCCAAATGTCTGGCTAGCCCCTCCCCCGTTTAAAACGGTCAAGCTATTTGAGTGTAATAGACTCTCGTCCTGCCACTTCCAAATTGTCGAACTTAATTGAACAGGTGATAACGACGGTCGCTAACATAGCATTAGCGCTCACAAGACCTCAAATTAGGTTATTTTTGTAATTCATAATGCAGTTGGAGGGAGCTATTATTTAATTTTGTAACCTCTAGTAGATTCAGTTTAAAATCAATCTCAACTCCTTTCAGTAGAGATAAGCCGTTTCCGAAGAGGACGGGCTCCATGACAAAATAAATGTCATTCACGAGACCAGCATTCACAAACTCACTAATAGCCATTGCCCCTCCAATTATAACCGCTTCAGTGTGTCCTTTGTCAGTGAGCATCTGAACGATCTCAGATGGACTTTCTTGTGTGAAAACTACTGTCGAGTTATCTGATTTTGCCTGTTTGTTGGTGGTCAGCACAACCGTTGTTCCCTCATTTTTAAGGGGAAGATAATTCGGGGCCAGTATATCATAAGTTGTCTTACCCATGATAACTGCGTTAAATTTTTGGCAAATAGCATAAAGCCCCTGCCCATACTCCTCCGACAACCAGTCAGGAACGTTTCTTGTATTGGATATGAAGCCATTTGTCGAAACAGCTATATAGATGGTAATTTTCATTTTTTTGTATTTTTACAAATGTCTTAATCGGCCATTTTACGGGCAATGGCTAACATAATTGTTAGCCTTTACTTTTTGACTATGAGAAAAAAACAATCGACTAATTATCTGAATGAGCAGTTCCTGTTTCAGGTGTGTGAACGCAATTCCGCGATTAGTATGGTGAGTGGCCGGTGGAAATCACAAATTGTTTACTACATCTCCCAAGGTAATGATCGTTTTCATCTCTTACAGCAACGATTGCCCGCTATTTCTGAGATGGTTTTAGCAAGACAACTGAAGGAATTGGAAAGTCACGCAATTTTGATAAAAAGGGAAATCCCGAATACAGTACCAACTGGCATAAAGTATATTTTGACGAATAAAGGCCTTGACCTGGTTCCGATTTTGGACAGCTTATGTAATTGGGGCAAATTGTATGCTGATGGGAAGGAGATTTCGGTTTCAGAGGATAAGTGAGTCTTCAACCATAAATAATGCAGAAATTCGACCACAATGCCAGGGCCGTCAGGCCGGACCAGCCGAAGACCCACCAACGAATTGAAATTCTCCACTGCTCCGGCAGCCAGATTGTGCCTTGTAGGAAGAAAATACGGATGTGTACTGGTACAATCACCGCTTTATGTTTTAATCACTCGTCCAGATTCATCTAGCGATTCACAAATAAAAAATTGTTTGACGTATCCCCACATTCGGGGATTGATGTTGCCAAACGATTTGCCGTAGTTTACGTCACAATCAACCGGTTAGGCTCACCATGCGCGTTATCCTCTTCGAAGACAATACGGCCATCCGTGATTCCCTCTCCATCCTTCTCGACGGAATGCCCGGTATCGAACTAATCGGAGCGTTCCCTAATCCAGTTCAGTGGGATCGCCAGTTGCGCGACGCTCAGCCTGACGTCATTATGATGGATATCGAAATGCCCGGTCTCGACGGTATTCAGGCCACCCAGGCTATCCACGCTAAATACCCGCTCATCAACATCGTCATGCTGACCGTCTTTGAGGAAGAGGACAAAATATTTCGGGCCTTGTGCGCTGGGGCAGTCGGTTACATCCTGAAAAACTCCACGCCCATCCGCCTGATCGAAGCTGTGCAGGATGCCCATGCCGGGGGCGCTCCGCTCTCGCCCAGTATTGCCCGCAAAGCCGTTCAGGTGTTCCAGCAGGTAATGCACAATCGCTACGCTCCCTCCGATGCCGAGCCACTGACCCAGCGTGAAGCCGAAACGCTCAAGTATTTAGTGGAAGGGCTAAGCTACAAAATGATTGCCGACCGTATGGGCGGTATCAGCTACGAAACGGTGCGTTCATTCATGAAAAGTATTTACCGCAAACTCCACGTGGCGTCAATGACCGAAGCGGTAGCCAAAGCCCTTAAAGATGGGCTGGTCTAGTCTAGCTAGAGTCTTCATTTTTTCGTCTTCCCGCCGTCGCTATCCTCGAAAACAAGGACGGCATACCCCCACTTTTGGGGATTTACCCCCCTCTTATTATTTGTGAATTTTGTCCCGGTCCGGAGTGACCCGGTCCAGACCGGACTGGCTTCTGATTCATCAGTCAGACCAAGCTCTTAGTGGCCTGGCCTCAACAGAGCAGCCGGGCCTCTGAATCATACAAACTCATTGCCAACCCTTTTAACCAGTAGAAACATGACAACTGCCGAATTACCCATTGCTCAGTTTCGGGTCAGTTTACAAGGCCAGCTCATCGAACCCCATGAAGTGGACTACCAGATTGCCCGCAGCGTCTACAATGGCATGATCGACAAATGCCCCGCCCTGATTGTCCGTTGCGCCACCGAAACCGACGTAGTCACCTCGGTCAACTTTGCCCGTGAACACGATCTGTTACTGGCAATAAAAGGCGGTGGCCATAATGGTGCGGGTCTGGGCGTATGCCAGGAAGGATTGGTAATTGATCTATCGCCAATGAAACACATAGAGGTCAATCCGGACGAGCGAACCGTTCGGGTTCAGGGAGGCTGCCTGTTACGCGAATTAGACGCAGCCACGCATGCCCACGGACTGGCTGTACCGACGGGGATCAACGGCACCACCGGGGTGGCCGGGTTAACGCTGGGTGGAGGTTTAGGGTATCTGACCCGGCAATGTGGGCTGACCATCGATAACCTGCTCGAAGCCGACATCGTGCTGGCCGACGGGCGGGTAGTAAAAGCCTCGGCCACCGAGCATGCCGATCTGTTCTGGGCCATTCGGGGTGGAGGAGGCAATTTCGGCGTCGTGACGTCCTTTTTATTCCGTACACATCCCATCAGCACAGTGGTAGCCGGACCGATGCTCTGGAACCTGGACGACGCCCGCGATATCCTACGCTGGTATCGAACCTTTATCAAGGAAGCACCCGATACCCTGAATGGCTGGTTTGCCTTCCTGACCGTGCCGCCGGGTCCGCCTTTCCCGGAGGAGCTTCACCTGAAAAAGATGTGCGGCATTGTCTGGTGCTACAGTGGCCCACCCGAAGAAGCCGAATCAGTGTTTGAGCCAATCCGCCAGATTAAAAAACCTGTACTGGAAATGCTTGGTCCCATGCCCGTACCCGTCATGCAGGGCATGTTCGATGCACTATATCCGCCGGGGCTACAATGGTACTGGAAAGGCGATTATGTCAACGAACTAAGCGACGAAGTCATCGAGTTACACCTCAACTATGGTGAGGCCCTGCCTTCGATGCTTTCGACCATGCACCTGTATCCCATCAATGGGGCTGCCTCTCGTGTATGTAATCACGCCACCGCCTGGGGCTATCGGGATGCAACCTGGGCGATGGTGATTGCCGGAGTCGACCCTGATCCGGCCAACAAAGATGCCATCACCAACTGGGCGCGCGACTACTGGCAGGCATTGCATCCCTTCAGCGCTGGCGGGTCATACATCAATTTCATGATGGAAGAGGGCGAAGACCGGGTGAAAGCTACCTATGGCGACAATTACCCCCGTTTAGCGGCCATCAAAGCCAAATTCGACCCCGACAACCTCTTCCGGGTCAACCAGAATATCCGGCCTCAGGCTGGTTAAGGCCTGTGCCTGTTTTCAACTGCATGCTGAAAACGAAAAAAGGGCAGCACTACCCCGAATTTGGGGATTGTGCTGCCCTTTGCGTTCCGCCAACTTTGATTCAGGATTCAACGATGCTGAATCAAGGCTTCTAAACGGTCACGGTCATGAAAACTTCGCTACTTCTACTGGCTCTCTGGGCTGCTTCGGCAGGTTTGTATGCTCAATCGATGGTAAACAGGGAGGCAACGACAAACGATTCCCTCGGTACAGCTGGGCAGATCAGCTTAATGGGTGGTCTGGGTTGGTACCCACGTTCGGGGAGTTCGCTGCAACTGACGCACCGGCAAAAACGGGCATCGTTTTATCTGGCTTACACGATGACAAACGACAAAGCGCTACAGCAGATTTCCAATGACTGCAGCAGCCCAATCGGCGAGGGATTTCTGCACACGAACATCAGCATGAACCGAGTGGTCACACAAACCAATCATAGCCTGCATGTAGGAGCTGATTTCAGGCCAGGTTCGAAAACAATGGTCGGGCTGCTGGTATCCGGCTTCGCCAACAAGGCGCAAATAGATGCCCGCTACCAGATGGCATCGGAGCAGGGCACAATCCTGTCTGGATGGACTCGCAACCGCATCGATGGGCAGATGCTCGAAAACCGACGCTGGCAGCAGCGAATGGCAAATGCCCATGTGCAACATGCGTTTGCAGCAGGCCACAGCCTATCGTTCGACGTCGATTACCTTGCCTACACGGACTCTAACCCCAACCAGTACGGGAGTCAGAATGCGGATGAAACTACCGAGAAAACCGACCCGGCACGCATGAACATAGACCGGCAAACACCCATTCGCATTCAGGTTATGAAGGCCGACTACGTTCGGCCTCTGGGTAAGCAAAGTACGCTGGAAGTCGGGGTGAAAGCGTCCCGATTATTGTTGCTCAACCGCGTTGACCGCAGCCAATGGAAAGCAACCGGCTGGCAGTCGGATGTGGCCTTCAACCGGAATGATCGACTGAACGAAACCATTGGAGCTGCATACACAAACCTGACTACCCGTTTTTCGGATAAAACCACCTTAGCCATTGGCCTTCGGGCGGAATATACAAACAGTCAGATGCATGATGCACAAGGCGCATCGTTCCTGAATCGTCAGTACTGGAGTCTACTGCCAACATTCTCGTTATCGCATAAAATCGGGGAAAATGGTCGATATGAACTAAGCTACACTCGGCAAATCCTTCGCTCTCCGTTCGATGCGATTGCATCGTTCAGTATGTTTTGGGACCCGCTGCTAATGACGGGAAATCCAGCCCTTCAGCCGACATTTGCCGACATTATCCGGGCTTCGTATTCGGTGAACCGCTTCTCGCTGGCCCTATGCTATAGCCACGAACGGAACCCACTAAGTCGGTCCGCGCCGATGATCAATCCGACCAATAACGCGATTGGTTTTGGGCCTGGCAACCTGGATCGCTCCGATGCGCTAACGCTGTCTCTATCGTTACCTGTTACTATCTGCCCCTGGTGGCAGACTCAGAACAGTTTGGCGATGACATTTGCCCAAAATTCGCTCACACTTCAAAACAAAACGTATCACATTGGTCAGTTTGGCGGGCAATTCAATATGACGCACACATTCCGATTACCCCATGAATTTACGGCAGAGGTAACAGCTTGGTACGCAACCCCCACCGCAAACGAATTCGGTAGGCTATTGAGTCGGGGCGAGGTAACGGTGAGCGTTCAGAAAAAACTATCGGGTAATCGGGGTACACTGACCGCTTCGGTAACGGATCTACTCTGGACGAATCAACTTCGCTTCCTCACTACGGTCCCGGAATTGCGTCTGGATAAACTGACGACCTTTGCCTTGAACGAACCTCGTATTGTGCGACTGGCCTACACGCGGAGCTTTGGGAAAGCCAGCATGAAAGTCAACAGCCAACGTCGAACCGCTTCGGACGAAGAACGCAAACGGGTGAATTGAGCAATTGTTCTCACAGGAACAATTCCGTCAGAAAACAATATATTAGCCTACTATTCAGCCTTTTATTAATGATCGCCTTTATACAGTCATCGGTTTCATGGCGGTGGTTAGCCATCTGTATGCTGATAAGCGTGCTGACTGGCTATCCGCTGCGGCTTTGGGGACAAGCTTACCAGTCAGGCAATTCTACGGTTCAATTCGAACGGCTGACGACAGAACAGGGCCTTTCCACTCACTTTGTCATGACCATCATGCAGGACCGAAAAGGCTATTTATGGTTTGGCACTGGAACGGGCTTGGACAAGTACGATGGCTATCGATTTACGAATTATAAATTCGATCCCCGCGACACAACGTCGCTGACTAAAAACCAGGTTTTTACGCTTTGGGAAGATCGGTATGGATTGATTTGGGTGGGAACCAGCGAAGAAACCTGCCGATTTGACCCGCGCACGGAAACGTTTACCCGTTTGGTGAAGAATCCCAAAAATCCATATGCCTTTACCTATGCTCAGTCCTTCAGTGAGGATAGGAAAGGTAACTTGTGGGTTGGAGGAGGCTTTGCAGGAGAATTACGACAGGCAGACCGTAAAACGGGTCAATTTTCCGCTACTAACTACGCCGATCTGTTTGGTGTCGACCCCAGCACCGATCAGCGGCTTCACCTGACCCTGCGGGATAAATCCGGAACACTTTGGGTGGGCAGCCCAACGGGATTGCACCGGCTCAACCTGACAGCAGCCGGTGCAGGTAAGCCTTCCCGCATGAGTTTCACGCACTACCGGCATGATCCTGCCAATCCGAACAGCCTGAGCCAAAACTTCGTAACCGGCCTGTACGAAGACCGCGGTGGTGTGCTCTGGGTAACCACTTCCGAAGGCGTCCTTCAGGCGTTTGACCGCCGGTCGGGCCAGTTTACCCACTATCCGCTTGACCCTACGCGTAAGCTTGATCTCTTCCGAAAGTTGAGAACAGGCATCGCCGAAGACCTGGAAGGAAACCTGTGGGTAGGCACGTTCCAAAACGGGCTGTATAAAGTGAGTAAAGACCGTAGCCTCATCACTCATTTTACGCATAATTCGGCTGACCCAGGCAGCATTATCAATAACTCCATCGTCTCACTCCTGGTTGATAAGTCGGGGATTCTCTGGGCTGCTACCCTGCAAGGGGTGATTAAGTTAGATCCCAACCGCAAGCCATTTCGGGTATACCGTCATAATCCGGTTATTGCCCACTCGTTGAGCCAGAATAACGTTGCTGCTATTTGCGAAGATCACCTGAGCGTACTCTGGGTTGGCACAACCCAAAGCGGCTTGAATGTATTGAATAAGGCAACCGGACAGTTTACGCACTACCGACACCAGCCCGAAAAAATAACCAGTTTACGTAGTGATGCAGTAACGGCGATTCATGAGGCCAGAGATGGAAGCCTTTGGGTGGGAAACGGATACTATCTCTCCCGCTTTAACCGCGATGATGCTTCCTTCACCCATTATTCGCTGCATCATCCTTTCGTCGTGGATTCCAGTGCTTCGCCCATTTTCACTATCTGCGAAGATCGGCAGGGTACGCTCTGGCTGGGCACGGATAATGGTATTCTGAGTTTTGACCGAAGTACGGGAAAGACCGTCAGTTACCCCTATGATCCCGATCATCCAGAGCGCCTTAGTGATTGGTGGGCTTTGTCCGTTTTTGAGGACCGAAAGAGCAACCTGTGGATCGGGCCAGGCAGTCAGGCGCTCACCCGATTTGACCGAAAAACCGGTACGTTTAAACAGTATAGATACGACAGCCGTAACCGGGGCAGCATCAGTTCCACGACCATTCCCAGCATCTACGAAGATTCAAAAGGAAGCCTTTGGTTCGGGACGGGTGAAGGTGGACTGTGCCGGTTCGACCACGCCACCGAAACATTTACCACCTTCACCGAGCAGGATGGGCTGGCAGGAAACTCGGTCTTTTCCATCCTGGAAGATGACGCAGCTAATCTCTGGCTTGGCACCAACAAAGGGCTTTCCAGGTTTTCACTGGCTACGCATAAATTCACGAATTACAGCGCCGAAGAAGGACTACAGGGCAGCATGTTTACCGCTTTGTATACAGAAGGGGCCGCTTTCAAAGGCAAGGATGGAACGCTTTATTTTGGTGGAAACAATGGCTTCAACGCCTTCGATCCGACAAAAATCCATTCCAATAGGCAGCTGCCCCCGATTGTGATTACCCAATTCAGACTGTTTGATAAAATTCTGCCCGGTAAGCAGGAAGCCAGAGAAATTATCCTCGACCACGACCAGAATTTCTTTTCGTTTGAATTCGCGGCCCTCAATTACACCAATTCACAGAAGAACCAGTACGCTTATCAGTTGGTTGGTTTGGATCGGGATTGGGTTTATAGTGGCACCCGGCGCTACGCCAGCTACACTGACATAGATCCCGACACCTACACCTTTCGCGTCAAAGGCTCCAACAACGACGGTGTCTGGAATGAGAAAGGCACCTCCCTAACGGTCATTATACGACCCGCCTGGTGGCAAACCCTCTGGTTCAAAATCATCCTGGGCCTTGTATTTGCCTACCTGCTTTTTGCCGCCTACCGCTACCGCATCAACCTACTCCGACGCGAACAGGCCATCCGCGACCAGATTTCCCGTGATCTCCACGACGATGTGGGCGGCATCCTCTCCGGCATTTCGTTTTACTCCGAAGCCGCCCAACAGATGCACCAGCAGGGACGACACGACGACTCCTACCAACTCCTGCTCAAAATTGCCGACCATGCCCGCCAGACCATTGCCCAGATGAGCGACGTAGTCTGGTCGATGCGCTCAGACACTAACAATGCAGGTCAGCTGGCCCAACGATTGGAAAGTGTGGGTCGGGAACTGCTCACGGTCAGAGGTATCCAGCTAACCGTTGATGCCGATGCGGAACTGGACCGGCTGACGTTGCGACCGGACAAAGTGCGAAATCTCTACCTGATTGGCAAGGAGGCCCTCCACAACGCTGCCAAACATTCAGGGGCAATGGCTGTTCGGTTGACGATACGGCAAACGGGTGGCAAAGTGAGCCTGCGTATCGACGATAATGGAAGGGGAGTTAATGAGGGAGCCGTTGGTCAGGGTAATGGCTTAGACAGCATGAAAAAGCGTGCTAACGCTATCGGGGCAGTGTATCAACTCAGTAGCCTGCCTAATGGCGGCACGAGCGTGTACGTTGAACAACGGTGAATCACAAAGGATTATGTCCATGCTAACAAACCTGCCATTAGAATTATATAAGATTTGTATTGCGTTATGATCGTTCACAAAAACGAGTCGATAAGTGAACAGCCATGCTCACTTACTGACCATTCTATCAACTTATAAGCTTGAAACCGTTCACATAAAGGTTTACTTAAGGCCATACATCTTTTTTTAGATCGGATGCGTTAAAAAAAGGGACCTTAACCCTCATGACTCGTCCAGAAGCGTCGAAGCCGACGCTTCTGACAAAAGAAACAGACCTTCCATTAAGCATGATTCTGAGCACCCTCAACGGTAAAATTGCAAAAAAAAGTACCTTTAAGCACCATCCGGCGGATATCGTTCTTCCCCATCAAAAAGCAAAGCGGCAGCCGCGCTGGCTCACCGGTCCACCGTAATGGACAAGAAAAAACGGATCATAACCGGATGAACATTGGTTACTCAGACCCATTGTAGAACAGCACTTTTTGTTGATAGCCACAACTGTCAAGTCGTATGAAATTAACCAAAAAAATAAGGCAATGGCTTATTGAACCGCTGCAGGCACAAATCAATCAGGTGCAAGAGCAACTCAGACAAGCCAAAGCAGATAACGTGGCCACTAAATTAGTGATGGGGGCTGCGCTGGCTAAGCTAATCAAGCAGGCTACAACCATTAAGGAAGCCGAATTTAAGGTATTTTCTCAATTTGGGGATGACGGCATTATTCAATATCTGATTGATAGGGTAAAACCCCGCGTGGACACATTCGTTGAATTTGGCGTGGAGGATTATGAAGAAGCCAACACCCGCTTTTTGTTGATGAATAATAACTGGAAGGGGTTGATTATGGATGGTTCGTCAACCTTTATGGATTCGATTAAGACGAGTTCGTTTTATTGGCGCTATAGCCTAAAAGCCATTACCAGTTTTATTACCGCCGAAAACATAAACCAACTGCTGGTTAGCAATGGCATTGTCGGTCAGATCGGGTTGCTCAGTATTGATATCGACGGGAATGATTATTGGGTGTGGAAAGCCATTACGGTGGTCGAGGCCGACATTGTGGTTATCGAATATAATAGTTTGTTCGGGTCTGAGCGAGCGATTAGTATACCTTACAGCCCTAATTTTATGCGCGAGCAGGCTCATTATTCGTATTTGTACTTTGGCGCTTCGCTCCCCGCTTTGTATGACTTAGCGACTGAGAAGGGCTATGCCTTTGTGGGCTGTAATCAGGCAGGTGTAAATGCCTATTTTGTCAGGAAAGACAAGTTAAATGGTTTAGCCGCGTTGTCGATTGAGGAGGGTTATGTGTACTCCCGGTTTCGGGAAAGCCGAAATCAAGCCGGTATAATGTCCTTTCTGGATGGCGTCGATCGTGGAGCCGTTATCGAAGGTCTACCCGTGATTAACACAAAAACGAATAGAGAAGAATATCTGTAAGTCTGATCGGTATGGGGTCTGGCTTAGTCTGATCAGCCGTTGCTGCTACCACAGAGCAACGGCTTTGCCATCAATTGTTATTCAGTGTTTTATTGCGCCTGAGGGGAATTTTTGTGGCGTAGTAGTTGGGCCGGCGATCATTATTTTGCCATTTTTCACCTCCATACGATCAATACAAACCACCCGTTCGTCTCCGGTTTTGGCGGTTCGTGCATGATACACACAGAACATCTCTTTTCGATCCGGCGAGTAGGCAATGCTGTTATGCCCTGTTCCTGTAACACTGCCTCCCTGGTCGGTATTCTGCTGAAGTATTGGATTATTAGCCGCTTTTTTAAACGGACCTAAGGGCGAACTGGATGTGGCGTATCCAATGGCATAATACCGACCGCCGAAGTGATTGGCCGAATACATGATGTAATACAGGTTGTCTTTTTTGAATGTAACCGAACCTTCCGTCCAACGGCGGTTGACTTCACGAGCCGTAACGGATCGGCTTTCCCAGTCGGCCTGTTTGTCGCTGAGGCTAACGGGTGGTCTCAGCACTAAAACCGGTTCGCCGATGACGCCGGAAAAGTCGGGTTTAAGTTCGATACCATATACCCAGCTTTCTTCAATTGCATTGAACCACCCTTTTTTTCGGGCCAAATCGGCCACTTCGCTTTCGACCGGATGTTTGTAACAACAACGCGAGAAATATAAATAGGCTTTGCCATTGGTATCAAAAAGCACGTTGGCATCGATGATGGGATACCCAGGATCAAAAACTGGTTTATTGGATAGGTCAATAAACGGACCAGTGGGCTTATCGGCAACGGCAACGCCAATCCGGAAATTTTCTGCTTCCTGAGTTGGATTTACCTGCCACTGTGCACTGTAAACCAGGTAAAATTTGCCCTTTACTTCATACACCTCAGGGGCCCAATAGGCACCGCCCCAACTGGCTTTTGGATCGCTCCAGCCATTTTTATTATTGTGAAAATACACCTGTCCTTCCGACTTCCAGTTGACCATATCTTTTGAGGAATACGCGGCAAATCCCTTATCCGCACCACCGCCTGTGCCGTACATATAGTAGGTGCCCTGGGTGTATAACACGTAAGGGTCACCAAATTGGACTGGCAGAGGATTAGTATAGGTGGCTTTAGCTCTAGTAACGCTTTGCGTCGTTTGCGCCGAAGAATAGCTAAAAAACAAGGAGATCAGGAAATAAACCAGAAGCAGTGATTTTTGCATAGTAATACTATTTTTTAAAGCTGAGCCAACGTTCATATTCTACCTGAGAAGTCTGCCCTCGCTAGAAAGACAGTAGAGGGCCGTATGCTACTACCGTAACTCCCCTCTTTTCCTTCGCCCCGTAAGACCGCAACCCTTACGTTTAACGCTGACCTACTTTGTATCCTGTTCATCATAAGTCGACCATCCTGGCTGACTGGCAACCAGATAACAGCGATTGATACCGCCGTCCTCTGGCAACCTACGGAATGCCTTTTACCAGGTAAATCACCTCCGCCTAATCAGGTAGTAATTTCCCTGGATTCAAAATACCTTTGGGATCTAAGGCTTTTTTTAGCGTTTTCATCAGCTCAATTTCTTCCGTGGTGCGAGTTAGATAAAGCCATGATTTTTTTTCCAAACCTACCCCATGTTCTCCGGTTATCGAGCCACTAATTTGTTGAAGGGGTTGGTAAACAATCGCATCGACCAGATGCTTTGTTTCCTCGTCATTCGTACCACAGTTTATGAACAAGTGTAAATTTCCATCACCCATGTGGCCAAAGGCATAAAAATGGAGAGATGGCCAAACTTGCTGAAGGTCTGATCTAATCTTTTTTATGTAGTCGTCCATGTCAGAAATGGCCAGACTCACATCAAATAAGAAAACGGGGCTATGCACAGAAAATATCAAGTCTACATTCTCGCGAATACCCCATACCTTTTCTAATTCCTGTTGCGATTGCGCAATAACGGCATCAGCAATCAACCCATCCTGCAACCAATTTTCCAGCAATTCATCAAATAAAATTTTGTCTTTGTCTGCATCCTGCCCCAGTGCTTCCATCAGCACATAAAATGGATACGTTTGGGGTAAAGGGGGCGAATAAGGTGAAGGGGGCGAGGTCATTAACCGATAATAATCCTGCCAAAGCAATTCGAATGTGGTGAGGTCATTTTTTAGTTGTTTTTTGGCAACTTGTAATAACAGATTCGCCTTTTCAAAACTCTCCACTGCAACAAAGGCGGTATTCTTGCTTTTAGGCAGATCATCTATTTTTAAAACCGCTCGTGTGATGATTCCCAATGTACCTTCGGAGCCAATAAAAAGCTGTTTCAAATCATAACCTGCATTATTTTTTACCATTTTATTCAAGGATGATATAATCGTTCCATCCGCTAGAACGACTTCCACCCCCAACACTAAATTTCGCATAACGCCGTATCGCAACGCCTGCAAACCTCCCGCGTTTGAGGCAATGTTTCCCCCAATCATACAACTTCCTTTAGCGCCTAAATCCAGCGGAAAATGCTGGCCATTTTCTGCCAGAACAGTTTGTAGGTTCTGCAAAATAACCCCCGCCTGAACCGTTGCAGTTTTGTTCTGCACACTAATTTCCTCTATTCCATTCATCCGTTCCAGACTCAGGGCAATTTCATCCGGCTTCGTGACTACTCCCCCGACAACATTGGTTAATCCGCCATGCGGCACAACGGGTTGATTGAATTCGTTGCAGATCCTGAGAATTTTTGATACTTCCTCGGTCGTTTTTGGACGAAGAAGTGCCAGGCAATTCAGGTGTTCCGTTTGCCGCCAGTTGCTCGCCACACGTACGCTTGCCTCGTCGCGCGTGCGAACACACTCTTTCCCAAAGGTTTGGATAAGTATTTCCACAATAGTTGACATCCTTCCAGGGTAGTTTACTCTTTTTTGTAAAAAATATAGCAAACACTTATCGATTCGCCAATAAGTAGGTAAACTGTATGACATGGTTTTGCTTACAGGTATACATTCCCAAAAGATAAAACCTTACATTCGCTGATCAAGCTTTTCAAATCAATAATTCCATTTATTGATCGTCACTACCCTGAAATAGTACGATTAATAAGGCTGGGTCGGCTAAAGCGGTTACCTCAAATACATGTCATGCTTTTAGCATGAGCCATACCTTTTTCCTGTGGATACAACAGCTACCGAAAATGCATACCCTTTTTTAAAGGGGGGTGGAGAAATGGGGGCGCTCACCCGCACGTATGACTGGGCGAAAACATCACTGGGAACACCGGACCAGTGGCCCCAAAGCCTGCGCACTACCCTAAGTATCATTCTTAACTCCCGGTTTCCCATGTTTCTGTTTTGGGGACCGACGCACCTTTGTTTCTATAATGATGCTTACCGCCCAAGCCTGGGTAATGTCGGCAAGCACCCCCACGCCCTGGGTAGACCCGGAGCTGAGGTATGGCCCGAAATCTGGGAATTTATCAAACCATTAATCGACCAGGTCCTTTCGGATCAGGGAGCTACCTGGAACGAAGACCAGTTGCTCCCCATCTACCGAAACGGTCAAATGGAAGATGTGTATTGGACGTTCAGTTACAGCCCTGTATCCGATGAATCAGGAAGTCCGGCGGGGGTATTTGTTACCTGTACGGAAACCACACAGAAAGTAAAAAACCTCGAACAACTTCAGGAAAGCAAAGACCAATTATCATTTGCCCTTGAAGCTACCGAGTTAGGTACCTGGGACCTAAATCCGGCTACCAACAGGTTTACGGCTAATAACCGCTTAAAAGAGTGGTTTGGGCTATCGCCCGAAGACGAAGTGGAGCTCTCAAGAGCGATCCGTGTCATTGCCGAGAAAGATAGGCAACGCGTAAGTGATGCAATTCAGCATGCCTTAGATTATACGTCTGGTGGCTATTATGAGGTCGAGTATACCATTATACACCCGCATACCGGGCAGGAAACGATTGTCAGGGCGAAAGGGCGGGCCTGGTTTACCGATGAGCAGGTGGCTTACCGATTCAATGGTACCTTACAGGATATCACCAAGGCACAAAAAGCCCAGCAACTGGCTGATTTAGCCATTAAAAGCTCAGGTATTGGGCTGTTTCGAGTGGACCTGATTACTGAACAGATCGATTATACCCCCGCCTATGCTGCTGTTGTCTGCGGAGATTCGACAAAAAAAGAACTTACCCGACACGGCTTTTTAAAATACGTTCATCCTGACGATCGGCAGGTGCGGGATGCTGCGACAAAAATCGGGTTGAAAACGGGCGACATTGACTACAAAACCCGGGTTATCTGGACGGATGGCTCGATCCACTTCATTCAGGTGATGGGTGGTTTTATATATGATGAAGCGGGGCAGCCCATCATCTTCTCGGGGACCGTCAGAGACATTACTGAATCAGAGAATCAGCGTCTTGCCTTGCTCAAAGCCGAAGAACAGTTTGCCCAGGCACAGCGGCAAAGTGATGCCTTATTCCGGAATGTAACCAACAGTTCGCCCACTGGTCTGTGGCTCTCCGACGAGACGGGTTCACTTACCTATCTGAATAAAACGCTGGTTGACTGGACTGGTATAGCTTACGAAGACCTCTTAGGCGCAGGCTGGGCCAATGCAATTATTGAGACGGATCGGCAGCGGAGTGCCGACATTTTTTTAAAAGCGATTACTACCCGCACTCATTATGATGTTCAGTTCCGAATTAAAAAAGCAGATGGTCAGGTAGTCTGGTGCCGGGCTGCCGGTGATCCATACTACCGGGAAGATGGTAGCCTGGCTGGTTATGCGGGCTATTGTACAGACATTGAGGAGATTGTATCGGGCCGGGAAGCACTCCAGCAAAGCGAATCCCGTTTCCGTTCACTGATCCAACAGGCCCCCGTGGCTACTGGCCTGCTGATGGGACGTGATCTTATTATTGAGCTGGCAAATGAACCAATGATTCAGTTTTGGGGTAAAGGCCATACCGTATTTGGCAGGCCCTTTGCCGAGGTGTTACCAGAACTGGAAGATCAACCCTTCATTAAGATTCTGGATGAAGTCTATACTACCGGTAAGCCCTACCAGGCTACAGCTGACCGCTGCGACCTGGTAGTCGACGGTCAGTGGCGTACATTTTACTTCAATTTCACCTACCAGCCTATCTTCGATGAACGGGGTCAGGTCTATGCCATTTTGAATATGGCCGTCGACGTTACAGAACAGGTCCTGGCTCGGCAACGAATTGAAGAAAGTCAGTTCCAGTTACTGGCCTTGTTTGAGCAATCCCCAGTCGGTATAGCCCTTATCAGCGAGGACAATCTGACTTTTCGCATGGCCAACCCTTTTTATGGAGATCTGGTCGGCCGCCAGCCCAGTCAGCTCGTTGGTAAACCCTTGCTGGAAGCCCTACCCGAATTAGTCGGTCAGGGCTTTGATGGTTTACTTCAGGAGGTAATCGCAACAGGCGCTCCCTATATTGCCAAGGAAGTAGCCGTTGACCTTGTTCGGAACAATCAACTCGAAACCATTTATCTAGATCTGACCTATCAGCCTCGGCACGAAGCAGACCGGAACTCCGGCGTGGCGCGCGTTTCGGGTGTGCTGGTCGTGGTTACCGATGTAACCCAGCAGGTTTTAACCCGCCGGGCGATTGAGGAAAGCGAGCGCTTTTCACGCACTGTCTTCTACAACTCACCCGTTGCCAAGCTGGTATATGTAGGACCGGATATGGTCCTGCGGGAAGCCAATGAAAAGATGCTCGACCTCTTTGGGCGTGATGCTTCCATCATTGGTAAACCGATCATGGAAACTATCCCCGAATTAAAACGGACACAACTCGTCCATAAATACCAACAGGTATTGGCTACGGGCGAGATCCATGTGGAAACGGCCGAGCGCATTGAATTGGTCAGGAATGGCGAATCGCATTGGGGTTATTATAATTATACTTACAAGCCCTTACTGGATATGGCGGGAACCGTCTATGGGGTCATTTGTACGACTATCGACGTAACCCCGCAGGTGATTGCCCGCCAAAAGCTGGAAGAAGCCGAAGCAGGCCTGCGAGGGGCCATCGAGTTAGCGCAGTTAGGAACCTGGACCATTGATGTGGCCACCGATCAGCTCACGTATTCTGACCGGATGGTTGATTGGTTTGGGTATAATCCACAAGAGCAGTCCTATGTGGAGGTAAGTCCTATCCTCCACCCGAATGAGCTGGAACGGGTCACGAAGGCAGTAGCTATGGCTTTGACACCTGATTCTGGGGGGATTTTCGATGAAGTTTATACCATCGTTAATTCCAGGACAGGAACGAAACGAATCCTGCATGCGCTGGGCAGGGCCATATTTGATGCATCCGGGAAAGCCATCCGAATGAATGGGACCGCTCGGGACATTACGATTGAGCGTGAACTTCAACTGGCGCTCGAAACCGAAGTACAGCTTCGGACAGAAGAACTGGAAGCGGCCAATGAAGAATTAGCGGCCAGCAATGAAGAATTGGCCGCTAATAATGAGGAGTATGCGGTTATCAATGAAGAGTTGGAAGAAGCTAACACACTCCTGAATCGGTCCAATGATAACCTGCAAAAGTTTGCCTACGTAGCCTCCCATGATTTGCAGGAACCGCTCCGGAAGATTCAACAGTTCGGGGATTTGTTGCGAGCCCGGCTCAAGGGGCTGTCGGGCGAAGAGTTGATGTTTATTGAGCGAATGCAATCAGCCGCAAGTCGAATGGCTACCCTGATTCGGGATCTGCTCGACTTTTCGCGTATTTCCACTCAGCATGACACTAATGCGGGGACGTTTGTATCGCTCCATAACATAGTGGAAGGGGTGCTGACAACGCTGGAACTGACAATTCTCGAAACAAAGGCAGTAGTTACGATCGAGCCATTGCCGACGATTCTGGGTGATGCATCTCAACTCGATCAGTTGTTTCAAAATCTAGTCAGTAATGCATTAAAATTTCGTCAGCCTGCTCTACCGCCAGCGGTTCAGATCACTTGCCATGCAGTACTGGCTACCGAGTTACCCCCTTCGGTTAAACCTTCCAGAGCAGTCAAAGCGTACTACCAAATCGATGTAGTCGATAACGGCATTGGTTTTGATGAGAAATATCTGGATCGCATCTTCCAGGTTTTCCAACGCCTGCATGGTAAGAATAAGTTTGCCGGAACAGGAATTGGCTTAGCGATTTGTGAACGGGTCGTGGCCAATCATGGAGGTGCCATTACAGCCAGTAGCAAGCCAAATCAGGGGGCCACTTTCAGCGTGTATTTACCCGCTTAGTGACGGCTATACCCATTCATAAGCGGCCAGCCGATCTAAGTTTCCACAAATAACTGACTAGCAATACCTTTCAGGAATTAGAAAGCGTATTCGTAAAAGGCCATCAGTAGAGTCGACGATCTTTACGCTCCTGTTATTACGACTACATATAAACCACGAGTAGTAATGAAAGCCATGGTTAAAATTAATCTGCTGGCACTGATTGCCCTGACCAGTCTAAGCAGTACTGTCAGGATCATTGATCCACCAGGCCAAACCACTCCGCAGCATCGACGTATTGGGAAATCGGTAACCATTGACCTACAGAAAGAATTTCAGACCATTCATAGTTTTGGCGCGTCGGATTGCTGGTCGGCAAAGTTTATTGGCAAATGGCGCGATGACAGTAAGAAAAATCATGTCGCTGACCTGCTATTTAGCTTAGATACACTGCCTGATGGTCAGCCTAAGGGGATTGGCTTGTCGTTGTGGCGAATGAACATCGGGGCTGGCAGCTATGAGCAGGGAGACAGCAGCTACATTAATGATCAATGGCGTCGGGAGGAGTGTTTTCTGGATAGCCGGGGCCGTTTCGATTGGACAAAGCAGGCAGGGAATCAGTGGTTTTTGCAGGCTGCCCGGCAGCGGGGTGTGCGCTATACGCTCGGCTTTACAAATTCGGCTCCCGTTCAGATGACCCGAAATGGCAAAGCCTTTTCGCCGGGAGGCAAATCGATTAATCTCAAACCGGGTGCGCAGGATGACTTCGCTGATTTTCTGGCGACAGTTGCCGATCATTTCAAGTTCGATTACCTAAGTCCCATCAACGAACCCCAATGGGACTGGACCGCCGGGAAAAATGGTAAAGCCGGGCAAGAAGGATCACCCGCCGAAAACGCCGATATTGCTGCCGTTACAAAGGCGTTATCGACAAAATTGGCCGCTAAAAAAGCAACAACGACCGTAGTTACCGGTGAAGCAGGACAACTCAACTTCCTCTACGAAAAAGCTGAAAGTGGCCGGGGTAATCAATTAGACTACTTTTTTGGTTCAAAACAAGGTGCGCCGGTAAGCAAACTTCCCAACGTTGAACCGATTTGGGCCTATCATAGCTACTTTACCACCTGTTCCGATTCGGCACTGGTGGCTGTTCGACAGCAAGCGGCCCAGCGCGTTAAATCGGTCGGTAATCCGATGCTCTGGCAAAGTGAGTTTGGTGTTCTGGGCGACATCTGCGGCCGTTACCACGGAAGTCCCCGTCACACGGACATCGATTATGGCCTGTATGTGGCCAAAGTCATTCATAACGACCTGGCCATTGCCAATGTCACGTCGTGGCAATGGTGGCTGGCTATCAATCCGTATAATTACAGCGATGGGCTGGTGTACATCAACGGGCCTGATGGCGACTACAAAAAGCACGACAACGCCCGGCAGGATGGACAGGTCATCGATTCAAAACAGCTTTGGGCTTTTGGCAACTACGCTCGATTCGTTCGGCCCGGCATGAAGCGGGTAGCTGTTCAACTGGCCGATAGCGATCCCATACAGGAGGCTGGTACGTGTATGATTTCGGCCTACAAAGACATACGTACGAAGCAAATCGTGCTGGTTTGCATTAACATAACGCCCGATTTACTAACCTTACCACTCAATGGTTTGACTATTCGCAACGGCCATTTCTCCTGCTATACAACGACTGAAACAAAAACGCTGGCCAAATCCATCGTTGCTGCCGGTCAAATTCATCTGGAGCCCCGGTCAATTGTGACGCTGGTTGGCAGGTACGAGTAAGCGGAAAAGGCAGATATCCCCGAATTTGTAAAACCATTCATTAAGGGATTCTCAGTACATTTCGGTCTTTGTGCTACAGATCAGGGAGATAGCCACCTAAAAAATAATTCCTGCCTGCGTTGAATGTCCTATATTTTTTCACTTACTTTGAAATTCAAAGTACTTTCAGTCAACTCAGGTGATTTGGCATAGCAACTATTGGTAAGGTCAACAGACGATTCCAAGGCTAATCGTGCCCAACAGCCTATCGTTTATTTTATGACTATATCAGGCAGGATTAACCAGCTGTATGATGAGGCAAAGGGGAACAGGTGGTTTCATTATTTTGCCGTTTTCTGCCGCGTCATGTTGGCCTTGGGATTTATTCCATCAGGGTTTGTAAAAGTTATGGGAGAACGGTTCGCCAGCGGCTTATCCGTTAATCATCCGCTGGGGCATTATTTGGAAGCACTTTATCACACCGAATCCTACTACACCTTTATTGGTATTTCCCAGTTAGTCATTGCTCTTTTGTTACTCATGCCAAGAACGGCACTTCTGGGTGCATTGATGTATTTTCCCATTATCCTGAATATATGCATCCTGGCGTATGCTGTCCGATTTGAAGGCACTCGTATTACAACGCTAATGGTGCTGGCCAATTTGTATTTATTATGCTGGGACTACGACCGAATAAAATACATTTTACCAGTTAAACAGGATGGTTACTCGGCAAGAGAAAAACCGTTGAGCAACAAATTTCCGCTCCTATTCTTCGGATGTGTTTTTGCGATGATCGCTGTAGTAATAGTCATAAACCAGTTCCTGTATGACATTCGACCTGGTAACTCCCTGATTGAATGCACAAATGGATGTGCTGGCAATAGCAATCCAAAGGCCTGCGAAGAATTTTGTGATTGCATTCATAATCGGGGCAAACCGCTTCACGAGTGCCTGATCGACTATAAGAAAGCAAACAGAACGAATCAATAGAAGGGCAACCAGTAGTAGTGGGTAGCTATGTTTTTCAGTTCCTGCAACGTAGTTCGAGATGAGTTATCAAACCCATTCTTTTTATAACAGATTCGCGGTCTTTTATCCGTTGGTTGATTTTTTCCTGAGACCCCAAAAGGCTCGATTATTCCACGAGATCAACCGGCTGCCTGACGGCAATCTTCTTGACATTGGGGTTGGCAACGGCGCTCAACTGCACCTGTATGAAAAGCATCACATCACCGGTATTGACACTTCCTCGGGAATGCTTCAGATCGCCAGCCAGCGAAATCATAACCATATTCTGCTGATGCAGATGAATGGAGAAGCCCTTTTATTTGGAGATAGGCAGTTCGATTACGTAGTTCTGTCTCATGTAATTGCCGTCGTCGATAACCCGGAACGGCTTTTAGAGGAAGCCTTCCGAGTGTTGAAACCCAATGGAAGACTACTTATCCTCAATCATTTTACGCCAGATAACTGGCTAAAATATGTAGACCGGGCTTTCGGAATTATCTCGAAAATGGTTCATTTCAAATCGGTTTTTCGCATGCATGAAATACCGACGATCAACCGATTCCAGCTGTTAAAAGAAGTTCGTTTTGCCCCCCTGTCCTATTTCAAACTTTTGGTTTACCAGAAGAAATGAAAAAGCATTATTCCTTCATTATCGCATCCTTACTGGTCAGCCTGTTTATTTATTTGTTCTATCGGACAGATAAGACTCTTATTAATGAGGTCGTCATTCGCACGATTTCATTCGATAACTATGCCTCATTAAGGCAAGCTGTCAACCGATTTTTGCCGCTGAATGAGTTCGTAATCTACTCGTTGCCAGAAGGATTATGGGCGTTTTGCATAACACTTACGTCCAGGCCTTACTATATCCAGCAGAAAAACCGACGCATCAACTGCCAGGTAGTCCCCCTTATCTGCTGTATTGGTTTGGAAATAGCTCAATTACTTCATGTCACCAAGGGGCGGTTCGATCTGATGGACATTTGGGCCACTGTCATCTTTTGGTTCATTGCTACCTTCGCTTTCGATGACAAGCAGGATAAGCAAAATATACTGATGCCGATAAACGGAAGAAGAATGGTTTGCTTCATCTCTTATGGAATTGTCTATTTATCACACGTTTTGGAATAACATCAAGCCATTGGAACGAACGATGAACACAATTGGAAAACACCTCGCCAGTTATAAACATGGGATACGCGGAATAGGTCTCGCCTTCCACTACGAAACGATTATGCGATTCCATCTGGCGGCAACGGCTGGCGTTATCCTGGTCAATTTTCTGCTTCAGATCAGCCGGACAGAATGGCTCATTACGCTGATGCTGATCGGGCTGGTCTGGATGGCAGAGGTCTTTAATACTGCCATTGAAAAATTAGCGGATCGGGTTACTCAGGATCAGGACTTATTGATCGCTCACGTAAAAGATATGGCATCGGGAGCCGTGAGCATCCTATGCCTCTTCGCGGTACTATGCGCTCTGATCATTTATTTGCCTTATCTATTTTAATAGTGGGGCCTGATACCGCTGCCAATCTGCCTCCCTCACTATCCTTTCCAAATCGTTTCTATAATCTGAAATTCAGGAAAATCGTCCGGTTTGAGATCAGGTATCAGTTGCGCCATGCGTCGACGTGGCTGCTGTTCGCGGTGTTTTTTCTACTTGGTTATCAGGATCAGCGTCAGTAATTGTGGCACGGCTCGAATCGAAAGGACTATGAAGTAATTTTCAGATTTTTTTGCCAGTTTTAACTTAAGTGAAAATCCGGCGAAGGTGTATCCCTGACCTTTGATGTGGCAAAAAACTTAAAAACGTCACGTCATGAATTCATTAAATCAATCCAACGCTACCGTTTCCAATGAGACGGCTGAAACGGCCAAATCGTTAAGAAAACTTTACTTCCTGCGTGCTGCATTTTCGCTTGCGTGGGTGATCCTGGTTTTGGCTTTCGCAAAAACCAATGCCGGTATAGCGACTATCCTCTTCACCATTTACCCAGCCTGGGATGTCCTTGCCACCTTTCTGGATATCAAGGCCAATCCACCTGAGGTGTCAAAAAAGATGCAGGTTTTAAACGCAGCTATCAGTATTACCACAACCGTGGCCGTCGCACTGGCCTTGCAAAAAGGCGTACCCGAGGCACTGATCGTTTTTGGAGTCTGGGCGATCCTTACCGGGCTTATCCAACTGATCCTGGGCTTGAGCCGCCGTAAACAATTAGGGGGTCAATGGCCGATGATCATTAGCGGTGGTCAGTCCATGCTGGCTGGTGGTTCCTTTATTGCTATGGCACATGCGCCCAATTCGGGAATCACTACTTTAGCCGGTTATGCGGCATTTGGTGCTTTTTACTTTATCCTGGCCGCCAATAGGTTGTCGAAAACGATTAAAACAGCACCTGTAGTTGCTTAAGGATATGAATCCACACGATTACATTGATAGCAAGGGTACAACTGCCGTTATCTCAGTATTCGTTTGCGTATCCGGCTTAAGGACGGGTTGGTGATGCCAAGATAGGAGGAAATATGGTAGGCAGGAATGCGGTTAATGATATTGGGGTGCTCTTCCAGCAACCTGATATAACGCTCCTCGTGCGTGTTGAACAGAAACTCCTCGGCACGCGTCTGTGAATACGTAAAAAATAGCTCGGCCAGCAACCGGCCGAACCTGGCCCAGTTGGGATGCGTTTCATATAAACTGGTCAAATCCCGGTAAGAAATATAAACAATTTCTGAGTCCTCCATGGCCTGTATAAAGTAATGGCAGGCTTTACGAGTGATAAAACTCCTGAAAGAAACAATAAACTGGTTCTCGGAGAAAAAGAAAATGTTCTTCTCTTCGCTGGTCTCCGGGTCGCTATAATAGATCCGGAAGATACCCTTGACGATCAGCCCCAGATCGTTGCACACGACTGACTGCATATTAAAGAAGTCACCTTTTTTAAGCTTACGGGATTTCCAGTAAGGCTTACTATCGGCAATATCTTTACCGGTCATGGCGGCAAAGTTGGCTAAATGCGTATTCAGCAGTTCATGATGTTCATCCATAGAGTCAATTCTTTCATTTACCGCTTCCTTGCCTCAGCGAGTGAGCGGTAAATCAATGACAAAAAATCAAGTATAAAAAGGCTGACTGGGTAAAGACGCCTATCTCTACAAAGAGGCTGTCGTGCCAAATTTCAAGCTTAATAAATCAATCATTTTTAACTTAAGTAAAAAAACATTTCTCAACCTGTCTTGCCCTGATTTTAGCCGGGCGTTTAAATGGACAGTTTCTACTGACAGATTATAAGCGTAAACTTAGCATTATTAGCAGGTTACCTTCCAGTTAAGATGCATTAACCGCCCTTTAAATGAACGAACTTCGAATAGAAGTGAGGGTTTCGTTTGAATGACCAGTAAGCACAAGCCTGATCCCCAGCGTACGCTGGAGTTGCACGCAAGCCTTATAGCCGTTCCTTAGAACCCAATCCAAAAGTGATGATCATAAATAATAGAGATCAACAAACGCACGAGCAGGCCCTGGCGGATGGGGCCGATGATTTTCTAGCCAAGCCCATTGTTTTTGCTCAGCTTAACGAATGGAAAAGCACAGAAGGAAGTTCGGTCAAGCCCAGCGGTTAGGTATGCAGTAAAGTGATCACAAATTCAGAATCCTGCCCTTCATGACTTTCCACGGTTAGTGTTCCCTCATGCCCCTTCGTGACAATGTCGTAACTCAGGCTCAGGCCCAATCCCGTGCCTTCACCGGTGGGTTTGGTCGTGAAAAAGGGCTGGAAAATTTTGGTCTTCACTGATTCAGGTATACCTGTTCCATTATCCTTCACCCGGATTTCGACTGAATTCACCAGCCGACGCGTGCTGACGGTGAGAGTGGGCAGATAATCCGCCGGAGTCCATTTCTGCTTTTCCTGAACGGCATAAAAGGCATTGTTGTACAGGTTCAGCAATACCTGCCCAATGTCCTGAGCTACGACCTCGATTGGAGGTAAGTCAGAATTGAAGTGCGTAACGAGTTGACAGGTAAAAGCGGCTTCTTTGGCTCGTACTCCATGATAAGCCAGCCGCAAGTACTCATCCGCCAGTGTGTTAAGATTTGCAGGTTCTTTTTGGCCGGTGCTGGTACGGCTGTGTTCCAGCATGCCTTTGACAATAGCTGAAGCACGCCCGCCGTGGTGGGTGATCTTTTGCAGGTTTTGCTTTAAGTCGCTCAAAATTTCGGCTTCCAGTTCCGCATCCCGGTTGGGCATTTGTTGCTCCTCTTCCAGTTCGGCTACTAACTCCGCGCTAACCTCGGAGAAGTTGTTGACGAAATTCAGGGGGTTCTGAATTTCGTGGGCGATGCCAGCGGTGAGTTCACCCAAACTCGCCATTTTCTCCTTCTGAATGAGTTGGGTTTGGGTAGCTCTCAGTTCGCTCAGTGTAGAATCGGCCAGCCGTTTGGCCGCTTCCAGCTGGGTAAAATCGTCATAGCGAGCGTAAGCCGTCGAAAAAGCATCCGCCAGCAGTTGTAACACGCTTAACTGGTCTTCGGTTAACGGACTCGTATCATTGCCCACATACAGCATCCCCTGCATAAAGGGTAGTAAGTGCAGGTAGAGACTGGTTGGCCGATGGTCAGTCAGGTAAGCTTCGGGCGAAGAAATCACGCCCTGACGGATGAGTACCTGGGCCTGCACTAACAAGTTAGCTTCATCCCAATGCGTTGTGTAGATTTGTTTGTTTCGCCAGTGAGGCAGTGCATCGGCCAAAAGGCCTGATGTGGCAAAAGGTGTCTTGAAAGTAGCAATGGCATTTCCGTCCGGGCTGGATAAAAAGGTATGGATTTGCTCTTGTTGTTGGTCGATGATAAACACCCCGCAGCGAACAAAGGGGATGCCCAGAGTGGTAAGTTCCTGCCAGATCAGGGGCGGTATGCGGGTTAAATCCTGGGTAGTGCGCATGGACGCTATTTGGGCCCGCACCCGGTCTAGTGAGGCTGTTCGGACAGCTTCACGCGCCTGGGCTTCGGCTTTTTCTATGTCCATAAATCGGGTATAGGCCTGGTCAAATACGCGGGCAAAGCGTTTCAAGATGCTTAAATCTTGTTCTGAGTAGATCTTGCCTACATACGAATCAAGCATCAGGCATGTATATTTCTCAAAGGCAACATTGAGCGTATACGATTCGGCTTCATAGATCAGTTGTTTTACCTCGTCGGGTAAATACCGATAATCCGTATGCGTGAAAAGCACCTTGAAATAGTTATTTTTTTCGTCAAACGACAGGGATTGGGTAACGACATCCATCCCTTTCTCGGCTGCTTCATAAATGGCATTCGTAAAGGGATGGTCGAAATAGGGAACCTTAAAACAAGTGGCTTTTACCGTTTGGTTGGGATTAACGGTCCAGTGCACAGCCTCTCGTGCGTTTTCGGTATATAAGCCAATGATGGCGGCTCCATCAATGGTAATTTGAACTTGATTTAATTGCTGAAAGACTAAGGTAATCACCGCTTGTAACTCATTACTATGCTGCATCGCTAACGAACGGGAACGAACACGCTCCAAAGCGGTTTCTAGTTGAGCTTCTCTGGCCTGTGCTTCCGCTTTTTGCAGGTCCAGGAATCGCACATACGCTTGCTCAAACACCCGGGCGAAACGTCTTAAAATGTCATTCTCCTGTTCCGTGTACATTTTCCCCTGAAAGGAATCGATAAACAGGGACGAATGCTTTTCAATGGCGATTGAGTAAGCATAACCCGGACTGGCGAATATCCACTGCTTTGTTGCTTCGGGCAAATACTGATAATCAGACACCCGAAGAATCTGCTCCCAATAACTATTTTTTTCGTCGAATGTAAGCGAATCAGCTACAAAACCTAACCTATTCTCTCGGGCTTCCCAATAGCGGTTATTAGCAGGGTGGTCAATATAGGGCAACCGAAAGGAGGTAGCTTCCGATATACGGTCGGGGTTGGCAGTCCAATGGATGACATCTCTGGAGCCTTCACTAAGTAAAGCAATCACGGCGGAACCGTCAGTAATGGCAATATCTAATTGGTTTAGTTGGTTAAAAACCAGGACAATGACCTGCTTTAACTCCTCACTTGAATGCATGGCTAAGGAGCGGGACCGGACTCGTTCCAGAGCCGCTTCCACGACCAGTTCCTGATTTTTATGGCTTAGCTCGGCGGTTCGGGCCTCCACCTGCCGTTCGAGGATTTCATTTTGGGTCAAGAGAATCTGTTGCTTTTCTGCTGACAGTTCTTCAACCTCAACTACACGCTTCCGCAAGGTATGCGCGGTGCGGGCAAATTCACTGGCCAGAAATAAACTATACCCGATGGGTAAAACAAAAGACCCAATCGAAACAAAAATGTAAGCTAAAAAGCCCTGACCTGCCAACCGCAACGCTAGAGATGGGAGAAAAAAAACAGAGAAAATCAGAAGAGTCAGGAAGAGTGTCCGCCCCCCGGCCTGACGGGTCTTCATTCCGTACCAATACTGCCGCAACTGATCCAGGGTGGCGAGTAAGTAAAATCCTGTATTGACCATCCAGGCATCCTTGTAAAACAACAACATAGCCGGAATGGTGAGTATACCATACCCAACCAGACCGTAAAAGGCCCACCCTTTGGGTCTGTTATAGAGCCCGTATGTACCTATCAGCTGAAACAGAATAAAGATATTGATCAGCGCATAACCCACTAAGAAGCAGAATGCATCAAAGGACGTTGAGGTAGGGCGGAGTCGGAGCAGAAAAAAAATATAGGCGATTAATTGACCGATCGCATATAACCCAAAGAAAAGGTAGGGCTTACGCGTGTTGAACGAGAAATAGAAGAACAGAAATGTAACACCCAGTAATAAATAAAGAGATGACAGCACAAAATGCAGTATGAATGGAATAAGGGTGCCATTTAACTGGTCGATATGAGCCTGATTGCTGGATTGAAGCTGGAGAGCCAGACACGGATTACTCCAGCCATCAATATTATGATAAAAATTGGTAGTTGTAAATGAATACCGTATGGCGAGTTGGTGAGTATACTGACCATTGAGTTGAAAACTATACACTTCTCCTTTTAGATTGGCGGTTTGCTCCTGTTCTGGAACATTACTCACCACACCAAATTGGTAAATCACTTGCCCATCCAGGTAAATTTCCGAAGCCCCTACCTGCCGAATAGCCAGTGCCAGTGCCTGCTGCAAGATGGTAGAGTCGACCTGTAGTTTGAGCCTAAACCAGCCCAATTGGGCTTGTCGTACCTGTGGAAGGTCGTGAATATCCAGTGCTGGATTAATCGCTTGCCACTTTGCGTCGTCAAAGTCCGATTTTGCCCATTCGGGATTATCCCCTGCGTGCCACCTCCAGCCTTTATCGAGCAATACGCCCTTTGGAGGTAGGCTGTCGATGCGAAAAACGGGCTGGGCTAAACCGGCCGAAGTGGATAATCCCAGCAGCAGTAACCAAAAGAAGTAGTTCATGTGGACTGTCAACCGGACGATGTGGCCAATTGACCAATACGGATTGGGTGTCGATTAACAAGGCGTCGAGCAGGCGATTGGGGAGTTAACCAATCGATGAATGACTACTGGCTGCTAGTGACATGAGAATGACCAACCAGAAGCTCTATTGGGATGGATTAGCCTGAGCAGGCGATTCATCCTGACGTTGAATAGAATCAAATATATTGAAAATAAAAGAATTAGCCATTAGGTTCCGATTTTGGGCGACAGGCCGATCGGTTTGCTGTTGTGACCCCAATATTGAGGAAGATCTGGCAATAAGGCTATCGATTTTATGCCAACTCTGATCGAGTTTGGGCCATGGGTTCCTGTGAGATACTCCCTAAAGGAGATTTTCCCAACGCAAAGTCGTTTATCGAGTTGTTGAACCTCTTGCATAGTGAACGTATCTGGTAAAAGGTGGTCAGCCCAACTCCTAAAAGTCCCTATGCGTTCCTTAATCCCCCAGCTACTTATTTTCACTATTTTTACCCTATGCAAGACATCGAATCACTTCTCATTCTCAACCGACAAAACAACAAACTCGCTATCCGTCTTATCTCGCCTACCTTCGGTCATGTTCCGTCCGAAATCGCCGATCGATACGGCCTTACCCACCGCAAACCTTACTACTTTTTTCTCTTTCTGCGAGAAGGTCGGACCCAGCATGGTGTTGATCTCCAGCAATTCGATCTAAAAAGCAATGAACTCCTGTTCATTCTGCCTCATCAAATCCACCGGCTTCCTACGACCAAAGAAGGCACTGACTACTTCAAGCTCGGTTTTGATGAAAATTGCCTGTCCCTATTGCCTAAACAATATCCCTTTCTCATTAATCCATTCAACAATCAGAAAATACAATTCACTCCATCAACTGCCGCCAGACTAAAATCCATCTTCGACATTCTTCTCGACTTATTAAGCGCAGTGGATACCGATCCCGAGCTCATCCTGGCTCACCTCAATAGCTTGTTAACCGAAATCAACACCGCTTATTTTTCAATCGACAAAAATCCCGCCGACGACAAACTTTCCCATTACATCCGGTTCAAACTTTTTGTCGAGAACAACCTCACCGAGCATACAACCGTCCATGAAATCGCGGAACAACTCGCCCTCAACACCAACAGTTTATATACCCTTGTTAAACACTATTCCGGCCTTTCTCCCAAAGAATTCATTACCAACCGGCTCATACTGGAAGCAAAACGTCGGCTCTATTATGCTGAAAGTTCCATTAAGGAGCTAGCCTATGACCTGGGTTTCAACGATCCTGAATACTTCTCCCGTTTGTTTAAAAAAGTAACTGGCCAGACAATAGCCACCTTCGTTCAGGATTTGTCAGGGAACTAATACGATTTGTCCGGCTCCTTTCCTGAGGTTCTCTGGACCTTTGCTCTTCTAATAAATACGCAAATGATTAACAGAAAACTAGGAACAAACGGCCCTCATGTATCGGCAGTAGGGTTAGGCTGCATGGGCATGTCGGGGGCCTACGGACAATCTGACGATACAGAGTCCATCGCCACCATCGAACGAGCCCTTGAACTCGGACACAACTTTTTAGACACGGCCGATTACTACCGCGTAGGCCATAACGAAGAGCTGATCGCCCAGGCCATCAAAGGCAAACGCGATAAAGCCTTCCTCTCGGTAAAAACGGGTCAACTGGTAGCTCCCGGACCTAGCAAATCGATGGGGCCCGGCCCGGTAAGTGGTCATCCTGATTACATTCGCAATGCTGTCTTTTACAGTCTCCAGCGTCTGAAAACGGATTACATCGATCTCTATACCCTTGCACGGGTCGACCCCAATGTCCCAATAGAAGATACGATCGGCGCACTGGCCGATCTCATTGACAAGGGCATTGTTCGTTACATTGGTCTCTCGGAAGCATCGGCAGCGTCTATTCGTAAGGCGGCTGCTGTACATTCCATCACGGCACTACAAATCGAGTACTCGCTCTGGACGCGCGATATTGAAGCCGAAGTTCTTCCTGCCATCCGCGAATTGGGTATTGGTCTGGTAGCCTATGCCCCGCTAAGCCGAGGCTTTTTAAGCGGTGAAATCAGAACGCCCGACGATCTCAAAGACAGTCGTGTACACATGCCCCGCTACCAGGGTGAGAACTTTTACAAAAATCTTGAGCTGGTTGAAAAGATCAAGACGCTGGCCGCCGAAAAAGGGTGCACTCCAGCTCAGTTGGCGATTGCCTGGGTGCTGGCCCAGGGTGACGATATCATTACCATCCCCGGCTCTAAACGCATCAGCCATCTCGAAGAAAACATGGCCGCCGAAAACGTACAGCTCACCAGAGAAGATCTGGAAAGCATTGAAGCGATCATGCCCGCCGGAATCGTCTCCGGCACCCGCTACCCCGAAAGGTTCTTAAATGCCTTAAACCAATGAACGTTCATCGAATAATGACGGGATAGCCGTGCATTAATCGTAACCATAAGTGATCCCGAAATTCGGAATGACTCATGGCTTTGCTTACGACCGGTGGCGATTTCCAGTAGTTCTACGCTATAATTAATGACTGATTATGAGTTGATTTGTCCAGACAATACGCTAACAGACAGACATATGGCAAACCTATCCGCAGCCGTAGCTACCCTCCCTAATGACCAATCGCCCGTGTTGTATAAACCCGTGGCTCAGAGTGAACGAATCAAAACCATCGACATTCTGCGGGGCGTGGCACTACTAGGCATTTTGCTGATGAATATTCCTGGTTTTGCTATGCCGGATCGCTTTACGGACGCTTTTCGCAATGATCCGGAAAATATCAATTATCGGTTCCATTTTTTTATTACGGTTCTGTTTGAAGGAAAAATGCGGGCCTTGTTTTCAATGGTATTTGGCGCTGGCGTACTCATTTTTACGACCCGTAAAGAGCAGGCCGGCGCAGGAAAATGGGCTGTAACCGGTCTTTATTACCGGCGAATGGGCTGGCTGATTCTCTTCGGGTTAATTCATGCTCATGTACTGCTCTGGCTAGGTGATATCCTTTATATTTATGGTGTCTGCGCGCTTATTTTATACTGGTTCAGGAAATTAAAACCATCCTGGTTACTGGGCATTGCCCTGGCGCTGGGAAGTTTCGATGCCATTACCGGCCAGTTGTTCTATCATCATATTCGTGAGCAACGCCTGGCTTATCTGGACGTTGTAGCCGCTGAAAAACTGAATAAACCGCTAACGAAAACGCAACAGGAGGCTAAAACCGCCTGGCTTGAAACAGCGAAGGAGTTTATTCCAGACAAAGCGGAAATCGACAAAAACACGCGGCTAATGCGGGGGAATTATACCGAAGTCGCCAGCCACGTTCGACCATTTGCCTTTAAAATAGAAACCAATTACCTGATTTTATCCATTTGGGATGCTCTCGGCCTCATGTTACTGGGAATGGCTCTGTTTAAATGGGGCTTTTTAACCGGACAACTCCCCCGTCGAGTCTACTGGCGCTTGTTGACAGTAGGCTATAGTCTGGGCATTCCTATTGTCATATTCAGTTGGTGGTATGGCCATCAGTTTCCGAACACGACTGCTTTTTTAGATTCGCAACCGGTATCGATCAGTAGCCTGTTATACCCTATTCAGCGGATGTTACTGGTTATTGCCCATGTCAGTGTGCTCATTTTGCTGATTCAGGCTGGAGTGGCCAAGGGTGTTTTTCGAGCGTTGGGTGCTGTAGGACAAATGGCTTTCAGCAATTACATTCTTCATACAATTCTTTGCACCCTTATTTTCTTTGGCTATGGGCTGGGTTATTTTGGCCATTTACAATACTACCAGTTGTATGCAGTGGTGCTGGGAATCTGGACTGTCAACATTCTCTTTAGCTTATTGTGGTTGCAACGGTTCCAGTTTGGCCCGCTTGAGTGGGTCTGGCGTAGTCTGACCTACTGGAAAAGGCAGCCATTACGTCGGTCCGTAGAAATAGAGTGATTATTCGAACAGGTGTTCTAGCTTATTCAGGTGCCAGATTTAACCGATCTGGCACCTTTTTTTGTTCGCTATCGGTAGAAAATGTATAAAATACACATTAATAAGCAGTGGAAGTGGCAAAATGAGCCCTTAGATACTAAGCATTTTTACTGACTTTTTAGCGTAAGTAGATCATGCATAAGGTGTTGTAACAAAACCGTTGCTGATTAATTCTCTCTTAAAACCAACAGGCTAAAGACCGAAAAGTATCAGACAAATTCGTAACTTTTAGGATCGAATACCGCAGTATGTGATGTATTCTGGAAAAAGTTGGGCAAAATCCTACTGATTGTTCAGGTATAGGAAAATCTGAACGTAAAACCATTTAACTAGCTCAGTCGAGTAATGAATTTAATACGATCCGCGTTACGAAAGCCAATTACGATTCTGGTTTTAGTAGCTAGCTTATTCTTCTTCGGTATAAATGCAGTCCGTAACATCAAGATTGATATTTTCCCGAACCTGAATCTGCCAGTTATTTACATATCCCAGCCATTTGGCGGCTACACGCCCAATCAGATGGAGTCGTTTTTCGGGAAACAATATGTAAACCTGCTGCTTTATGTGTCGGGGGTAAAAAGTATTGAGAGTAAAAATATTCAAGGCATAACCTTACTGAAATTATCCTTTTACGAAGGTACCAATATGGCGCAGGCAGCTGCCGAAGTATCTGCCTATTCCAACCGGGCACAGTCTAGTTTCCCACCCGGTTCGCAACCGCCGTTTATTCTGCGTTTCGACGCGTCGACCTTACCGGTAGGGCAATTGGTATTGAGTAGTCCGAAGCGTAGTAACAATGAATTGCAGGATCTGGCCAACGTATACATCCGTTCTGGTTTCACATCCATTCCGGGGTTGGTGTCACCCGCTCCATTTGGGGGTAACTCCCGGTCCATTGTCATTAAAGCTGACCCTGAATTACTGCGTGCCCACAATCTGACTCCCGACCAGTTGGTGGCTGCCCTACGGATCAATAACCAGGCAACACCGGCAGGAAACGTGCGTATTGGCGACCTGAACTATTTTACGCCA
The DNA here is from genome assembly GCF_010233585.1 of Spirosoma endbachense. Taxonomy (NCBI): domain Bacteria; kingdom Pseudomonadati; phylum Bacteroidota; class Cytophagia; order Cytophagales; family Cytophagaceae; genus Spirosoma; species Spirosoma endbachense. Next base: position 8,455,101 of record NZ_CP045997.1, read on the forward strand.
GCTAACACGACAGTCAAGAATATTGAAGACTTCGGTAATATCCCGCTCTATACCGGAACGGTTCAAAACCTGTTTCTGAAAGACGTAGCCACCATTGAAGATGGAGCCGATATTACGCAGGGTTATGTATTGGTTAACGGGAAACGATCCGTCTATTTACCCATTACTAAATCGGCGGATGCCTCTACCTGGGAGGTCGTACAAAACCTGAAAGCCTCACTGCCTCGTTTTCAGGCCCTGTTGCCGGAAGATGTAACGCTGACCTATACGTTCGACCAATCGGTCTATGTGATCAATGCCGTGGAGAGTCTGATGACCGAAGGCGCTATTGGGGCGATCCTGACCGGCTTAATGGTCCTGCTGTTTCTGGGCGATGTACGGGGTGCGCTGATTGTGATCATAACCATTCCGACCTGTATCATTTCGGGGGTTTTGTTCCTGTCGTTATTTGGCCAGACCATCAACATTATGACGTTGAGCGGCCTTTCGCTCGCTATTGGTATTCTGGTCGATGAAAGTACCGTAACGATTGAGAACATCCACCAGCATATGGATATGGGGAAACCCAAAGCCCTGGCTATTTGGGATGCCTGTAAGGAAATAGCCTTTTCCAAACTCCTGATTCTGTTTTGTATCCTGGCCGTATTTGCTCCCGCGTTTACGATGTCGGGCATTCCGGGCGCGTTGTTTTTACCGCTTGCCCTGGCCATTGGTTTTTCAATGATCACGTCTTATGTGATGGCCCAAACGCTGGTGCCCGTACTGGCCAACTGGATGATGAAAGAACACCATCCTGTCAGCAATGGGAAAGCGACAAAGCAGGATCTCGTAAAAGGGAAACTGATCAAATCAAATGGCAGATCAGGGTCGAACGGACACGATGAACACGATGATCTGCTACAGGAAAAGAAGAAACTGGCGCATCGGGTCGACCTCGACAACAACGGCAAAATCAGCTACTTTGAGCGCGTTCGGGCGCGGTTTGTGCGGTTCATCGGGCGGATGCTTCCCTACCGGAAACCTATCGTTCTGGTTTATGTTGTCGGGTCGATAGGGATTGCTTTTCTGCTGATCACATCCATTGGGCGTGATGTGTTGCCGAAAGTAAGTGGCGGACAGTTTCAGGTTCGGTTGCGTAATCCAGATGGAACACGGCTCGAAAAAACCGAAGGGACCATGCTCAAAACCATTGATGTGCTGAATAAACTGGTCGGTAAAGAAAACATCGAGATTACCTCGGCCATGGTTGGGATGCACGGGGCTCAGTTTTCGACGAGCCCGATCTATCTCTTTATGGCCGGACCACAGGAAGGAGTTTTACAGGTAAGCCTGAAAGAAGATTACGATGTTGATCTGGATGAATTGAAGGATAAATTCAGGGCCAGCATGAAAAAGGACCTACCTGAAGTAAAGCTGTCGTTTGAGCCGATAGAATTAACCGACAAGATTCTTAGCCAGGGGTCGCCAACACCTATTGAGGTAAAGCTTTCGGGTAAAAACAAACAGCAAAACGAAGAGTACGCCAATAAAGTAATTGCCAAGCTGAACAAGATTCCATACCTGCGCGATGTTCAGATTGGTCAGGCCACTAAATACCCCGCCATTAACGTAACCATTGACCGGACACGGGCGGCTCAGTTAGGAACCGATATATCCGCTATTTCACGGTCATTGATTGCCGCTACCTCGTCGTCGCGCTATACCGAGAAAAGCGTATGGATTGACCCAAAATCGAGCCAGACCTATACGGTGCAGGTCCAGGTACCTGAAAACCAGATGACCAGCGTCAATGATTTGGGCGAAATACCCGTTTCACCGAATGCCAACCGCCCAATTCTGAGTGATGTGGCTACCCTGCAAAAAGGAACGACCTACGGCGAAAACGACAATGTTGGTGCCATTCCGGTTTTGTCGGTAACGGCCAATCTCAACGACATCGATTTAGGAACAGCGGCCCGTGATGTCCAGAAAGCCATTGACTCGCTGGGTGAATTGCCCCGGGGATTAACGGTAAAGATGCAGGGCCTGACGCAGGTGTTAATTGACACACTCGATAGCCTGCAAACGGGGTTGTTTACGGCCATCGTCGTCATTTTTCTGATGCTGGCGGCTAACTTCCAGTCATTCAAGGTTTCGCTGGTTGTGTTGTGCACGGTTCCCGCCGTTTTGGTCGGTTCGTTGGTCTTATTGATGCTGACCGGCTCAACGCTCAATCTACAATCTTACATGGGTATGATCATGTCGGTCGGCGTATCCATTTCCAATGCCGTATTGATGGTAACCAACGCCGAAGAACTTCGAATGCGAAATGGGAACGCCTTGCTTTCGGCCCGAGAAGCGGCCTCTGTGCGTATGCGACCTATTGTGATGACCAGCGTAGCCATGGTTGTCGGAATGATTCCGATGGCCTCGGGCATAGGCGAAGGTGGTTCGCAGGCCGCTCCGCTGGGCCGGGCCGTTATTGGTGGCCTGATCGCATCGACATTTGCAGCCCTGTTTATTCTTCCGCTGGTATTTGCGTGGGTACAGGGTAAAACCTCAACCGATTCAGTATCGCTCGATCCTGAAGACAAAGAAAGTAAGTATTATATTCCATCCTCGTATGAACCGGTTAATTAACAAACCATATTTTAATCTGCTTGCCCTTGTTGGGAGTTTATTCCTGCTCAGTTCTGTAACCAGTTGTCATTCGTCCGAAGGCAAAGAAGAAGCTGCGGAAGCTCCTGATGCACCGGCAGCGACGGAAGTATTCTCGCTAAAAAAAGGAAAACTATCGTCGTCCTTACAAGTGCCGGGCGAACTGGTAGCTTTTCGTGATGTTGATATTTATGCCAAAGTGAGTGGCTTCATCAAAGCCCTGCATGTTGATGTTGGGTCTGAAGTGAGGCAGGGCCAACTGCTTGCCCTCGCCGAAGCGCCCGAATTGAGCGCCCAACTGTCGTCGGCTGAATCGAAACTCAAAGGACAGGAAGCGATATCGATTGGAAGTAAGGCCAATTATGAGCGTATACTGGAAGCCAGTAAATTCTCGGGAGCAGTCTCGAAAAACGATGTCGATCAGGCGCTTGCGAAACGAAATGCCGACCTGGCTCAACTGGAAGCGGCTAAATCGGCCTACCGGGAAGTATCTGACCTGAAGAAATACCTTGAGATCCGCGCCCCTTTTGACGGGATTATCAGCGCACGTAATGCCAGCACGGGTGCCTACATCGGTCCCGCCGGGAAAGGCTCCGAATTCCCGTTGTTCGTATTAACCGAGCAGAAGAAATTACGCCTGGTTATTTCAGTTCCGGAAGCGTATACGGGTTATGTGGATCAGAACGATGCGGTGAGCTTTACCGTGAAGGCCTTCCCCGACAAGAAATTCACAGGCCAGGTAAAACGTCAGGCTGGCGCGCTCGACAAACGCTTACGTTCTGAGCGTGTAGAGGTCGATGTCATCAATAATGACAAGAAGCTGCTGCCCGGCATGGTGGCTGAAGTCAACGTGCCACTGCCGACAAAAAACAATACGTTTATTGTGCCGAAATCGGCCATTGTTAACTCAACAACGGGGGTCTTTATTGTCAAAGTTAAGGATGGTAAAGCCGAATGGGTTCCGGTGAAAACAGGGCTTGAAGCGGATGAAAAAATCGAGGTATTCGGCCAGTTGACCGAAGGCGATCAATTCATTACAGCTGCCACCGAAGAAATTCGGGATGGTTCGCCGGTTAAAGTGAAATGAGGTAGAAACCGGTTCGCTAACACATCAATCTGGTCAGAGTTGCACTGTACTGACGAACCGGTCTCTAGTTTATTTTACATAGCCCAATTTTCGGGGGATCGTATAAATTTCCGTTTGCCGACCGTCGATATAGCGAAATGTCTGACCGTCGAAAAAACCGTCTTCTTCGAGCATGATGCGTACGACTTTCTTCCATTCCGGAATCTCAACGGCAGCGTTGAGTTCAATAGAATAGGCGGTATTGGCCAATAGTGGATAATCGCCAGGGCCTGGAACGCCTTTTTGTTGATCCCACAGCCCGATTGTTGGTCCAGCGGCATGACCGTGAACGCCAATGGGATGGGAATAAATCGTGCCTTTGATGCCTTCTTTCTGCGATTGATCCAGAGCCGCCAGCAGCATCTGATTCCCTGTTTTCCCGGACTTGAATTGCTCGATCAGAATATCCTGCAACCGATTTCCCTGCTTAAAGGCAGCTTTGATCGATTCTGGAACGTCGGTTTCGCCGGGTCGCAGTACGTAAGCGTGCTGTTGCTGATCGGTGTTCAGGCGCAGATACGTAATTCCGAAATCAACGTGAAGCAGATCGCCCGGCATGATAACCTGTTTGTCGGGGCGTTTCGAGAACGTGCGAAGGTGATTAAAATCCTGTTCGTCGGCCCGTTGCACGTCAACTGTTGGGTGAAACCACGTATCCAGACCCAGACTGGTAATGCGCTGGCGGAACCACCAGACAACGTCGTCGGTGGTGGTAACACCCGGCTGAATGACCTGTTCCGAAAAACCTTCCTGAATAATCTGGTGCGATAAGCGGCAGATAAGCGGATAAATCGCCATTTCCTTTTCGGTTCGGGTTTCGAGCCAGCCAACCGCTACTTTCTCAGCCGAAACAAGGCGTTTCTGATAGTCGGCAGGCAGCTTTTTAAGGAACTCTTCGTGTTCAGAAAAGGATAATCCATCTGCATGCCCATAGTTGGTGGACATATTCAGGCCAATTTTTTTGGGCTTACGGTCTTCAATGATCTTCGCCAGTGCTTCCCATTGGTTCGGGCGAACGTCAATATCCCACGCACCTTTCAGCAGATTGCCCACATCATAGCGAGCGATGGCCAGCTTCTCAACCTCTTTTCCATTATCGAAAAAAACGATGATTGTCCGTCGACGCGCCGATAGCCAGGTACTGGGCAGCATGGTTCTCAATACCGGATCTTCATTGTATTCGCGGGAAATAATGATCCACATATCGAGACCTTCCCGGCGCATCAGTTTTGGGAGGAAGTTCGTGAATCGATCATCCACAATATCATCGATTACGCGCGCCCGTTCGCGTTCCGGCAAAACGGTCGATGGTTGTGTGGGTTGGGCAATTGCGGTGGAGAGAACAAGCGAAAATAGAAATATCCAGAGGAAAAGGTGTACTGATTTATACATAGGATGCAGGTTGTGAGCAGTTTGAAGCAAGATACACAAAGACATTATAGATTTTTAACAATACGCTCAGACAACGTTTTGATTCGTATCTGCATCTGCCCTACAGAGTGCCTTCACTGACTGATTCCCCAAAATCTGATGTTTGGGCATAAAATGCTAAATTACGTTCGTTAGCTTGCTGGCGTCTGACACTGACTATACAACCTATTCTTGCATGAAGATCACCCTACTTAGTCTGTTCGCTTTCTTTTATTCAACAATAGGCATCGCGCAAACGGGCGGCACGGGCCTACGGGGAATGGTTAAGAATGCTCAGGGCGAAGCGTTGCCTTATGCTGCGGTCATTGTTAAGGGTACACCCAACGGTACGATTACCAACGCCGAGGGGCGCTATGAAATCGCGCTGGCACCCGGCAAGTACACCATTGTTTTTCAATTTCTGGGATTTCAGACAATCCAGAAGCCAGTAGAGATTGGAACCGGATTTACCACCTTAGACGCTACCCTGGAGGAGCAGGCCCTTCGCCTGGCGGAGGTAGAAGCGAAAGCGGGCAACGAAGATCCGGCCTATACGATCATGCGTCGGGCCATTGCCAAAAGCCGGTTTCATCAATTGCAGGTACAGCGGTTTAAGGCGAGAGTCTACACCAAATCATCAGTTACAGTGCTTGACCTTCCCAACCTGGCCGAGATGGCGTTTCGGAAGCAGCTAAAAGAAGCGGAAAAGGAGGCCAACTTCAAAGTTGGTGTGCCATTGCTGAACGAAACCGTGGCCGAAGTTTCGTTTAGTCAGCCAAATACCTACCGGCAGCGAATCATTGCGAATCGTAATTCGCAGGGCGATTTTCTGAGCCCCAACCAGTTTTATAACGCCAGTTTTTACAATCCAACCATCGCTAATTCGGTATCACCCCTATCGCCCAAAGCGTTTGCGTACTATAAATTTGAATACAAGGGCACCTTTCGGGAGCCGGGGCCGGATGGGAAAGCGATAGAAATCAGCAAAATCCAGGTTATTCCAAGGCAGTATGGCGAGGGCGTTTTCCGAGGCACGATCTACATCATCGAAAACACCTGGGCTATTCACAGTTTGCAGCTGGAGACGGTCAACAACATCGGAATTTCTTTCACCGTTCGCCATGTCTGTACGCCTATCCAGGGCGTTTGGATGCCGACAAACCAACGCTACAATGGCAGTGGGTCTTACCTGGGCGTGAAAGCAACGGGCTACTATATCCGTAACCTTACGTTTAGCGAATTCGTGGTCAATCCAGCCTTTGTGGAGGAAATTGAGGTTGCCGATGAGAAAAAAGGGCCACCCGCCACAACACTATCCAAAGGGGATATCAAGGGCAAACAACTGGATGAATTGGTGAAAAAGCAGAAGGAATTTTCAACCAAAAATTTAAGGCAGCTCGTCAAGGAATACGAAAAGCAGGAAAAACAGGCCCGCAAAAATCGGAAAGAAGACGTAACCGTTGTGCGCGACGATTCACTGGTAGTCGATTCACTGGCCCGCAAACGATCCAATGTTTTCTGGGACTCGCTGCGGTCGGTGCCGCTGACAACCGCCGAAATCAAAAGCTACCGCAAAGCCGATAGCCTGGGACTAACCCGTGAGATAAAGGCCCCCGGAACTACCGATACCACCCGACGGGACTCAACGAAGAAGAAATCACCGAATAAGTTTTCCATTGGCCAATTACTGAGCGGCAACACATGGCGCCTGAGTAAACGCAGCTCCCTGATTTATACCAGCCCAATCACCCGGATCGAGTACAATACGGTTGAAGGCTACTCACTGGAAGGGGCGTGGAATTTCCGCTATCGGGCTAGAGTAGATTCGGTAAATCGGTTCAGGCAAATTCCATTGGGCGAATGGAATATCGGTGGAACGGGCCGCTATCAGTTTGGCCGCAAGCAGTTTGTTGGTTACGGGCAGGCCAGCTACCAGTACAAAAACACCCGAATTGGTCTCTCTGGCGGACGGTATTTATATCAGTTCAATTCCGATAATCCAATCAGCCCATTTTTGAATTCGCTGACAACGCTCCTGTTCGAGCAGAATTTTGCGAAACTCTATCAGAAAGATTTCCTGAACCTATCTGTCAGCGCGTCGCCGTTTAAACAACGACTAAACCTAGCCGGTAGCCTGGAATATGCCCAGCGAACAGAACTGACCAACTACAAAGAAGACCTTAAACCGTGGATAAACTGGCGCAATCGTGTCTATACGCCCAACCGACCCGAAAATGCGGAACTGACCAACACGGGTTTCCCGGTCCACAATGCGCTGGTACTGAACCTAACGGCTTCGGCGCGGCTGGGTTCTACACAATACATCATCCGGAATGGACGGCGGACGGCCCAGCGCGATAATGATAGCCCGTTACTGACCGTAAATTACCGAAAAGGTATTCATGGCGTTGCTGATTCCGACGTTGATTATGATTTTCTCCAGGCCAGCATCAGCCATTCATTTGAAACCGGCATCCGGAGCCGTCTGAATTATCAGATCAGTGCCGGGGCTTTTCTGAATGACAAACAAGTGTATTTCCCCGATTTCAAGCACTTTGCGGGAAACCAGTTTTTCTTCCAGCAGGGCGATGTTGTCTCCAGTTTTCGTCTACTGCCGTATTATCAATACAGCACCGGAAAGCGGTTTGTTGAGGGGCATGTTCTGGCCGAATTCCGCAAGTTTCTCGTAACTCAACTGACAATTGTTCGGCTCATTGGCCTGAAAGAGAACCTATTTGTGCATTACCTCTACACGCCGAATTCGCAGCACTACACCGAAGTTGGCTATGGTTTAGATGGCCTGATTCCACAGGTGCTGCCATTTTTCCGGGTGGAAGTTATTTCGCAGTGGCAGGACGCCAAATACCAGGGAGTAGGGTTCCGAATTGGCACAACGCTGAAATTTGGCCGGTAAAGTTGATGTATGACTATGTACGATCCGATCCTCGCTCATGTAGGTCAGTATATCCGGCTCGAACCGGCCGAAACGGACTATTTCACCTCGTTACTGAAGTATAAACTGCTGCGCAAACGCCAATACCTGGTGCAGGCCGGTGATGTATGCAAGTTCGATTCATTTGTGCTTAAAGGTTGTCTGCGAACCTATTTTGTGGACGATCGTGGCGACGAGCATGTGGTACAGTTCGCCGTTGAAAACTGGTGGACGGGCGATCTGTATAGTTTTCTGACACAATCGCCAGCGGCCTACAATACCGACGCCCTCGAAGACTCGGAGCTTTTACAGATCGATCAGGCATCGATGGATGAGCTGTATGAGCGTGTCCCCAAATTTGAACGATTTTTTCGTATTCTCAGTCAGCGGGCGTTTGTGGCAGCGGAACAACGGGTGATTGCGACCATCAGCCAAACCGCCGAGGAACGTTATCGTCACTTCATCGAGCGTTACCCTGGCATCGACCAGCGTGTTCCTCAACACCTCATAGCCTCCTATTTAGGTTTTACACCCGAGTTTCTTAGCCGCATCCGAAAGCAACTGGCTACCCGGAAAGCTTAAACTAGATCAATACTATTTCCTAAACTACATCAAGGAACCCGCCTAAGGGCTTGCCGTAGCTTTGTCCTGTCAAAACAAGACGACAATTAAAAAAAGACAAAGCAATGGACAAGCTCCTCAACAACATTCAACAACTGAACCAGCTCGTGCTCGACGGCCGGGCAATAGATGCCTTCGAGCACTACTACGACGAACAGGTCGTCATGCAGGAAAATGCATTGCCGCCTACAATCGGTAAAGCCGCAAATCGTCAGCGCGAACAGCTGTTTTATAGCAACCTCACGGCCGTACATACGGCTCGGGTACTCGACACAGCCGCGGGTGATGGCGTAACGATGGTCGTTTGGCAGTATGACTATACGCACAAAGAGTGGGGTCGCAAAAACTACACGCAGGTATCGGTGCAGCACTGGCGCAACGACAAAATCGTTCGTGAGCAATTCTTCTATGATTCGGTACCCGCCTGAACTCTTTTTATCATCGAAGCCCAACGGTTAATCGCCGTATAACTTACAACATCATGTTTCAAAAAATCATTGCCACCCGCAGCGATTGGGCGGGATTGGTACTTCGTTTGCCGCTCGGCACAGTAATGCTATACCATGGATTGCAGAAAGCTGTCGGTTGGTTTGGCGGCTTTGGCTTCAGCAATACTATGCAATTCTTCACCGATACGGTTCATATCCCCTGGCTTATTGGTCTTTTGACCATTGGCATCGAGACGATTGGCGCTATCGGACTGCTGCTGGGTTTGCTGGGGCGGGTCAATGCACTGGCGACCTTTACTGTTATGCTGGGAGCGATGCTGACCACACATTTGCCAGTTGGCTTCTCCATGAACTGGTTCGGCAACCAGAAAGGAGAAGGTTACGAAATGGACCTGCTCATTTTCGGCATGAGCCTGGCCTTGCTAATTATTGGCAGTGGTCGCTATTCGATCGACCGTCTTCTTGTGCAACGTGCTGGTTCGTCGGAGAAAAACCCGGCCAGTCAGCCCCAGTCGCAAACGGCAACCCTCAGGTAGATTCGTTCATGTTTCCCTATTGCCCGGAAGCCCGCCAGAACAAGGAAAAGCATAATCTCGCCTGATTTTGGGCATTGTATGGTTCGTTGAATAATGTGCCGCAATAGCCCCCCTTTTTGTCGTTTTCGCCCTCCATTAACGGCAACGATCAAGCGTATATTTGCCTTAGTATTAACTGGCAATAAGGTAAACAACATGCAAAAGATCACGACATTCCTGACGTTCAACGACCAGGCCGAAGAGGCCGCGAATCTGTATACGTCGATTTTTAAAAACGCAGAAATTGACCACATTTCCCGGTATGGTGAGGCAGGTCCGGCACCGGCAGGAACGGTAATGACTGTTATGTTTCACCTCGATGGGCAGGAATTTATAGCCTTGAATGGTGGACCTCATTTTACGTTTGCCGAAGGTATTTCACTCTTCGTTAACTGCGAAACTCAGGAGGAAGTAGACAATTTTTGGGAGAAGCTTTCTGAAGGTGGTGAAAAGGGCCCCTGTGGCTGGCTCAAAGACAAATTCGGGGTATCGTGGCAAATTGTGCCGTCGGTATTGAATAGCCTGTTGCAGAGCAAAGACGCGGAGAAATCAAAACGGGTTATGGAAGCCATGATGAAAATGTCTAAGCTTGACATCAAAACATTAGAAGAAGCGTAAGCCATATCGTCATAAACAGAGCGGGCAGGAGACCTCATCGAGGGTATTCCTGCCCGCTCTGTTTTAAAGACCTGTCTGAGTAAAGTGAGCGTTTCAACAAACCAACTTTGAGCGTTTCAACAAAGTTGCCCCTCCAAATAGAGCCGACCTTTGTCAAAATAAAAATCACAGACAATGACAAAAGTTTGGTTTATTACAGGAAGTTCACGGGGGCTTGGACGGAGTCTTACCGAAGCCGTACTCGCCAATGGTGACCACGTAGTGGCAACAGCCCGCAAGCCGGAACAATTAGCAGAACTTACCCAGAAGTATCCGGATCAGATCTACCCGGTCCGGTTGGATGTTACCGATAAAGCACAGATCATCTCCGCTGTTGAACAGGCAATAACCCGTTTTGGTCGTATAGACGTATTGGTAAATAACGCTGGATTTGGCATCATTGGTGCCGCAGAAGCCTTTACCGACGAGCAGGTACGCAGCCAGTTGGAAACGAACCTCTATGCGCCGATCGAAGTAACCCGCGTTGTGTTGCCTTACATGCGTAAGCAGCGCTCTGGTCGCATTCTGCAAATCAGTTCAGTAGGCGGCCGAGTCGGGAATGCCGGATTAACGATGTATCAGGCCGCTAAATTTGGACTGGGTGGTTTTAGTGAAGCGTTGAATAAAGAAGTGGCTCCCCTTGGCATACGGGTAACGAGCGTAGAACCCGGCGGATTTCGTACCGATTGGGCTGGTGAGTCCATGACCTATGCTCCGTCAATTGACGACTATGCATCAACTGTAAACCAAAGGGCCGATTACTTTAAGAGTGGCTCCTTTGTTCCAATGGGTGATCCCGATAAGGCCGCAAAAGCAATGATTGATCTGGTCGAGCATCCGGAGCCGCCTGTGCATTTGGTACTGGGCAGTGAAGCCGCCAGTCTTTTGACACACGCCGACGCCGAACGAAAGGCTGAGTTCGAAAAATGGATGCCGGTAAGCATCTCCACCGATCATGATGAAGCCGCCAATTTTCTGGAAACAGCGTTAGGGAAAGCGTTTGTGAACCGGAAGGGTAATGATTAAACGATAGGCATCAGCCCCGAGAGCTGTTGTCTTACTCGTTGCCAGAGATCACTTCATTGATCTATAGCAATAAAACTATATACCTGTATGTCAGTCGGATACACGGCCTTTATGACTAACATCGGGTACCGTTGCAGGAAGTCAGAAAATAATAAAAAGTAAAAAAGGAGGTTATTTTGGACCTGAAATTAGTAGGTAAACGTGCTTTGGTGACCGGATCAAGTTCCGGTTTGGGCGAAGCGATTATCAGGATGCTGGCCGCCGAAGGGGCAGCCGTTGTAGTGCATGGTCGTGACGAAAATCGGGCTAATGCCGTTGCGGAGGCCATTCGTACAGAAGGTGGTCAGGCCGATGTTGCCATCGGCGATCTGGCCACCGATTCCGGTGCCGATACCGTAGCCAATACGGCATTGAACGGCGGAGCAATCGACATTCTGGTCAACAACGCCGGAGCCTATCACCACATGAACTGGATGGAAGCTACTCCCCAAAACTGGATCGAGACGTACGAATCGAATGTGTTGTCCGGCGTACGAATGATACACCGGCTGGTGCCGCAGATGCGTGAGCGAGGCTGGGGTCGTGTCATCCAGATTGGTGGAGGTCTTGCCCAGCAGCCGATCCCGATGCAGCCCGATTATAATGCTTCGTTGGCGGCTCGCCATAATCTGGCCGTTTCGCTGGCCCGCGAGTTGAAAGACTCAGGAGTGACGTCAAACGTTGTAGCGCCGGGAGCCATTCTTGTCCCAAGTGTTAAAGCGTTGCTGATGAATCTTGCACCAGCTAAAGGTTGGGGCACTACCTGGGACGAGATTGAACGAAATGCGGCCCGTGATTTTGTGCCAAATGATATAGGACGTTTTGGCCGTCCGGAAGAAATAGCCGGAGCCGTTTCGTATCTGGCGAGTTCTTATGCCGATTATATAAGTGGTGCCGTTCTGCGTGTCGATGGGGGCACCATCCGCTCGGCATTTTAACAGGATCAATGATCTATTGGCAAGGATCATTAGAACTCATTTAATAGTCCAGCGGGATTCAATTCGTACGAATTATTGTTCGTCTTTAAGCACATTGAACTCGCACGAATGACCCGTTTGGGTTCTTTGGGTTCACCAAAGACTCTGGTAACAGTAACTGCTTAACGCCTAAAGTAAGCGCTGAAAAGGGGCTGCCGTAAGCTGTTAAGCAGCTTCTGTTTATTTGAATAAACATGTATCCGTATGACGCTGCTCGAGGGCGAAAAGAGATCGGCACAAATACTCTATTCCTGCTACCATACCCGAAGCCGGGAGGGCGAACAGTTCATTCCTGAGCATATTTTCAGCTACCAGATTGCGGGGACGCTGGCCATGAATGACGGGAATAAAGAGTATATTTTTAATGAAGGTGATTTCAGATTCTGCAAACGAAATCACCTGGTTAAATTTAACAAGCAGCCACCCGAAGGCGGTGAATTTAAATCTATATCCGTCTATCTTGATCAGGAAACCCTTCGAAATGTTAGTCTGGAATATGGCTTTAATGGCGAAAAACATCAGGAAGGCGATTCCATACTTCAGCTAAAGCCTGCCAGACTTTACGAAAGTTACATGAATTCGCTGATGCCTTATGATCAGCTACGGCAGCCGGCCAATGAAAACCTGCAGTCCATAAAATTGAAGGAAGCGATTTTGATTTTGCTGCAAACAAATCCGGAATTAAAGACCGTTTTGTTCGACTTTTCGGAACCGGGCAAAATTGATCTGGAAGGATTTATGAACAAAAACTTTCACTTCAATGTGGAGTTGAAACGGTTTGCCTATTTAACGGGTAGAAGCCTTGCTACGTTTAAGCGTGATTTTGAGAAGATATTTCATAGTTCGCCCAGTCGCTGGTTACTGCAAAAAAGGCTACAGGAAGCGCATTACCTAATTAAAGAAAAAGGTAAAGCCCCCTCGGATGTATACCTCGACCTGGGCTTTGAGGACCTGTCACATTTTTCGTTTGCCTTTAAAAAAATGTACGGTTCATCGCCGTCAAGAATCTGACTTTTTCTTTAAATGGGTGGTGTCTCAGTTTGAATTTTAATGCTTGATTGCCTCGTGCTCTTGTGATTACAAACCTATAAGCCGGGCCGCCGTAGCGGTATCAAAAACCTTATAGGTTTGTAATCACAAGAGTACTAGTTTCGGTCGATGGCCAGCATCGTTTGTAATAACACATTGGCCCCATGTCCAATGTCAACTCCTTTTGAGAATTCTTTGGGCGAATGACTGATACCGCCCACGCTGGGTATGAAAATCATGCCAACGGGTGCGATTTGTGCCATTTCCTGCGAGTCATGCCCGGCCCCACTCTGCATATACCGGTACGATAGGCCCAACGATTTGGCTGCACCGATGATTTTGTCCTGAATCGGTTTGGCCGTGAGAGCGGGAGTTACCGGCACACCAGACTTTTCAAATGTGATCGTCGTTTCGGAGGTTTTGGCAATTTCCTGGGCTTTGCCTTCTACTTCGTGAAATAGTTTCCAGATTTTATCGTACGATAAATCCCTGATTTCTATGCCTAACACTACTTTACCCGGAATGACATTATACGCACCGGGTTCGATCGCTATTTTGCCGACCGTACCGACTTGCCTGCCTTCGTGACTGGTAACTACTTCGTTCAGAGCAACAATCAGTTTAGCCGCTGCCAGCAGCGCATCGCGTCGACTATTCATGGGCGTTGTGCCAGCATGGTTGGCCGCGCCCTCAATCGTTACGTCCCAGTGTTCAATCCCAACAATCCCCTCTACCACACCAATCTGTAAATTTTCTGTCATTAAGATACCGCCCTGCTCGATGTGCAGTTCGATAAAAGCGGTCAAATCGCCTTTTTTTCTGACCACTTTGCTCAGACTATCCGGGTTACCGCCAATTGCCCGGATGCCATCGGCTATCGTCAGCCCGCTTTGAGTTACCGACTTTAACGCGAGTGGGGTAATTTTTCCGATTATGGCACCGCTACCGATTGTACCCCCTTCTTCATTGGCAAAAATGATCAGTTCCAGCGGGTGTTCCGTGATGATGTTATTTTCGTTGAGAGTTTCAATGAGTTCCAGCCCACTGATGGACCCGACAGGCCCATCGTAATTACCGCCATTGGGTACACTATCGATGTGCGAACCAAAGGCGATGGGTTTCAGGGCTGGATTCTTCCCTTTTCGTCGGCCAATGATATTGCCCGCGTAGTCGACCGTTACGACGAGTCCGGCTTTTTTCATCAAGCCCATAAAATAGGCCCGGCCTTCCTGATCGGCTTTGCTATACCCGACCCGACCAACTCCACCGTTGGGCAATGCGCCAATTTTCGATAACTCCAGCAGCCGATCCTGTATCCGCTGCTGATTGATTTTCAGGTTGGTTGTCTGTACCTGGGCACTTGCCACAGATGAAACCAGAAACAGGCAAACGAGTAGTGTGTTTTTCATGGACTCTGTCAGAAAGTTTTGGCGCGTGTTTTTAGCTTATTGAACTCAGAAACAGGCTTTTAGACCGATCTAGTGTTTTCTATCGAAACCTGCTGAGTTTACTTAATTCGCCTGTACTTTTTCAGTAAATCAACGACCCGCTTATGCGGAAGGCCATACGCTTTATTTCCATTAATGCCCTCCATCGTTTCGGCGGCAACCATGGCGTTGATAATGGATTCCTCTACGGCCTGAACGGTGGCCTCAAAAAGCGGATTCATCTGATCATTGGGCAGTTGATCGAGTTTGGCGATATTTTCCCGTTGAAAAGCCGTTGGGTTTGCGGTTGAAAAGGCAATGAAAATGTCTCCCGAACCATTGTTTCCTTTACCGCCAACAATGCCCACGCCCAGCGAAACTCGGGTGGCTATCCGTTTCAACTGATGGGGTAATAAAGGGGCGTCGGTGGCAACAACCACAATGATAGACCCATCCCCTTCCTGTTTGTAGGATGGCGGGCCTTTGATCTCATAATTCAGCGTATCTTTCAGTTCTTCGCCAATGGGTACGCCTGCAATGGTTAAATGTCGTTTGGTACCAAAATTAGATTGCACCAGTACACCTACGGTATAGGCGGAGTCTTTAATTTTTACGACTCTCGACGATGTTCCTGTCCCCCCTTTGAAGCCCAGACACATCATACCTGTTCCTCCGCCCACATTGCCCTCTTCCAAAATGCCCGATTTAGCCTTGTCTAATGCCTCAAAAGCATGGCTTTCTTTGACATGAAACCCGTAAATATCATTCAGTCCGCCGTCGTATGTTTCGGCCACAATTGGGTACGTGTACCAATAATCTTCTTTATACCAGCCCGTTTTGACGAACCATTTCAGGACGGCATCTCTAACAACCCCCACGCTGTTTGTATTGGTGATCATGATGGGTGTTTCGAGAAATCCGGATTCAGTAATCCAGGTTGTTCCTGTCATTTCTCCATTGCCATTCAATGAATACCAATTTGAAAAAACAGGGTTATTCGTTCTGCCTCTTGGTAAAATAGCGGTGACGCCTGTTCTGACGGGACCTTTTCCCCGTATATTTTTCCCCTGGCCCGATATGATGGTGCTATACCCGACTTCTACGCCTTTTACATCGGTTATGGCATTGAATTTTCCGGGCGTTCCCGAAAAAGGAATGCCAATTTCTCTTGCTCTTGGCTTCTGGGCAAAAACCGAAAATTGGCTTGCCACTACGAAAAGGAGTACGGTAAACTGGTTGGTCATGTGAATAGTCGGTTTTATAAGTTTCCAGAATCTACATCGTGAATAAACTTGATGACTCCGTTCATAAACACCTGTTGGTCATCCCACATTGCCAGATGGCTTCCGTTGGGGCAATAGAGATAGCGACCTTTTTTGACCAGTTTGCTTTGCTCCTCCATTGCCTTGGGGTCCATCGTATCGTGTTTGGCACCAATCATCAAGGTAGGGACTGTCAGTTCGTTCAGGCGATTTTTAATATCCCACCTGGCAAGTCGACCGCTAATCCCAAACTCACTCGGCCCCTGCATCAACACATAAATGTCATTGTTGGCATGTTTCATAGACCGGTTAAAGCCATCAGGCCATTCGGCCAGACGGCATAAATGTTCATGATAGAAATTGGGAATGAGCAATTCCATATAACGCGGATTCGTGAAATCCTTTTTCGCTTCAATCGCCCGAACTTCCGCAAGCACTTCGGGCTTCATTTGTTTGGCAAGCACGTCATCCGCATATTTTCCATATTCAGGGGCGCTGGCCATCATATTGGCAACCAGTAATCCTTTCAAATGCCTTTGGTACTTCAGGGCATACTCCATTGCCAGAATACCACCCCATGAATTGCCAAGCACATAGAAATTTGAACTGTCGGCTCCAATAGCCTGGCGAACCTGTTCGACTTCCTCAACAAATCGTTCGGTTGTCCAGAGGCCGGTGTCTTTGGGCTGATCGCTGTAGTAAGAACCTAATTGATCGTATTCATAAAATTCAAAGCCCTGTCGCTGAAAAAACGTCTCAAAACATTCCATGTACTCATGCGTCATGGCGGGGCCACCGTGCAATAGCAGGATCTTTATTTTTGGATTGTTGCCAAACCGTTTTGTCCAGACCTTGAACTCACCCGCTGGCGTTTTAATCGGGATTAGTTTTACCCCTGCCGATTCCAGTGAATCACCATAACTAAAATAATCTGCGACGGAGACAGCCGTTGACGTATCGTTCTGTTTGCAGGAAACAAGAAGGCAAATCGCTACAAGGAAGGAGAGTAAACGCATGGGTTAAGTAGTGAGAAAGTTGATGTATTCAGATCAGGACTTTCGTGCCGTGTCACTGCACGGCGGACCGTGGTTATTTTTAAGTGTCATGACTAACCGTGGCACAGCACGAAAGTCATACAGGAGCAAAGTTCAGGCAGTAATTATTCGTACACCTAGTCGAGCTGGCCCATGCCTTTTATTTTTCGGTAAGGTGTTTTGAAAAAATCGCCGACGACCTGATTGAACATATCCTTGTAACCGATGAGTGTCGAATGGCCGGAATTGGGTAAAATCCATAGATACGATTGTGGAATTGCCTGAGCAATGGCCATCGTGTGCTTTGGCAGAATCACGTCATTATCGCCACCGATAACCAGCGTCGGACATTTCACCTGTTTCAGATCCGCCGTTGAGATATGCGGATGGAATATCATCAAGCTGAGCAATTTCTTCTGCGCTTTGACCGTCGGTATTTGCGGAACCTTCGCCAGGCTATCATTAGTCGATACGATCCATTGAAAAAGATCAGGCTCAACGGCCGTTGTATCGGGCCATAAATTTGCCCCGGTAATGGCCAGTTTCTTTACCTTTTCAGGATGCCGCATCGCTAACAGCAATCCATCGATGCCTCCGTCGCTCCAGCCAACAACGTAGCATGAATCCACATGCAGCTGATTCAGCAGGGCATTAAAGTCGTCGGCCATCATTTCGTAGGTAAGCGAATCGGCAGGATCTGTCGATTTTCCCTGCGCCCGGCTATCGGCCAGAATCACTTTGTAATTTTTGGTAAAATACGGAATCTGGTTTTTGAAGTTATTGATCGAACCACCGTTACCGTGAATGAAGAGCAGAGGTTTACCCGTACCATAGACTTCGTAATACATGTTGAAACCCCGGATTTTGGCGTATTTTCCAACTTTGGCATTGTTGCCATACTCCGTGTTACCAGTCGAAGCAACGGGTAATGTCGATTGGGCAAAAGCAGATAACGTCAACAAAGCGGTGACCACGGAGAGGAGTAGTTTTTTTGATACGCTCATGGTTTGGGCTGTTCCAATGTTTTATGAAGACAATATACCCAACTTATTGGGTCTTATGGGCTTCCAGGTTAATTTCAATCAATTGACCCGGTAACGCCAGCCCTTTGACTTCGAGCCACGTACCTGTGGGGAAATTCTTTTGGTAAATCGAATTTCTATATCCCGATTGATTGATAAACTCAGGCATGTTGGTCGTATACACATTCTCAACCACAACGTCGTCGAAAGTGTAGCCGTAGTGTTTCAGTACTTTGCCAAGGTCAGCATAGCAGTTTTTCATTTGTTCTCTCAGGTTGCCAGGGGCTATTAAGTTCCCGGCATCGTCCATGCTGGCGACCCCCGATATTTTCAGATCGTTGCCAATCCGGACGGCGTTTGAATAGCCGTAACTTTTTTCGACCTCAGGCCGTAGCAGGAAATAGTCCAGCGTGTCGGTTTGAGCTATTGTTTTCTCATCGGCTTCATCTGGTGTTGAGGTGCAGCTAACGGCAACCATAAGTAGGGCAATTGAGGTAGTCAAAACTCGTGTGAATTGATCAATTTGCATAAGTTGAGGAGGGGTTAAACGTAAAAAAACTTGTAGCGGCAAAATCAAGTTGATTTTGCCGCTACAAGTTTCCGACGATACTCGCGAAAAAGCTTCTGATATAGTACCAAATATTTCGCTTATTGTTGCAGAAATGGGTGTTTTTCGGGATTTTGATACCCGGTAAGCGACAACGAGTCAATCGGGACGTTCCTCGACTTACTATTTTCTGACTTACTTTAAACAAAATACATCGTCGGCACCGACGCCTAAATTAGTATATCGCCATCAGCCACCATTACTTGCAGAATGGCCGCAGCACCACATTGTTTTGATACAGCTTTTGGGTCAAATTTACCATCCTGCGTAAATTTTCCTTTTTGATAATGATTGGTGAAACTCCATAAGTAAGGAGTCAATACTTCCGGGTGCCTAATTCTGTAGCCAAACCCATTAAAACCTTCCAGTTTAAACAGAATGACGGGCAAAGGCCAATTTTGCACACCTGATAAACCATCAAAAATTAACGCATCGATAGCACTTTCCTGCCAGGTAAATGGGGCTTTTCCGGGAGGGCGGTTCTTCGGGACATGAACCGTTTTGGCACTTAACGGATCGCCATTGTGCAAATGAGTTTTAAAATTTAGCCCACCCTCTAAGCTGTGGATAACGGCTACAACAAACCAGGGTACACTGGTAGCGTTCTCCACCAGTTCATAGACTGCTTTATTGGCCACTATTTTGTTTTTGATTTTTACGGCTTCATTCTGTTTCGCGGGATTAATCAGACAAGAGCCAAACAGACTTTCGTATTCGGCTGTGAGTTGAGGATTTAGGCTAATAGACATTGGAGTAGGAATTTAGAAACTGTTTGTAAGTTGATTTTAACTACCAGAACCCCGTAATTTTTAGTCAAACCTGCGAGGACTATTTGCTGCTTTTATAGGTAAGCCTTTGGCTTGGAACCGTGCCAAGGTTACTAGAAACACGATTAGAAACCGTGGCACGGCTCCAAGCCAAAGGCCTGACAGGTAACACGGTCAGGCTGTAAAGGCGCTCTTATTGACTTTTAGCCTGTTGAGATTGCTTAGCCTGTTTCGCGGGAACAAACCAGCCATCCATAAACGGTTCCCGCTGATCATTGTGAACCTTAAAGCCCATGACAAGTCCTAGCTGGACAAACGGGTAACTGTCTTCGAGATAGATATTATAAATATCCTGGCTGCGATAACCGACGGCAATAAAAGCCGATGTCGTTGAACTACGCAGTGCCTGATAAAAGCCAGCATGGTATCGAAACTCAACATTGGGCCAGAGTCGCCACGGACCCGAACCCGCACCTATGTATTTACTGGAACCGATCGATACATCGACAATAAAACGCTGTTTTTCATACTGCGAATCGGGTATGATGCCTAAGGTCTGAGGGTCATTATAGTGGGCTACATCAATCCACTGTCCCCGCAAATGCAGTTTAGCGAGGCTATAGCAATTGCATTTCAGCGAAGGCTCACCTGGTATCAGCACATGTTCAACGCCAATAAACCAACTCCGAATTTTGTCCCAATTATGAACGTTTGTCTTCGTTGCAGCTAACTCATTCAGTGAGGTTTGCCCCCCTTTTTTCCAATAGCCCCAGGTAACGCCTAACTCAGTGACTAAATTGACGGAGAAATTGCCATTATAGATGTTGAAATTCCGATTGGGCGGACGAGCAGGATCATCGTTTCTCCCATCCTGCCCATTTGAGTGATGGAAAAGTGAGAAACTGTAATAACGATACGGCAGATAACGATCGCTTTCCGACTCAAAAACGCTGAAGGCTTCCAGTTTTTCACGATTCAGATTGGGCATCGCAAAGTAAACGGTCCCTCCAGGCAAATAGCTGGGCGTCCGTACGGGAAACGACCGGTCCCATGTTGCATTTTGATGATCGCGGGGCGAGTAACTACTGTCTCTTAGAATTCGTACGATATACCGGGGAGTCAGATCGATCGCTACGCTTCCTTTCATGTCGTTAAATAGAAAGAAATGTGGGTTGATATCAGCAGAGAGGTAATAATTACGATGTGTTGTCTGGTTTCCCAGGTGCCATTCCGAAAAAGGAGGGCTCACATAATTCTGTAACCCATTCCAACGATATAGCTTTTTATAGAGGTAGTTCCGGAATTTTTTAACCGCCAGCCTCGACGAATCCTTATTGAGAACGGCCTCTATTTTCCCCTGCTTTAGCGGAAACAAAGGCGTAGGTTGTCCAGCAACTTTATAGCTACCGGACAAGACCCAGATGAAAAAGAGGCCGTATAAATATCGATGCATAGCTGTGTAGACCTGAAGGAAACCTAGCACTAGGGTAACGCATTAATTGCATCCAGTCGGGCAATGACAAAATCACGTCCATTTTCAAAAAATATCCGATCTGCGACCTTATCAATAGGTAACGAAGCAGGTAGACTCACGTTAAAATCTTCTGTATCGATTGTCCGCCAGGAGTTAACCGCAGGAAGCCCTGAAACAGGCACTTCAACGGGGTTAGCAAACTGCTTTTTCAGCGAGGGATGAATGTGTGAATCAAAGAAGAAAGCCATGGGTTCTTAAAGGTCTAAAAGGCATCTAAAGGTAAGCCTTCAGGAACACAGCCACACGGGTAAATTCCCGTATTTTACCGGGTGAAAAAACTGATCTTCAGTAAATTATAGGAGAGTTCTCAGGACTTTCGCGACGCCCCTGCCACCGCAGCCGATGATTAACCCTATCGCTTTTCCTGCCAACCGGCATTCATGCCGGAATGTCAATGCTGAATGACTTTCTCCTTCCGTTGACAGAGTCCTTTTCTGTTGCAGATCATGGGCAATGGATGCCGAATACGTTCATGCTGACAGAATTTGTATCCGTTAGTTATAAACCTCCTGGTAAGTACTTTTAGATTCAGATAATTTATACCTGGCCACTGAGTATATATTATCTGAAAGTGTGTATAGAATTGAACGCCCGTTCTCCTTGAGATCGGGCGTTTTTGTATTACTTCGGTATCCGCCCAGGCTTGACCTGATCGATGAGATTACTAGAAAGCCTGGGATCATTATCGGAAAACCAGGCCAACCTGTAGTCGAATTAAATGGGTTTAGAGTCGTATAACGATCAGGCACTCCGGCTGATACCCAATTTTTTCATCTTCGACTCCAGCGTGGTAGGAATTACATCCAGGATGGCTGCCGCCCCGTTTTTACCGCTTACTTTCCAGCGAGTCATTTCCAGTACGGATAAAATATGAGCCTTTTCACACTCCTCCAACGTAATGGGGCCTAATTTTTTGTCAAGTGTACCTTTGCGTAATAACCATTCTCCCAGTTCAAGCCGGCGGCCCGATGAGATGATCAGCGAGCGCTCGACAATATTTTCGAGTTCGCGGATATTTCCCGGCCAGTTGTAGGCAATCAAGGCATCCATAACATCCTGCGTAATGACCTCTATTTTTCGACCGATACTGGGGCCGTGTTTCGCGCAGAAATGTTGTACCAGTAAAGGAATGTCTTCTTTCCGCTCGCGCAAAGGCGGGCTTTGGAGCGGAAAAACGTTCAACCGATAATACAGATCCTCCCGAAACCGCCCTTCCCGAATTTCGTTCTCTAAATTGCGGTTGGTGGCGGCAATCACCCGAACATTGACTTTCAGGGTTTTACTGCTGCCCACTCGCTCAAACTCCCCTTCCTGCAACACCCGAAGCAGTTTGGCCTGGAGTTCGATCGGCATCTCTCCGATTTCATCCAGAAAAATAGTACCACCATTCGCTAGTTCAAAGCGGCCGATTTTCTGGATTGTAGCGCCGGTAAACGCACCTTTTTCATGCCCAAATAGCTCACTTTCGATCAAGGTAGCGGGTAGAACGGCACAGTTTAATTTGACTAATGGTCGGTTTCGGCGGGTACTGAGATTATGCACTGCCCGTGCAAGCAGTTCCTTTCCTGTGCCCGATTCCCCCAGAATCAGCACCGTTGTATTCGTTGAGGCTACCTGCTCTACCAGCGAGAGTACTTTTCGAAACGGCTTACTCTCCGTGACGATTTCTTCAAAATTACTTTTCGACTTAATCTCTTCGCGCAGATAAACATTCTCGGCCTGCAGCTGAGTCGTCAGATTTTCAACCTCTTTTAATGCCTTCGAGAGCGCTTCTGTCCGCTCTGCCACACGCTGTTCGAGCAGTTGGTTTGCCTGCTGGAGTTCCCAGCGTAGTTTGCGAAGCGTAAGGTGCGTGTTAATGCGCGACAGTACTTCCTGAAGCTGAAAAGGCTTGGTGATGTAGTCGACGGCCCCCATGTTAAAGCCGTTGACCTTGTCAATCGTTTCCGACAAAGCTGTCATGAAAATCACCGGGATGTCGTGTGTGTCCGGATTGAGCTTGAGTCGTCGACACGTTTCAAAGCCATCCATACCGGGCATCATCACGTCGAGCAACACTAAATCAGGACGGGCATACCGAATTTGCTCAAGGGCGCTTTTCCCATCACGTTCAACCAGTACTTTGTAGCCATGGCTACTTAGGGTTTCGAATAGGATGCTGATATTATTGGGTGTATCGTCAACAATCAGAATGTTGGCAGATGGGTTGTCGGGCTGATCAATCATGGGTTTCCAGGCAAGTTTTAAGGTACTGTCGGATATGCTTTGTATCGAATTCGTCGGCCATATCCCGAATCTCTTTCACAAAGGGCTGATAGTGCGAATCAAGCGTTTCAACAAGACGGAGCTGGGTCAAAATACCCTGAATGTCGCCCGTCATGGCTAGCTCATGCAAGGCTTCGAGGTACTGAACAGGGGGCAACTGGAGTGGTTCGGTATGTGTTTGTGTATCAATGCTTTTGAGTGTAATACTTTCCAAATTTCCGTTCCATACGCCATTTTCAAGACCTTCGACTCGGGTAATGGCAAGCAGTTTATTGATGAGCGTCAACAGATGCGCCCCGCTTTCCTCAATGATCCGAACGCCCTTCATCTGGTTATCCGTCAAGGCAGCATCCTGCCGCAACAGTTGTGCAAAACCCAGAATACCATTGAGGGGAGTCCGTAGTTCGTGGCTCATATTGGCCAGAAATTCACTTTTAGCCCGGTTCGCCGTTTCGGCCGCTTCCTTGGCCGCTTTTAGGTGAACAGCCTGCGCTTCGAGTTCTTCTTTTTGCTGGACAACCTGCGCGGTTCTGGCCTGCACCAGTCGTTCCAGTTTTGTTTTCTCGTTGGTCAGA
This sequence comes from Spirosoma endbachense, assembly GCF_010233585.1. Classification (NCBI taxonomy): domain Bacteria; kingdom Pseudomonadati; phylum Bacteroidota; class Cytophagia; order Cytophagales; family Cytophagaceae; genus Spirosoma; species Spirosoma endbachense. The sequence goes on from NZ_CP045997.1 coordinate 8,479,072, forward strand.
TGGCGGGTATAGAAGCGAATCAATCCAATCAGACCCAGTGAGATGGCAAAACTGTAGAGCAGATAGGCTATTTTCGTCTGATACCAGGGTGGAAGTACAGTAAACACGTAGGTACTTTCCTGACTAAGCTGATGGTATGGATTGCTGGCCCGAACGAAAAACGTATACATCCCGGCGGGCAGATTGGTGTACTCTTTTTTTGTTTCCTTCGTCCATTTCGACCAGTTCGTATCGTCCATCATCAGGCCATGACCCATCAGCCGGTATTGAAATTCATTGCCGCTCTCGCCCACAAAACTGCCCGCAGCGAAGTGGAACGTGATGGCCCGATCGTGATAATTGAGTTTAAGGGCTGGCGATTTACTCTGGTTCCCGATTGCCAGGAGCGAGTCTGACTCAGTCAGGCGTATTTTCCGAATAAGGGCTGAATAGGGGCGTTTGGGCAGTTTTTTGCTGTCGTTGTAGCGATACAATGCTTCATCATTGCCAATCCAGATGCTGGCATCGGTATCCGTATAAACCGCGAAACCGCCACGCTGGCAGGGCAACAGACTGGTGCTATCGTAGGCAAAGGCGCCATTACCCTGGTGACGCAAAACACCCAGTGGACTCGAAAACCAGAATGTGCGCTTCTGGTCCTGCGCGAAATAAGGCGACCCGGTCGTCGCCGGATTATGAAAAAGAGCGGTAAAGCGGGGATCTTCTATAAAACGATCGCTTCGGACCTGGTATCGGTAAATGCGATTTTTTGTCGTAAAAAACAGCCCTTCTGGGGTTGAAAAGACGTAATTCCAGGTTAATTGATTGAGCCCTTTCGTAAGCCCATAGTGACGAATCGGCGGATTCAGGCGGATACCTTTTGCTAGATTGACGTAGTAAAAACCCTGTAGGTGCGTACCGACCCAGAGATTTCCGGTTGAATCTTCCACAATCGACCAGCACTCGCCCGCAATACCTTGTAAAGATCCAAGCCATTGAAGGCGTCCGTTCGTAAATCGCAGTACGTTGACCCCATCAAACATGGCAGCAAACACTACAGTTGTATCTATTCTTGACCGAGTGAGTGCATAGGCCATTCCGCCACTCATGTGTACCGATTGCTGGACTTTCCCATCCCGAACCCGAAGAACCGCTCCCATCGACCCAACCAGCAAATCCTGATTGAAGGAGATCATATCCCAGCAAGGCGACTCGGAACCAGGTACAGGCTGGAACGATTCAGTCTTTTCGTTTAAATAAACCAGTCCGGTATTGGTGCCTGCATAGAGTTGCTGCTGGTGTCGAAGTACATCCCAGACGGTAGCACGGATATTCTGAGTGGCTCCAAAACGGGTAATCGGGTTATTGATTTCAATTTTATTGATGCCGTTCGCCAATCCCGCCCAAAGCGTTTGCTGTTGATCCAGAAACAAACTGTGCACCCGGTTCTTTGTTAAGCCGGTTTGCTCATTGATTCGCTGCCAAAGCCGACCGTCTTGCTCAAGAATACGAATGCCTCCACGAAGGCTCGCAATAGCGTAACGAATGCGCCCAGTCGTTGAATCCGGCAGGGCAATTGCCTGTGAAAGATCAGTGCGCCGGAGCCACTCGTCTTCGGTTGTGATAAATCGTGTAACAGACGCCTGACCGGGTCCGGAATGCAGGAATGGTGCATCATAGAGAAACAATCCATTGTGTTGCGTCACGATCAGTAATGTCTGATCGGTAAAAGGCAGGACAGACTGTATGGAGACATTGGCAAACTGATTTCCTGCCGGTACAGGTTTAATCGTTCCCCCTTTGTCGATCTGCATCAGCCCAACCCCATCCTCCTGAACGAACAACCTTTGCCGGGCATAACTCGCTAACTTAAATTGGCGCTTCGGATACCAGACTCGCACTGACTCGTTCGGCCGATAGCGAATGATCTTCTCGAATGTACAGAAATAGACCCCTTCCGGCGTACAGAATAATCGCCAGACAGGCGGCACGTTTCGGTCAGTAGCCGGTAGCTTATGCGACAGTGATACGAACTGCGTTTGCCCTGTCGGGGTGGCTTTTAGATAACCAAAATCCGTTTGAGTACCGACGAAAACCGTACCATTGCCGGCAACGCCCAGAGATCGAACGGTTAGTCCTGGTACATCGATGAGCCGCCAGGAGGAGCCATCGTATTCGAGCAGTCCGTTGTAATTACCCACATAGATGACCCCTCGTTGATCCTGAACAATGGCCCGATTTTCGGGATGTGCCTGATAATCTTTAGGGCTGAAATGCTGCATAAGTGGACTTCCCGTTTCTTGCGCCCTTCCTGCCCAACCGACTAGTAATCCAACAAGAATCAGTAAATTCCGAACGTTCATATCCTGTTAACTATCAAGGAGGTGCGGCTTATTATCTTAAACAAGATTTTAGGTATTCACGCATCTGTTTCATGTCGAATTGGCGAGCCAGTTCTCGAATTGAGTTGACAAACGCGGTGCTATCCTGTTCGGCAGTACCTATCGAATCCAATCGTGTCAGCACGCCCTGAATATCGCCAGTAAGGGCTGTAGCGTAGAGATCTTCGAGTTGGTGTATCGGCGGAAAGCGAACGGGACTGCCTCCGGGACCGAAATCGTTCGCTTTCATCGGTCCACTTGCCGACAGGGGAGCTAGATCGGAATAGATCCAGGTTAATTGTAGCTGTTTCTGAACAGCATTCAGCAATTGCTCGATGTGGATGGGTTTAGGCAGAAAATCGTCGCTACCCGCATCAATGCTTAATTGGTAACTGTTCAGGATACTGGCGGAGAGCGCAATAATCTTAACGGCAGAAAAAGCGTGCTGCCTGCGAAATTGCCGAACAGCCTCGAATCCATCCATGTAAGGCATTACCAGATCCATCAGCACCAGATCGGGTGTGAATTCCCGTGCACGCGTTAGAGCGACGGCTCCGTTTTCGGCCTCTATTGTTCGAAAACCAAGCGGCTCCAGCAAGTTTGTCAATACCGACCGGTTCTCCCAGTGGTCATCGACGATCAGAATCGTTCGCTGCGTTCCCTGATAGCCGCTAATCTGACGATTACGTTTGGCAATCACTTGCCACGACGAAGCAATAGCGGGCAAATTGAGCGTTATCCGGAACGAACTACCCTTGCCCAGAGTGCTGGTAACCCGTAATTCGCCGTTCATTATGGTGACTAATTTTTCGGTAATGGTCAGCCCTAATCCTGTTCCTTCCACAAAACGCCCCTCTTCGCGGAGTTGCTGAAAGGGTAGAAAAATCTGATCTAACTTATCATGCGGAATACCAACACCGGTATCGTCAACCTGAAAACTGACCTGATTTTCGCCGGGCGCATAGTTCACTTTTAGGGAAACACCTCCTTTGTCGGTGAATTTGACGGCATTACCCAGCAGATTAATGAGAACCTGACGCAGTTTACGCTCGTCACCAAGTACCAGTTCAGGTATGGGATCTGGGGCTTTGTAGAAGAACGTCAGATTTTTCTGCTCTGCCTTCACCTGAATCAGGCTGGTGATATTGGTCAACAATTCATTCAGGCTGAACGGGTTCTGGTCGAGTTCCAGCTTCTGCGCTTCAATTTTCGACAGATCCAATACGTCATTGATGAGCACCAGCAGGTTTTCGGCGCAGTTATGAATGATATTGATGCCATTCTGCTGATTACCAGTCAGGGATTGGTCTCGCCGGAATAGCTGTGTATACCCCAGAATGCCGTTGAGGGGAGTCCGTAACTCGTGGCTCATATTGGCCAGAAATTCACTTTTGGCCTGATTCGCCATTTCAGCGGCCTCTTTGGCTTTCAGAAATTCCCGCGTTCGCTCAATAACCGTTGCTTCCAGTTGTTCCTGCGTCTGAAGTAGTTTTTCTTCCGCAACTTTCCGCTCGATTTCGGCCCCCGACCGCGATGCAAAAATGCGCAGTATGCTCAGGTATTTCTGTTGGTTCAGCAAGGGCCGATGGTCGCAGATAGCGATATGTCCGATTACCTGGCCACCCCGGTCGTTGATAGGTACGCCAACGTATGACTCAATGCCGACTTCTTTGGTAAAATTCAGTTCAACATCGTAGGGATAATAAAAATCCCGGCCCTGCATCACAATACTGCACGGTGTGTCGGAGAGGTCGTACTCGATGTTTTCAAGGAGCCGATCGTCTTCTACGTAAGCCAGTGTTCGCACCCGTGTTTTTTCTACGTTAGCGCATTCGGTGACCAACGCAAACCGTACCTGAAGCGTGGTGGTAATATGGCGAACGAGGGTCTGAAAAAAATCCATACCCGTCACGCCCGCCGTTCCTTCTGAAATCAATCGTAGCGTTTCGTCCAATTGACTCCGTTCGGTTATATCGCGCAGGAAACAACACAGGTATCGATCGCCTTCGAAGTTGATTAAATTCATGCCTACCTCAGCCTGAAGCAGTAGACCGCTTTTCCGGCGCTGTCTGGTTTCAAAGGTTAGCGTCGGGAGGTTTTCCAATGATTTCCACAGACGGGCAAAACGACTGGCATCGTACTCGATGCTGAAATCGAAAAATGTCAGTTGCTTTAGCTCACTAACCGTATAATCCAGCAAATACCCCGCTGCTTTATTTGCCCGATATACCTGCCCATGTTGATCAATCAGCATGATGGCTTCGAGCGCATTTTCAACCGTAAAGTGCGACAGTCGCAGCGTTTTCTCGTCCGTTTTCGTGCTATCTGCCATTTTCTGATTGTCAAACCGGAATCACCTGACCAATGGAGGTAATCAAGGCGTTAGAGCCCTGTCCAATAGCCATCAAGTTTCATTCCTGTTTTCTGACCAGAATGGATAGCTGATCTAAATGGGCATAGATGAGTATAGGAGCTCATTTCTAAGAAAATGCAGTAAAAAGCAGTGGAAAAATTACTGGACGCATTCACGACATATCCGAACATTCACGATATATCATGAAATTAATGAATTATCCATTTGTGCCTGTTCCTGGTTAGCGCGGAGAAGCGTGGAGTCGGGATCTTCAACCTGACCCTTGTGGTTTAAGAAACTGCATCCGGAACGAACAACGAGGTTTTGAAAATCGCCACGGCGAACCGTCGCATCGGCGAACCGTCCTCCCTGTGTCAGTTTTAAGAAACTGACAACACATCACAACACAACATCGGCTAATTCACAGATCAACAATAAGCTAATTTTCAGGGTATTCCGAAAATCAATACGCCAGGTTTTATCAAGTCTGGATAATAAATCCAAAACCCGATTAATTCAAAAAGACAATTACTGTTTCATTTGTACTAAAAAGGTGTAAACCATGGAAGACCTGGCCCCATTTCTTGAGAATGTAAGCAGAAAAGTAAGCCTGTCGCCTGATAATCTGGATCGACTGCTCAAAGCGTTCAAGGTGGTCAGGGTCAAGAAAAGACAATTTATTATCCAGCCAGACTTTGTAGCCAGGTATCGTTCGTATGTGCTGAAAGGATCTTTTCGTTCGTATGCGATTGACGAAAAAGGGATTGAGCATACCATCCAGTTTGCGATCGATGACTGGTGGATTACCGACTACAACAGCTACATCTATCAGACACCGGCAACCCAGTTTGTTGTTGCTCTGGAAGATAGCATCATTTTGCAGGTTGATTTCCAGGATGAACAGGACCTGAAAGCCTATAGTCACGAGCTGGAAACCCTATTCCGGATGATGGCCGAAAAATCAGCGGCCTATTTAGCCCGCCGGATCGTTTCCAACCTGACGCAGAATGCCGAACAGCGGTACACCGAATTTATAGAAACCTTTCCTAAAGCCGTTCAGCGCCTGCCCCAGTATGTGATCGCTTCCTACCTGAACATGACCAGAGAGTTTCTATCGAAAATCAGAAACGATAAAGCGCATAAAAAGTGAACTACTTCACCCATTTTTCTTAAGCTACTTCATCGTTTTCAGCCTTCCTTACCCGGCAATTTTGCAGTGTAATTAACACGCAGGAAAATGTCAGGAAAATTAAAAAACAAAGTAGCCATTGTCACCGGAGGGAGCAGTGGAATCGGGTTGAGCATCGCAAAACGCTTTGCCCGGGAAGGGGCTAACGTAGCCATCACAGGACGCAATCAGGCCTCTATTGATAAAGCACTTCAGAAAATCGGACCGAATGGATTGGGCGTCCGGGGAGACGTTTCGAATCTGGATGATCTAAACCGCGTTTACCAGACCGTTGACGAACGATTTGGCAAAGTCGATACGCTGGTGGTGAATGCGGGTGTTTATGTCCTTGCTCCACTGGCCGATTTTACCGAAGAACAGTTTGATACCGTCAGCGACATCAACTTCAAAGGGGCTTTCTTCTCGGTTCAGAAAGCGTTGCCGGTTTTAAAAGATGGCGCTTCGGTTATTCTGGTATCATCGACCGTAAATGGTAAAGGAATTCCCAATCACGCAGCCTACTCGGCAACCAAAGCTGCGGTACGTTCCTTGGCCCGCAGCTTTTCGGCAGAACTGCTCGATCGCAAAATCCGGGTCAATACGTTAACGCCGGGCCCGATAGACACCCCGGTTTTCCATAGCGTTACCAGCAATGCCGACGAGGCCAAAGCGATGATGGAGGCTATGGGCAACTTTACGCCCGTTAAACGGATCGGCACTTCCGATGAGATTGCGGCCGGTGCGGTTTATCTGGCCTCCGACGAGTCTTCATTCATGCTCGGCGCGGAGCTTTTACTGGATGGTGGATTAAGAGATCTTTAATAGGACTTTGGCTTGGAGTCACGGCGAAAAAATTTGTCGAAGAAGGTGCCGACTTACCGCTGATGGCGCTATGACGCAGGTAGAATAAAAAAGCAATGGCCGGGTCATTCCCGGCCATTGCTTTTTTATTCTGAATATGTTCAAAAGAAGGTTTTACGACCCAATTCATCATTGACAAGATAGAACAATTAGTTGTCTACTACGTCGTAATCGGTTACCAATCCATCCGCAGTCAAGTGGACGATTACATAATGAGGGTCTTTATCGGTCACCACTTTATAACCCAGTATCTGACCTACCGGGCTATCATGTCGCTCGATACCATGCCCTTTGACATCCATTGTATTGATAAACGAAATAGATTTTAGTCCTGCTAGTTCACGGCTGCCTCCGGAAAAATCCCGCCGGGCTCCGGGCGTGATTCCAGGCGTTTCCTCAACTGCTTTACCCCCTTGCGACATAGCCTTTAGAGCTGTCTCGATTTGCCGGGTACGAGTTGGGTCTGGGTCTGGTATCGCCTTTGTTAACCGAAAAAGCGGACCAATACGAGGGATTTTACGTTCTTCTTTGCCATTCTTCCAGATTAATTCGCTCACCTCACCTTTTGCATCAGGATTGAATGTTATAGAAACCTCCCGATCTGTCGACGCAAAGTGGGTGGGTGTTTCGGGCACAAATTCTTCATCCGCAAAACCATCGACCAGCGTAAATAACCGACCATTTTCTGCCAGGAAGGTAATCATTCGATTGTTAGCCAATTCATAGCGCCCTTCAAAAGCGGTTAGTTCTTTAGGATTGACGGGTACGACTGTGCGTGTGGCTGGTGTCTTGGCCGCATAACCCGGCCACTTATATTCTTTGGCGATCGCGTCCACGATTCTGCCGAGCATCTGAGAGTTGTCATTGGCATTGATCATAATGGCCACTCCTTGCCCCGTTTCAACAGTGGCTGTCATCAGGGCGTCGAAGCCTTCGTCCCGACCGTTATGTCCAAAACGCATTGTATGCCCTTCACCTTGCAGGAAAACACCCAGCCCGTCATTATCCTTTTGATCGGTAAGCATTTGCTTTGTCATTTGTTGTGTCAACAATGCACCAGCCTTACCGGCAAAAGCATTCTGAATACTGATTGCAAAACGCGCCAGATCGGAAGGAGTTGTCCACAATCCCGCAGCGGCCATCTCGGGATAAATATGCCAGTGGCCTTTAACCAGACTACGATCGCCATAGTGCCCTCTAGCCGTGGCTCTCGCTTTATCAGCCGGTAGCGGCTGTTGGTATGTACTTGCCTGCATATTCAGCGGTTCCAGTACGGCCTCCTGCATGTAAGTAGGAAACGATTTGCCCGTCACATCCAGCATGAGTTGTTGCATGACCGTATACCCTCCACCGGAGTAACGCCAGCGAGTACCGGGAACAAAATTCACCCGAACGGGAGCCGTATTGGCGGGGGGCGAACCATCCAGAATCTGTACGATTGATGGCACAGGACTGCCTACCTCGTAGCCAGGGAATCCATGAACGGTTAAGCCTGTGGTGTGGCTGAGCAAACCCCTCAGCGTTACTTTCTTGTCCTTCGTGAATTCATTCTCGGGTACTTTCCAGGTACTCAATTTAGTGTTAACATCCTCATCGAGCGCTAGCTTGCCTTGTTCAACGAGCCGGAGTGCTCCGACGGCAGCAACCGATTTGCTGATAGAACCTGCCTGAAATAACGTAGTGGTGGCGAGTGGAGTAGAACCGGTTTTGTCGATGTATCCATAGCATTTGGCCTTCACGATTTTACCATCCTGAATAATGGCCAGTGATAACCCAGGCACGTGCCGTTTTTGTAGTTGATTCCGAATGAAATCGTCCAGGTCATCAGCCTGAGCATATGTAATAAGGAGCAGAAACGAAAGAAGGAGGGCGGGCTGAAAACGTCGACACATAGTGGTTATAGGGTTCGTTCAGGTGATTCTAAAAAGACGGGTAATAAAGTTAGCAGCTTATGCAGTTGCAGGATCGTTTAAAAGACAGTATCAACGTCCGGAAGTTGCATACGTTTTACGGCAACAACACCCTCTTAATCAGGATATTCTTAAAAAAGAAACTATTCAGATGCTGTATTCTATCCTGACATGTCAATATACTCCCGATATATCAGGATTTACCTTCAGGTCAGTATGCTGTGTATAAATAGAAAAACGGCCTTTCTGAGCAACTGGGGCTATTTTTTTGCCTTCTTCGCTAAATGGTATGGTAGTTGGCACTATAAAGTAGACTGGCTGCTGAAGAACAGTAGACTGGGTCGATTACAGAAAGAACCTCCCAATTCTAACCATGACTACACTTACCTACGATATCATTATCATCGGCACCGGTTCTGGTGGTGGTACAATTGCCCAGCGTTTAGCACCGTCGGGAAAGCGAATCCTGATTCTCGAACGGGGCGATTTCATTCCGAAAGAAAAAGAAAACTGGGACGTTACGGAGGTTGTCGTCAATGGCCGCTACCGCACCGATGAGGTTTGGTACGACAAAGATAACCAACCCTTTAAACCGTTCACCCATTATGTAGTAGGCGGTAATAGCAAGATGTACGGTGCTGCCAGTTTCCGGCTTCGGGAGTCTGATTTTCGGCAGACCCAACACCAGGCGGGTATCTCGCCAGCCTGGCCGCTGACCTACGCTGACTTTTCGCCTTACTACGACCAGGCCGAACAACTGTTTAGTGTTCACGGTCTGCGGGGCAGTGACCCCACCGAGCCCCCTGCCGCCGAACCGTTTCCGTTTGGGCCGATTAGGCCTGAGCCGTTTGCTGAAGAATTGTACGAAAACGTTCGGCAGACTGGCCTGAAGCCTTTCCCAATTCCGATGGCGGTACGGCTCGCCCAGGACAAGCCCGAACGACCCGATGCGCCGACGGTGCTGGGTAATTTTGATGGTTTTCCCGACCCTTCTGAAGCAAAAGCTGACTCGCATGTGACCGGCGTTCGGGCCGCTCTGCAACACCCTAACGTAATGCTGCTGACAAATACGGTTGCTACCCGACTCATTACCGATGAGGATGGCCAGCGCATTACGGCAGTACAGGTGCAACGCAACGGCCAGACCGAAACCTATCAGGCTAATGTAGTGGTATTGGCGGCCGGGGCCATCAATTCGGCGACTTTACTCCTGCGATCGGCTAATGATCAGCACCCCAATGGGTTAGCAAATAAAAATGGCTTGGTGGGACGGAATTATATGGCCCATATCAACGGCTGTTTGATTGCCTACACGCCCGACAAATTAAACACCTCGTTTTTTCAGAAGTATTTCTGCATCGGTGATTATTACGAATCGACTCCCGAACATCAGCATCCGCTGGGTGAAATTCAATTAATGGGGAAAAACGATCCACCGACGGTGGTTGGTTTAGCTACCGATTTCCTACCCGACAAAGAGGCCAATTGGCTATCGACCCACAGTATTGATTTCTGGCTCACTGCCGAAGATCTGCCTGATCATGAGAATCGAGTAACGCTCACGCACGATGGAGCCATTCAACTCATCTACCACCGCGAACGCAACAACGTAGGGGCTTTTGAGGCCTTAAAGCTAAAACTCAAAGAGTTATTCGAGAAACTAGGCGATATTGACCCGGCTCTGAAAACGGTGTACTGGTCGGGCTATGACCTCGGAATCAGCGGTGTTTCTCACCAATGTGGCACGCTCCGCTTCGGTATCGATCCGGCGACTTCGGTGCTCGATGTGAACTGCAAAGCCCATGAACTCGACAATCTGTTTGTGGCTGATGCCAGCTTTTTCCCTTCGTCGGGTGCCTATAATCCGTCGCTGACAACGGCAGCCAATGCCTTACGGGTAGGCGACTATTTATTGAAAAACGTGCTGTAATCGAACGGTGATGCACCTCAACGCGCCATGAATTACAGTACAGGTTTACGCGGGGGAGTCTATGCTACCCGATTTGCTGGCACTCTACTATACGCTACTGGACAATGGCTATTTCGAGCATAAAATTCATCTTGATTTTTACTGTGATGGCTCTCATGCCGAATGGTTCTGGGGGCGCGAACTGGAACGCGCTGTTCGCTGGCTTTTCAGCGACGAAATCGCACCCATCCAGGAGTCACCATTGGCTAGTGTCGATGAAAACGCCCGCGAAATTCGCTTACAACTACCCTTCCTGAAAGCCGAATTGCTGAACGGTTACGGCCAAGTGATTTATAGCCTCAATGGCAATTCAGGCCAGATCATTCCACTTCGACCGCATTGGCGGGGTTTGTTTGCCCTCCCGTGTACGCTGCCTAATCAACGGATTGAACTCAAAAAGATCATGCTATGAAACGTACCCTTACACCTATTGTGCTCTTGTTCTTTCAGTCTTTCATTCTTTCACTGCTAATGCTGCCTGGCAGTGCCCAGACTGTAAAGGAAGTGTTACGGCCTACCGTTACAGTATCTGATTTAGACCGGGTATTGCCTTTTTATACCCAAACCCTGCCATTTGAACTGGTTGGTATTCAGGACATACCGATTGCGGTAATACGTGAATTATTTGGCGTGAAGAATGCCGGAGCGACGGCCCGTATTGCTACACTTCGCCTGGGCAATGAAACCCTTGATCTGCTCGATTTTGGCAAACCAGAAACCGGTGCCGTAATCCCTGCCGATTCGCGTAGCAACGACCGTTGGTTTCAGCACGTAGCCATAGTAGTAAGCGATATCGATAAAGCGTATAGCCTGCTACGTCAGCATAAAGTGGCCCATGTATCATCGTCTCCACAAACGCTCCCGGCCTACATTTCGGCTGCTGCCGGAGTAAAGGCTTTTTACTTCCGCGATCCCGATGGACACGTACTTGAACTCATTTCGTTTCCGGCTGGTAAAGGAAAACCCAACTGGCAGCCTACCGGTAGCCAGGAAGCTGATCGATTATTTCTAGGCATCGATCACACGGCTATTGGCAGTGCCGATACCGATTCATCACTGGCGTTTTACAGGGATGTTCTTGGACTGAAAATCAGCGGTTCCAGCGAAAACTACGGCCCGGAGCAGGAGCACCTGAATCAGGTATTTGGCGCGCACTTGCTGATTACGGGCCTTACGGCCGGAGCCGGGCCGGGTGTCGAACTGCTCGATTACCTAACCCCACCGGGCGGGCGACCATACCCCGCTTCATCGCACGTAAATGACCTCTGGCATTGGCATACAACCTTGTTGATCAGTCAGTTAGATACCGTATTTCGGATTATTCAGCAGAAAAAATATTCTATGATTTCGCCGGGCATTGTTCCGATTTCTTATCCGGGCATTCCGGCTCGACGTGGGCTATTGGTTCGCGACCCCGATGGTCATGTACTGCTGCTTTGCGAATAAACCGGTTCCACTTTACTCAATGCTCAATTTCTGTACAATCAATAAAAACCATTCACGATGAAAACGAAATCATTTCTTGTTCTCGCCCTGGGCCTATTGGTATCTGCCCCTTTATTTGCTCAGTTTCCGGCTAAAGTAGACGGAAAGTACCTCCAGAACCTCGACGCCAACGGCTGTGCCCTGCAAGGTTATGACTGTGTAGCGATGTTTACGATGCCTGATTCGACCATCAAAGGCAAATCAGAATTTGCATCCAGCTTTGAAGGAGCCAACTACTGGTTCGCTACGGCGGCAAACAAAGCCACATTCGATGCTGCCCCCGCCAAATATGCTCCCCTATATGGTGGCTTCTGCGCCATAGCCGTATCGGAGGGGAATCTCCGCCCGATTCAGGTCTGGACGCATGGCATTACCGACGGCCATTTGGTCGTGAACCACAATGCTAAAGCCCGCAAGCTCTGGCTTGCCAAGCCTTCGAAACACCTGAAACAAGCTCAGGAAAAATGGCCGACTGTCAGCCAGAAGGATGCCAAATACGATATTCTTCATGGTGATGAAACGCAGGAGTCACTCTCAAAAACATCGTTTGAGGGGCCCGTCAAATAAGCAAATTCCGGATACTGTCAGCACCATAGATTGCTGACAGCTACCTAAATCGAGTGGTGTCAGTTTCTTAAAACTGACACCGTAAGCATACCGCGCGAAAGCACTACATGGTCCTCAAATCGCCACGGCGAACTGTCGCATCGGCGAACCGTCCTCTCCGTGTCAGTTTTGAGAAACTGACACCACTCAACACATCACTCAAGCTGACTAATAACCATCATTCATAAAACTCCCTGTCATGAATTTATTTCGACTAGTCCTGTTCACGTTTTTCGGTTTGCTGGTCCAGCATAGGACACAAGCTCAAGTCAAAACTACCTACGTTCTGACCCAGGAAAGCTGCAAGAAAATTGCGGCTGCATCGATCAAATATGCCGTCGATAACGCAGCGCCAGGAGGCAGTATCGCCATTGTAGATGCGGGCGGGCATCTGCTCTACCTCGAACGAATGGACAACACGTTTGCGCAGGCCGCCGAAGTCTCGTATGAGAAGGCACGTACGGCGGCTTTGTTTAAGAAAGACACCAAAGCTTTTGAAGACAACATCAACAGCGGACGGGTAGCTCTCACGACCGTTGGCCCGGTGATGTTGCAGGGTGGCTTGCTTATCGTTTACAAAGGGGAGGTTATTGGAGCAATTGGGGTTAGCGGCACCAAAAGTGCCGATCAGGACACCGACGTAGCGAAAGTTGGTATAGCGGTTAAACTCGACTAACTATGAAGCCTTTTCTTTCGTTTGCCGTATTGATCCTGACACTGGTTTCGGTGCGGGCGCAGGAAATTCGGGAATTAGCCTGGGGCAATCCCATAACGGTAGTCGATTTGCGAACAGAAGCAGGAAGTCAACTGGTAAACGCGAACTGGCAAAGTCTGGACGCTCAAATTAAACCAGCCTCTTTCAATGCACCCGGCCCGTCGACGACCGATAAACTCCTCCTCTATCCAACGGGTAAACCAGTCAGTACATATACACTTGAGCCACGCTGTGGAACTCCGGCCTTTCAACAGGCGCAATGGTCAGCCGTAGCCGCAACTGATCTGGAAACCCGGCGTGGGAATGGGTTACTGAGCCACGTCTGGTATCGAACAACTATAACGATTCCCGCAACAGTTGGAACAGTTCCCGTAACGGGTTCGCGGGTTCTGTTTGAACTTGTAGCCGACGATTACAGCGAGGTCTGGGTAAATGGCACGCTCCGAAAATCGTTTGGGGCCAGGGCCAATGGTGTTATCAATGGCTATAACGCCCGACAGCGCGTATGGCTCACGGATAGTGCCAAACCCGGCGAAACGATCGAATTGGCCGTGCTGGTAACGAACGGCCCTATCGCCGATTTGCCCAACAACTACGTCTGGATTCGGAGTGCAACCCTCGATTTTTATGCTGAAAAGCCGATACCAGCAGAGTGGAAGAACCTCGGCCTGTTAACAATGGTACAGGATGAATTGAAACAGGTGATGGACCCCAGCACCCGGATTCAGAAAGTAGCTGATGGGTTTCAATTTACCGAAGGGCCGGTATGGCACCCTGACGGCTATCTGCTCTTCAGCGATCCAAACGCCAACGTCATCTACAAGCACGACCCGGCAATGGGTAACATAACGGTGTACATGACTAAAACGGGCTATACTGGTTTCGACATCGGCGAGTACCACCAGCCAGGTTCCAACGGACTGGCCATTGACCCCGCTGGCCATTTGATTGTGTGTCAGCACGGGAATCGGCGGATAATCCGCGACGAAATCAAAGGGCCAATGACCATTTTATCGGATGGTTACGACAGTAAAAAACTGAATAGCCCCAACGATCTGACCGTAAAAAGTAATGGTGATGTGTATTTCACCGACCCGCCCTATGGTCTGCCAAATGCCTTTGCCGATTCACGTAAAGAGCAACCTCATTCGGGTGTATACCGCATCCGAAACGGCAAAACCGATTTATTGACGACCAATTTAGGTGGTCCAAACGGGATTGCATTTTCGCCCGACGAAAAATACCTCTACGTCTCCAACTGGGACATTCGGGACATTCACAATACCAAAACGCTCTGGCGCTTTGAGGTAAAACCCGATGGCACACTAACAAATGGCAAGGTTTTCTTCGACATGAACAACACCGACGATGACGAGGCTTTAGACGGCATCAAAGTCGATACGAAGGGGTACATTTTTGCTTCAGCACCGGGTGGTGTCTGGATCATTTCGCCCGAAGGGAAGTATCTCGGCAAAATCATCGGCCCCGAACGCCCGGCCAACATGGCCTGGGGAGACGACGGCAAAACGCTCTACCTCACGGCCCATACTGGCTTATACAAAATCAGAACGCTCAACGGAGGAAAACTAGCGAAGCCAATGGATTATTAAGGATATCGTCCGGCCTGTGTCAGCAATTGGCGTAAAATCACAAGATCAGCCTGGTTGAAGCGAAGTATTTTAATTGTAGCCTGTCCGATTCAAGTTAGGGAAATAATCTCTCCGTCAACAGTCTGAAAATGAGAAGCCCACTCATGGATCCTCGGATTAAACAGGCGAACAATGTCGTTGTAATCGTCAAGAATCGTCGTCAGGTCAGACCCTTTATGATTGTTACAGTGCGGACAGGAGAACGCTAGATTTTCAGGTTCATTACCGCCCCCGTGTTTGATACTAACAATATGGTCAACCTCGAACGAGAAAAACAAATCGTCCTCATGAAACCGACAGTATTCACATCGATGCTCTGCACGATTAGCCACCAATTCCCGAACCTTAGCGGGTATTGCCTGTCTCATTTCGTTAACAAGAGCCGGGCGCGGGCTTTAGTTAAACTGATAAATAAATCCAGCGTCAAAAACTGCTCCAGTTCAACGCTCTCTTCGCTTGTGATAATTCCATCTTTTTTTCGATCAACCAGGGTTTCGAGCCGGGCAGATAGATGGGGCGATGCTTTTAGCGTAACGATTTTGTCGGGAGCCATCTGGGCCATTTGGATAGCCACGTCGCCGAAGGCTTCAGTAACACTCATAACCAGGTCGGTTGGGGTTGTATCAAAACTACAAAAAACAGTCACTTTTCAAGGTAATATCTCTCATGTTTCAGAAACCAAATCAACGATTAGTTGGCCAGACAGCCATTGTCACCGGTGCCAGCTCGGGCATTGGTAAAGCGACTGCCATTGCGTTAGCCAGTGAAGGAGCCAGCGTTGTGATCAACTACATTGGCAACCCAGCCGGGGCAGAAGAAGCTGCCAGCCTGATTCAGGAAAACGGTGGTCAGGCACTGCTCGCACAGGCTGACGTGAGTAAAGAAGATCAGGTACAGCGGATGTTTGCCGATGCGGTTGATGCCTTCGGTACGGTCGATATTCTGGTGGCGAATGCAGGCTTGCAGAAGGATGCAAAATTTATCGACATGACGCTCAAAGACTGGCAGTTTGTGCTGGATGTGAACCTGACTGGTCAATTTTTATGCGCCCGCGAAGCCGCCCGTGAGTTCCTGCGTCGTGGTACACGCCCGGACGTTTCGCAGTCTATCGGCAAAATTATCTGTATGAGTTCAGTCCACGAAATTATTCCCTGGGCAGGCCATTCGAACTATGCAGCCTCCAAAGGTGGGGTGATGCTGCTTATGAAATCCATTGCGCAGGAGTTGGGTGGCTACAAAATTCGGGTCAACAGTGTAGCTCCTGGCGCTATTCGAACACCCATCAACCGGGGAGCCTGGGAAACACCACAAGCCCTGTCGAGTCTCATGCGGCTCATTCCCTACAAACGAATCGGCGAAACTTCCGACATTGGCTCGACCGTTGCCTGGCTTTGCTCCGACGAAGCCGATTACATTCACGGCCATACCCTCGTTGTCGATGGTGGCATGACGCTGTATCCTGGTTTTGAAGATAATGGGTAATAAAATAATTTCTGTTTACACCCGTCCGCTGCAGGGGTTGGCTGACGCAAAATATAGCCAATGCCCCCGCCTAACAGAAAGCCGTTTCACTGATTCAGTGGTGTCGGGTTCTCAAACCCGACACAGAGAAGACGGTTCGCCATGGCGATTCTTAAAACCTCGTAAGCATGATATGAACAAGGTTTTAAGAAACCTCTCTCGTCGGGTTTGAGAACCCGACACCACTGAATCAGCTGACTGTACCAAAGTATAAACCATCTGGTCATGAGACGCAGGCAGGCATCTCTACAAACACCAAACCTTTTCTAATGAAACCGCAAAAAAAGCAAACACGTCAATCAGCCGAACAGCTTCGGTTGCAGGAGCAATATACTGGTCAATACGACTGGCTGCATTGGGGTCCTTATCTGTCGGAACGGCAGTGGGGAACCGTCCGCGAAGATTACAGCACCCATGGAAACGCCTGGGAGTATTTTACACACGATCATTCCCGTTCGCGGGCTTATCGCTGGGGTGAAGATGGGATTGCCGGTATTTCGGACGACAAACAACGGCTATGTTTTGCACTGGCGTTCTGGAATGGTCATGACCCGATCCTGAAAGAGCGGCTCTTCGGGCTAACGGGCAATGAAGGCAATCATGGCGAAGACGTGAAGGAACTGTACTATTACCTGGACAGTACGCCGACACATTCCTATATGAAACACCTCTACAAGTATCCGCAACGGGCTTTCCCCTATGCTGATCTTGTTGAGACGAATCGTTACCGCGACCGCAATCAACCTGAATATGAGCTGTTGGACACCGGCATTTTTGACGAAAGTCGGTATTTCGACATATTCACGGAGTATGCTAAAGCCGCTGACCATGATATCCTGATTCGGATTACTGCCTATAATCGAGGTTCTGAAGCAGCTCCATTGCATCTGTTGCCAACGCTCTGGTTTCGGAATGGCTGGTCATTTGGGCAGCTCGACAGAAAGCCACGCATCCGGCGAGGTCCAGACGGAGAAGGCTCTGGTAGTGTGACCACTGAGCATCCTGAACAGGGCGACTATACGCTGTATTTTGAGCAGACCGACAAAGTGCTGTTTACTGAAAATGAGACCAATACAGACCGTTTGTTTGGCGTTCCAAATGCACATCCGTTTACCAAAGATGCTTTTCACCAGGCCATCATTGGTGGCGCTATCGACGGAGTAACGCAACGAGTTGAAGGATCAAAAGTGGCCCCCCTTTATCAGGTTATCATACCTGCCGGCGAATCCATTACGATAAAACTACGGCTGACACAAGCCACGAACAGTCAACCTCTGGGGGCTGAATTTGACGAACTTTTCGCCAGACGTATTGCAGAAGCCGACCAGTTTTATGCCGCCATTCAGGCACAGAAAGCCGATGCCGAAACGAAACAGATTCAGCGACAGGCCTTTGCAGGAATGCTCTGGTCAAAGCAGTTTTATCATATTGATATACCACAGTGGCTCAACGGCGACCCCGGCCAGCCTGCTCCGGCTACCGAACGCAAAAACGGTCGTAATCATCAATGGCGGACGCTCAATAATGAGGACATCATTTCAATGCCCGACAAATGGGAGTATCCTTGGTATGCGGCCTGGGATCTGGCTTTTCATTGCGTACCATTGGCCCGAATAGATCCTCAATTTGCTAAAAATCAACTGATTCTGTTTTTGCGCGAGTGGTACATGCATCCAAACGGGCAGCTGCCCGCTTACGAATGGGCTTTTGGTGATGTAAACCCACCCGTTCATGCCTGGTCGTGCCTGGCGGTTTACAAGCTAGATGCCGAACGGACGGGCGTGGGCGACGTAGATTTTCTGAAACGGGTATTTCAGAAACTGCTGCTCAATTTTACGTGGTGGGTGAACCGCAAAGACGCAAAAGGCAACAACGTATTCGAAGGTGGATTTCTGGGTTTAGACAACATTGGTGTATTTGACCGCAGCAATCAGATTCCCGGTGGGGGTCGGCTCGAACAGGCCGATGGTACAAGCTGGATGGCGATGTATTGCCTGAATATGCTGGAAATGGCACTCGAAATCGCCAAAACCGATGTCACATACGAGGACGTCGCAACCAAGTTTTTTGAGCATTTCGTTTACATTGCCGAATCGCTCAACCGCATGGGCGAAGACTGGGATGGCTCCTGGGATGAGAATGAGGGGTTCTTTTACGATATTCTGGAACTGCCCGGCGATCACTATATTCCACTGAAGATCAGATCATTAGTGGGCCTTTCTACCATGTTTGCCGTCCTGAAAATTCCGAAAAGTATCTTTACCAAACTGCCTGATTTCACCAAACGGATGCGCTGGTTTCAGCAGTATCAGAAGCAGGGCAAGATGCATGTGGTTGTCGATGACATTGCCGAAAACGAAGATCTGCTGTTGACATTGATTCCGCCGGAGCGGTTAGAGCGATTGCTTCATGCCATGCTCGACGAACGAGAGTTTCTGGCACCGGGTGGTATTCGGTCTATCTCAAAAATCCACGAAAATGGCTACTCAGTGCATATCGACGGACAGGAATTTGGTCTGCGCTACGAACCCGGCGAATCGTCGAGCGGGCTTTTTGGCGGCAACTCCAACTGGAGAGGACCGATCTGGATGCCGATGAATTACCTGCTCATTTGCGCCCTCCGAACGTATCATAGCTACTACGGCGATCAGGTACGGGTTGAGTTTCCGACAGGCTCTGGCCACCGGGTAGCACTTGGCGAAGCGGCTTCTATGCTGGCTCAGCGGCTAACGGGCATTTTTCAACCCGATACCAACGGCCATCGGCCGGTCAACGGCAAGGAAAACCGGTATGCCACTGACCCGCACTTCAAAGATCTCGTCTTGTTCTACGAATATTTTCACGGCGACAATTCCCAAGGCGTGGGTGCCAGCCACCAAACGGGCTGGACCGGCGTAGTCGCCGATCTGATTGGCTAAGAACGCCAGTTTTCTGGTTCGGTGGTTCGTGATGTCAGTTTTGAGAAACTGACATCACAAAAAACCGACACCACGCTATCATGCTAAACAGGCACCACAAGAAGTCGGCGGGCCAGCCAGCCAACCAACTACAAATACCAAACCCAAACCTTATGCATTACGTTCTAACCAGCAATTTTGATGACATCGCCCAGCGCGAATGGCTCATCACCAATGGGTTGGGGGGCTATGCCAGCAGTACACTGGCAGGGGCCAATTCCCGACGGTATCATGGATTACTTGTTGCCGCGCAGCACCCACCCACCGACCGGCAGGTGCTGGTCTCGAAAGTTGACGAAACGCTGTTGACGGAGCAGGGTGCAGTTGCTTTGTCGAGCAATCGTTATGGCGACTTTGTTCATCCGCAGGGCTGGCAACACCTGGTCTCTTTCGAACGATTGCCATTACCCAAATGGGTTTATCAGGCAGGAGAACATCGCATTTCTAAAACCGTGTTTATGGTACAAATGGCCAACACAACAATGGTTGTTTACCAAAACCTCGGCAAAAAGGCGGTTACGCTTCAGCTAATGCCGTTGTTCGTTCAGCGTGATTACCATAGCCTGTTTCACCAGAGCGACTATGCGAACTACTACATTGCTCAGACCTATCCCTACCTGAAACTCTATGCTCATTATGGAGCAGCACCTGTGTATTGGGCGTTTTCATCAGGAGCGTTTACCGAAAATCGCGCCTGGTATAATCAGTTTACGTACCGGGAAGAACAACAGCGCGGCCTGGATTTCACGGAAGATGCTTATTCAATTGGCCATGTAGAGACCCGATTGGAGCCGGGCGAAGAGTGTTTTCTTACCTTTTCGACCGACGAGAAACTCCTGATTCCGGCCCCCGCCGACCTAAGGGCTTCGGAAGTCAGGCGAGTCGAAGAGCTTCGCCAAAGCCAGACTGAACCGTTTTTACAGGATCTGGTCGCTTCGGCCAACCAGTTCATCGTACAGCGACAATCAACCGGATCGCCGGCCGCCGGATCGCCGGCCGCTCAAAGCGAGACGATTATTGCGGGCTATCACTGGTTTACCGATTGGGGGCGCGACACAATGATTGCGCTACGTGGTCTGTGCATTTCGTTAGGTCATCAGCAGACAGCCCGACGGATTCTGGCCACTTTTTTTCGCTATCTGGACGATGGCATGTTGCCCAACCGCTTCCCCGACAATAGCCAGGACCCGATTGAGTACAATACCATAGACGCTACACTCTGGTTGTTTGTGGTTCTTTATGAATACCACCAGCGATTCAACGATCTGGCATTTATCGAACAGCATTTCGAGCAGTTGCTGGCTATTCTGAATGCGCACAAAAGCGGTACTCGCTATGGCATTCATGTTACCGACGATGGATTGTTATACGGCGGAAAAGGTACAGCTCAGCTGACCTGGATGGATGCCCGCGTAGGCGATTATGTCGTAACTCCTCGCCACGGCTGCCCGGTTGAGATTAATGCACTTTGGTATAATGCGCTGAAGATCACGATTTATTTCGCAAAGCAATTGCATCGAAAACCCGATTTATATGCGCTCATGCTCCGACGGTTTGAGGAGAGTTTTCGGCCTGCTTTCTGGAACGAGAAAGGGTATCTGAACGACGTAGTGATTCCTGGTGGATCGCCCGATAGCAGCATTCGTCCCAATCAGATCTATGCGCTCAGTTTGCCGTTTCCCCTGCTGAACAAGGCCGACCAGCAACAAATTCTGGCAACGGTCGATAAGCATTTATATACTCCTTATGGACTGCGGACGCTCGCACCCACTGATCCGGCTTTTGTGGCTGTGTATGGGGGCGACTCGTGGCTGCGCGACACTGCCTACCATCAGGGAACTGTCTGGCCGTTTTTGCTGGGCGAATACTGGCCCGCTTATTTCCGGGTTCATGGTGATTCGGTCACAATGCGTAAGCGGATGTATACCGAACTGGCTACGTTAAAACAGCATTTTTATGAGCACGACTGTTTGTTCGGAATCTCCGAAATTTTCGACGGCTTACACCCGCAGCAAGGTCGTGGAACCGCCAATCAGGCATGGTCGGTAGGGGCCATTGTCAAACTGTTAGCAGACTATCCGGCACAATTACCCCGTATTAAAGATGCAAACTCTTCAGAAAAACTGGTCTCTGTACCTGATTGAAGCCTGGGCATTGGGGATGTTCATGATCTCAGCCTCATTGGTCGTAATTGTTGTGGAGCATCCTGCCTTTCCGATTCGGGAGGTTATCCCATCGTCCATGATTCGTCGGGCGCTGATCGGTATCGCGATGGGGCTTACGGCCATTGGCCTGATTTATTCAGGCTGGGGCAAACGGTCGGGGGCACACCTGAATCCGGCCGTTACCATTGCCCAATGGCGACTTAACCGGATCTCTACCATTGATGCGCTGGCTTACATTCTGGCGCAATTTGTTGGTGGTTCACTGGCAATTGCGTTGCTGTACTGGCTTATTCCCAATTATTTGGCCCACCCAACGGTGAACTTCGTGGCCACGCAGCCTGGCCCAACCGGTATCTGGACAGCCTTAGGGTTCGAGTTTGCAATGGCCTTTGGGATGTTAATGATGGTGCTTACACTCAGTAACTCTTTCCGGCTGGCTCCCTTCACGGGATACTTTGTAGGCCTAGTTGTGGCGCTATACATCACCTTTGAGGCCCCTATTTCGGGGATGAGCATCAATCCGGCTCGTACGGTTAGCTCCGCTTTTTCTGCACAACTATGGACGGGCTGGTGGCTTTATTTCGTCGGGCCTATTACGGGAATGTGGTTAGCGGGCTGGCTTTACCGGCGCAACTACCGCCGACGTTTTGGCCAGTGCCGAACCATGGCGATGCACTTGTCCGGAGAGAGAAATGGCTGCCAGAGCTATCAGGTATTGTGGTGGAGCAAAGACGAAGGATAGGTTAAACGATACATGATGTAGCTATTTCGGGCGATCCTGAATTCAGATGTGCTGTTGGATAATGACAGCACGACAGCTGACGCCATACCATCTAACAACCTGATAATGAATAAAATTTACCAAAAATCACTAATCCCATCATGAAAACAATTCTAATTACAGGAGCAGCAGGCAATCTGGGCAAAGCCGTTGTTGAGCATCTCCATCAACAAGGATATCAGGTTCTGGCAACCTTTAGCACCGACCGCGATATAAAACTCTATGACCATCTGCCAAACGTTCGTTCGTATGTGGTGAATGTGCTGGATGAGGCCAGCGTTGATGCGTTCATGACCTCAACTGCCGATTTCGATCTGCGGGCGGTCGTATTGCTGGTGGGAGGTTTTGCCATGGGAACAATACAGGAAACCGATAGTCGCCTGTTGGAAAAAATGATTGACCTCAACTTCATGTCAGCATTTAACATCATCAAACCCCTGATGAGTCGCTTCGAACAACAGGGTGGAGGTCAGTTTATATTGATTGGCGCACGGCCCACGCTAAATCCTGCCGAAGGCAAAGGCATGGTTGCCTATGCCCTCAGCAAGGCATTGGTTTTTGAACTGGCCAAACTCATCAATGCAGCGGGTAAACTGCATCACACCACGGCTACGGTAGTTGTACCCAGTACGGTAGATACTCCAGCGAACCGGGCCGCCATGCCCGATGCAGATTCGGCTTACTGGGTTCCGGCCGAAAAAATAGCGGATTTAATTGCCTTTCTGGTGAGCGATACGGGGCGTATGACGCGCGAAACAGTCGTAAAAATCTATAACCGGGCTTAACTGACAATACAATGATCGAAATATTTATCATGCTGTTTTATGGCTATTTGTTCGTTGGAGCCGTATTTGGACTGTATTTCATTGGCTGGGGTGCTTCTCGCCTTGACGAAGAAGCGAAAACACTAAGTCTGGCCGTTCGGCTGTTGCTCCTGCCCGGCTCTTTCGCACTCTGGCCGTTACTCTTACGGAAGTTACTACAGCATCAACCTCCCTCGCCTACCGATTCTAAACCCTCATTGCCATGAACGTAAAACTTCGGCGGACACACCGCATCATGTGGTTTCTACTGGCCATCGGTCTGCCGATTGGTTTCGTGGCCGCTTTGCAATTGAACAGAATACCACCCATACAGGAGCAACTGATCAGCCAGCCACTAGCCCCGGCCCTACCGATACTGATAAAGGCCGTCGACAAGCCGGGTATATCAGTTAATCTGCGCCGGGAAGCTCAATCATCGATGCGACAGCTTGAACTAGTTGTCCGGCAACCGCTGGAAGTTCCCTCGATCGTTGTTCGGGTTGGAACCGGGGCAAATCCGCTTGCCGTCGGAACGCTGGAGGTATCGGGCGTCTATCGGTTTCCCCTGCCTGATTCGAGTAGTCATCCTGCCATTACGCTCGTGGATGAGATCCATCACACGACGCTACAAACCATTCATTTTTAAGCCATCATGGGACTACACTACCAAGCTGTTTCCTGGAACCGTCAGAAAACACGATACGATTGGGCCATTACGAGTTTTGTGGGATTGTATCTGGTCATTTTCTGCGGTCTCCAGATGGTATTATTTCCCGATGTAACGGCCGAAACGGTTATCATTCGGGCGACCAGTACGCTTGCCTTTCTGATGCTGCACATCATCCTGGCGATTGGGCCACTCTGTCGACTCAACCCTCGCTTTTTACCGTTGCTCTACAACCGACGGCATCTGGGGGTAACTATGTTTCTGATCGCGTCGGTACATGGCCTATTCGGCCTGATTCAGTTCCATTCGCATGGAAACGTCGATCCGCTGATTTCACTATTTACCTCAGAACCGGACTATCGGCATTTTTCCCAGTTTCCGTTTCAGACACTGGGATTTTTTGCGCTGCTGATTCTATTCCTGATGGCTGCTACGAGCCACGATTTCTGGCTCAAAAACCTGACTCCCCGCATCTGGAAAACGCTGCATATGGGTGTTTACGTAGCTTATGGCCTGATCGTGATGCATGTATTGCTGGGCGTATTGCAGCAGGAAACCTCAGTCGTTTATGCGATGTTGCTTGGCCTGGGGATGCTCAAACTTATTGGCCTTCATCTGGCCGCAGCCATCGTGAGCCAACGGCGTGATATACATCCATCAGGTCAGGAAACGAACGGTTTTGTTCAGGTATGCGACGTACGTGACATTGCCGAAAATCGGGCAAAAACGCTGATGATTAATGGACAGAACATTGCCCTTTTCCGGTATGACGGTAAACTATCGGCAGTCAATAATCAATGTCGGCACCAGAATGGGCCACTAGGCGAGGGTAAAATCATTGATGGTTGCATCACCTGCCCCTGGCATGGTTATCAGTATCTGCCACATAACGGGCAGTCGCCCCCTCCGTTCACCGAAAAAGTGGAAACCTATGCCGTAAAATGCATGGGTACAACAGTTTGGGTCAACCCAACGCCTAACCCGCCCGGAACACCCCAACCACCAGCGTTCATTTAATGGAAATTGAGGCCCTATGCCCCATTTCGCTCATTTACTCTTTTTACTCTTCAGTCTAGATGAAACCAGACAATGATTTTTATATCGGCTGGCAGGCCGATGTGCCAACCCCATTTCGAAAAGCGGTTCGTTGGGCTATACTAGTACTTGCGGTAGTTTTGCCCCTGCTTGCGGGGCTTCTTGTGTGGCAGCAGCAAGGTTTTTCGGGAGCCGTATTTGAGTATGGCAAACTAACCACTTTAGAAGGTGAGTTAATTCGGACACCCGTACCCTTTTTGCGAATTCCGGTAAAACAGGCTGTCGGAAATGCGCTTCTTTTTGAGCGTGTGTTGCTCATCGGCTATAACAAACGGGGCGCCGATTCGACCCTCAATCAGTGGGAAGCGAAGCAGGGATCGTTAACCAATAAAACGTTAACAGTAAGAGGGACACTCATTTACCACGATGGCAAAGCAGCTCTTGAATTGACCGAAGAAGCCGACGCATTAGTCCGTGTTTCAGTTCCAGCACAGCCTCTCCGGCCTGAATCAGGCAGAACTCAGGCTCAACCTATGACAGAAACGGGCAATCTGGGTATGATAACAGTAACAGGCGAAATCACCGATCCGAAATGCATGCTTGGTGTGATGAAGCCGGGTGAAGGACGGCCGCATCGTTCGTGTGCAGTACGGTGCATTTCAGGCGGTATTCCGCCTTTATTATCGGTACGTAACAGCCAAGGGCAGGCTAATTACTACCTGATTGTCGGGCCAACGGGGCAATCGCTTAACGCCAGTATCCTGACCGACATTGGCCGACCTGTTCAGCTGCGTGGCCGTCTGGAGCAGGCCGACAACTGGCTGATTCTCTACACGGATTCTATACAGCCCATAGCTCAGGCCCCACTTGATGAAGCGTTTCAAATCGCAATGTGCCACTAGAAAATCAGAAATACTCGCCGAAGTTGAAGAAGAGCCCTTGGGAGTCGTTTAACCCAAAACCATAATCAATCGCCACGTTCAGACGGGAGAATTTATTGGTAGTCAACCGAAGGCCAACGCCTGCGCCCGGTGCAAATGGACCAAGCCGGTTCGTAAGCGCTTCAGAGGCAATCTGATTATTGACAAAAACGACTCCGCCAAGTAGTCGATTTCGGGTAATAGGGAAACGATATTCAGCCTCCTGATACAACAGGTTTCGCCCTCTGAAACGCCCCTGCAAATAACCCCGGCCTGAATTTTCGTACATATCCCCCCCTGTGCTCGGTAAGTCAAGATAGGGAGCATTTCCGCCAAATGTAAATGCATTGTAGGACCATAAAGCCAGCAATGCATCCGAAGCCGACGGTAAGGTGACGTATTTCCGGCCTTCCAGGGTCAGGCTCTGGTAATTGGCATCGCTGCCCAACGCTCTAAAGTTAGGGCGAAATACCAGATTAAGATAGGCAGATGGCTCAGGGTTCTGTGAGTTCATCCGGCTATCGTAGAGCAGATTGAACGATACCCCGGACGACACCGACCGGCCCTGTGTTCCTACCGTGTAATTGGGTATAGTAGCCTGGTCGTTTTGCGAGGTGAGCGTTCGAATGTTCCAGTGATAGTCCAGATGATAACCGATACCTATATACGTATTCGGTCTGACTCGTTTGAGCAACGTCTGATAGAGTCGTAAATAAGTAAAATCAATGTTGAGTTCATCCGTTGGTTTAGTCGATGTGCCAATTCCAAACGTAGCTTGTGGGTATTTATAGAGTCGATAATCGCCTACCCAGTTGAAGTGGTTATCTGGTGTCCAGGTGTTAAGCCGGGTAGCAAAAAACAATTGATTATTCTGCGTGTAGGCCACCGCCGGAATGATGGTCGAGGCATTGGCACCAGGACGACGATACATAACATTACCCTGAATCTGGCCTAAAAAACCCGTTTGTAGCGTATACCCCACCACGGGCAGCAGCCACACGAATGTGCGTCCAAGCGGCATGGTAACGGTATCTTCGTTTTTCAGCGTCATAAATGGAAGTAACTTCCTGACTACGTCCAACAAATCACGTTGTTCGCTGAGCGGTACAATACGGCTTCGTGTCGAGTCGTCTAAACTTGCCGGTTGGGCATGTGTGATTAGCATTGTCCCGCTCATAAACAGAGCAAGCACAACGCGCGTATACGTTGACATGTTCGTTAAAAGGAGAAAGATGGTTAAAAAAGCCAGCTGATTTCGGGTGCAAAAACAATACTACGCGTAAGACCATCGGGCCGAACCTCACGGGTTGCCAGGGGTGTTCCAGCCGTAAAGCCGATGCGCATTTTGGGGTTTACAGACCACCAGCCGGCCAGCGTTGCATTTAGTGTGAGTCCCTGAGAGCCGCTGATCCTGACTGAATTGCCAGCTGCATTCGTGTACGTATCTTCTGTCAGGTGATAAATACCCAGCAATCCACCATTCAGGCTAAATCGAGTATTTATTGCCCATGTGTAAGCGGCACGAGCCAGTACATCAGCTTTGCGATTAAACTGATTCGATGGCGGATAGGCTGGCGCTTCGGGTTTATTACTCAGATTGGGTAAGAATGAATTATCGTTAGTGCCGGTCAGCGGTTGCTGCCAGCCAGCCGAAAATTGCCATCGACTGTCACTTACCGAAATGCCGGTTATTAAATCGATAGTGCCAAGGCTGCTCTGGTATTGCATTGGCAGTGGACGGCCGTCGCTTTTCAGATTTCCTCCATTTAGCGGCAGTTTGGCACCCACCGTTACCGAGGTTGCCCACTTAGCTTTAGCCGGCAATGTGTATGTGCCCGATAGAATCACATCGCCCAGGCCAGTAGCGTTTCCTAAATTACCGCTGGCGTAATTGGCGGTAAGTTTTGCCTGAATAGCCCACTTTGCCGACAGTTGGTTATCATATTGAATGCCCGGTGCAAACACAAAAACTCCTTCATCCCCCAATCCTACCGGTAGCAGAAGGGTAATTTTTTGCCCTTTGCTGTCAGCCGTCCCGTGCTGTTTCAGGGCACCGATGGTGCAGAAGCCAGCATCGCTACACCCTTGAGCGACAGCAGATAACTTACTCAATAAAAGCAGGGGTACGATCAGATATGCAGGTATGAGGTAGTTCATGAATTGGGTTTTTAGGTACAATTGTGTCGTGCCTTTCGTACTGGTCGCGCTTATTTCAGCTCCGCATTTCCGAAATGCACAGAAAATCGTTTACACCAGATTAGTACGTATCGTTGCTGGTTTCGTGAAATGCCTTCAGGTACATCTACGAAAAAGTAGCCGGTAGCGGTTAGCATACTAACCTCAGTGAAATTTCTGGCTTGCGTATCCGTGGCTAAATAGATCCGTAAGTCAGGCCCTACATCGCTTTGGAAATTTTTAAAAACCAGTGTTTGTCTGCCATTACGTTCATACAGCCGCACCGTTCCACTTACGGTATGAACCCCATTTTGGAACGTCCCGGACGCACGTAATTGCTGACCGGTTGTATCAAATGCCAGAGCCGGATCAATAGTGCTGACTGGTATCCCCCCGTTGCCTAAGGGCACCAGATCTTTGGGCTTGATACAGCCGCCAAACACCAGAATCAGCAGGATAAAGGGGATTGCCTGTTTCATGTGTATCGTTAATGGATTTCTTTATCAAGCCAGCTATAACTTTCGTAAAAAAAGCTGGCAATGGATTTCGCGTTGTTACTGCCTGAGACAGGAAGCATTGCTCCCTTCCAATCCGACGTATTCCGCCATTTGCCGACAGCTAGAGCAGGAAGGGCTTACCCCTCCTGTTTCAGTTTTCCCTTCATGGCGTGGCGCAGCTTTTCTACCTTGGGTAGTGATACGTGCTGTATATACGGCTGTTTGGGATGCAACTGGCAGTAATTCTGGTGGTATTGTTCGGCGGGATAGAACACGCTGAAGGGCACGACTTCCGTAACGACCGGGTTGGCATAGTGCTTTGACGCATTCACCCGTTGAATTGCAGTCAGGATTTCCTGCTTTTCGGTGGGTGTACGATAAAACGCCACCGAACGGTAATCGCGTCCGACGTCGGGGCCCTGCCGATTGAGTGTCGTTGGATCGTGACCGGCAAAGAACGCATCGAGTAAATCGCGGTAACTAACTACAGTTGGGTCATAATAGACTTGTACTGACTCGGCATGACCAGTCTCATCAGTACCGACCTCCTGATAGGTTGGGTTCGCAACAGTACCCCCGGAATAGCCGGAAATAACCTCCCGAACTCCCTTAATCTGATCGAATCCTTCTTCCTGCGCCCAGAAACATCCACCAGCAAACGTAGCCACGGCTTCGCCGGGTTTCAGTTTGGGTAGTCGGGCAGGTGCGGTTTCCAGGTCCTGAGCCTGCGAGCAACTCGTAAGCAGCCAGAATCCGAGTGTCAAAATCTGAATGAATCGCATGGTATTTATTCGTTTACTATTTTTTGACGAACTCTAAAGCTACACCGTTCATGCAATAACGAAGACCCGTTGGGGCAGGACCATCATCGAAAACATGGCCCAAGTGTGCATCGCAAACTGCACATTGCACTTCGGTTCGAAGCATACCGTGACTGGCATCTGACAGATCTTTTATGACGCTTTTACGGAGTGGAGCGTAGAAACTTGGCCAGCCCGTTCCTGATTCAAACTTGGTATCCGAGCTAAACAGGGGTTCATGACAGCAAACACAGCGGTAGATTCCGTGTTCGTGGTTATTGGCCAGTGGACTGCTGTATGGACGCTCGGTGCCTTGTTTTCGCGTGACGGCAAACTGGGCGGGTGTCAGTATCTTTTTCCAGTCTGCTTCTGTTTTCTCTACCCGACGGGGTGGCTTCTCCATATAAATGTGGTTTGAATCAGGCCCAAAAGCTACTACTGAAAGTACCGGAGATACAGCCAGTAGTACGCTCACTAAGCTCCCCAAAATTGATTGTCGATTCATGGTTTTTGTGTTTGTTGATGAGTTGATTGATAAATTGATACAGGTAGTATAATGCCAATCTGGTCGGCAATGTCGCAGGCTACTGCCCGCTTAGATTTCAGCCCGAAGCGGTGAATCGCTCCGTTACGATGGATGAGGGTAATCTGGTTCGTATCGTGCCCGAAAGCCGCACCTTCATCTCTAAGCGAGTTGAGCACAATAAGGTCCAGGTTTTTGCTAACCAATTTCGCCTGAGCATTCGCTAGTTCATTATCGGTTTCCAGCGCAAAACCAATCATAAGCTGATCATTACGTTTTTGCTGCCCCAGACGGGCCGCAATGTCCACTGTTCTGACGAGTTCCAGACAAAACTCTGTTTCCTGCTTCTTGATTTTCCGGTCGGCAACAACCTTCGGTGTATAATCCGCAACGGCAGCAGTCAGCACCGTAATTGTCGCTTTCGGGAAGTGATGCTGACAAACTGCGTACATCTCAGCCGCCGAACGGACCGGTATAACGTTGATGGCAGCATGCCTGGCGGTCAAATTTGTAGGACCACTGACGAGTATGACCTTTGCTCCGCGCTCGGCCAGCACTTCTGCGAGCGCATAGCCCATTTTACCGGTCGAGTGATTACTGATGTACCGTACCGGGTCAATGGCTTCCTGCGTAGGGCCAGCCGTTAAGAGTACGCTTAGCCCCTTTAGGTCCATATTTATAGAAGCAAACAACGAGCTCATTCTGAAAAAGTTAATGATTGACTGGCAATGTAATTGGCAGTATATTAGGCCGTTAGGCTCTTATTTTTCTTCGTACGTTTCCACATGTCAATCGCTTCCCGAAGAGTCATATAAGACACTCCCCGGCGGTGGTTCTCACGACTGATATCAAACAGAACACGCCAGTGTTGAAACAGTACCCGGTAGGCTTCACGCAACGAAAAACCTGGCTGGTAAATGTGGGCAGGTTCAGCTCCTGCACCGTTTAGCTCCATAATTCGAATGTGTTTCCCTGCGTATAAATCGGCCACACTCCGGCAACGCAGGTCATATCGCCCAAAGTAAAACCCATCAATGGATTGACTGATCTGGTCGAATACCCGGTTTAATGCTGGCGAAATGAGGTGGTTGGCATCCAGGAATTTGGTGCCTCGGCAATGGTTTCCAATTGACACCAGGGTCAACGTTTCACCTGGGGCCGGAATTTTGTGAAAAATGTTGCCATACCTGGCCGTAAGCGCGGGCAGTTGAAGAATGGCCCGCTCGTTCTGCCTGATCAGATTTTCGACACAGTCGCGCCCATTGCCGCGTATGGTCAGAAATTCTTTCTGCACCACAGACGACACTACGCCCTGTTCCTGTCCCGGCATCCGATAATAAAAGACGCCTAGTTCGAGTGGTTCATCGACATATTCCTGAATCAGAAAATCGACCGGGCTACTTTCCAGATAGCTAACCAGCGCTTCTGTGTGCTCAATTTTTTCGACCCGCCAGCCGCGCTCGCCCACGTTGGGTTTGGCAATGATTGGGTACGTTAACCCTATCGTTTCCATTCGACTAACGATACCATCAATAGGCGTCGATACGGGAACGAACAAGGTAGCTGGTTTGAACTCATCGCTGATACGGTCCAGAATACGTGCTTTGGATTCACCAAACAGACCGCCTGTTTCGATGGATGGGTTCGACGCCGAAAAGAAAAACAAGGAACGCGCCCTGATCGACAGCCAGATATGGTAAAAAAACAGCGGAAAATAAACTACCTCGAATGGCCAGTATTCCCAGTGTCGTAGACGGATAAGAAATGGACTATCAAAGCGAAATGAGGGTAAATACGCCAGTACTATTTCCCAGAAACGGGTTGGTGTACTGACATCGGAACTTCGCCGGGGTGCACTAAGCGGTTGCATAGTAAGGATTGATGGTTTGTTGGCTACCTATCGACTGGGTAAAATCTTCGTAAAGCATCGTTACGTCCTCCTGATGATGGACAACGCTCGTTAGACTGACTGTTAGCATGAAATTCTGGCGGTTCATTCGAAGGCCGTTCTCGGCATCGCCCTTTCCCGCAACCTGATGAAAACGCCGAATAGCATCGACAGATAGGGTAGGATTCTGACGATACCAATCCCAAAACCAGCCTTCCCGCTGCCGGATTATATCGGCCGAATAGAGTGTTGCTGACGACCAGATGTATGGCTGTTCCGGATTTTTTTCGCGCATGAATAGTCGATTGCCAGTCCAGCGCAGTTCGATCAGTCGATTTGCTTCGGCGATCAGGAGCGTAAGTGGCTCAATGTTGCTGAAATCATAGGTAGTAATAAACGATTCGATCGTTGGATAGGCAAAAACGTGTACAGGTACTAAACCCCGGCTGTGCCGATAGGGTGGTTTGGGCAGGTGGGGTGTAAAGGCTCCATTCAGTAAGCAAACGGTCGTTCGCCTAGTCCCAAAGCGTAGCCCGGATGCAATCCATGTCCCTTTCCCCTGCGGATCTTGTGGAAAAGTAACGTCTATTCCGTCGACACGAACTGTTCGGGGGGGCAGCGCGGCCGGGCGAATGGCTTTTTCGTCGCGGCTGTGCGTTAGGATAAAATCGTTCGCCCCAAGAGGTAAATAGGTGGCAGTACACATGAGCAGTTATCTTGATTACTTCAACATAATCAAGACTTATACCACTCTCAATTTTTAAGACAACTACCTGTCTATTAGACAATTGCCTGTTAAATTATTTTTGTGCTCAAAAAATAATTTACGATATTTCGTAATGCTCTTGGTAAATCGGGACAATCACGTGAAGGCATCGGCTCTGCTGGCAAACCCTTTCCGCCTTTAGCTTAAAAAATAGTAGCTTTGGAACGAAGCGGCAGATTAGTCTGTACTGCCGGAGGAGTCTTTCGCACGAACAGTTCTGGTTTGGTTACGAATGCCCCGACGTACAGGATAGTGGCTTCCAGCACTATCTAAACCCTAACCTTTTGACCACCAGGATTCTCATGAACATCCTATCTGTCAATGTGGGTCTGCCTCGTTCGGTCGAATGGGGCGGGCGAACGATTACTACCGCTATTTTCAAATACCCCATTGAAGGGCCGGTATCACTAGAACCGCTCAACTTCGTTGGGGATCGGCAGGCCGATCTGACCGTACACGGCGGGCCAGATAAGGCCGTATATGCCTATGATACCGCACATTACACCCATTGGCAGCACCAAATCGAACGCGACGACTGGGCTCCCGGATTATTTGGGGAAAACCTGACTACTGAGGGGTTGCTCGAATCTGAGGTACGCATCGGCGACCTGTTTCGTGCTGGTTCGGCCCTATTACGGGCAGTGCAACCCCGGTTTCCATGTTATAAGCTAAACGTTCGGTTCGATGATTCGGGCATGACTCGTCGCTTCGCTCGTGAGGGTCGATCCGGTATTTATTTCCGGGTAGTAGAACCAGGAACCGTACAGGCAGGCGACGAAATTACTCTGATCGAAGCAGCTGACACCACCATTACCATTCAAACTGTATCCGAAATCGTATTGACCCGCAAGGCAGATAAAGACGTATTTGCGAGCTTGCTCACCCTGCCACACCTGCCGGATTCGTTAAGGAGGATGTTTGGTTAGTGCTGGGAATAAGGGTTTAGAATACTATTCTTAAGGTCGTTGAATGCCTAATTTTTTCATTCGGGAGTCGAGCGTAGTGGGAATCATGTCGAGGATTTTCGCGGCTCCGCTCTCACCACTCACTTTCCAGCGCGTGTATTCCAGTACTGAAATGATATGATTCCGTTCGCAGTCTTCCATTGTCAATAGCCCGAAGGCGTCCCGGCCGGTTTTGAGTGACAGCATACTCTTCTGGCCTGACCAATCGCCAAGATCCAGTTTACGGCCCGACGAAATAATCAGCGAGCGTTCGATGATGTTCTCTAATTCCCGAACATTTCCTGGCCAATTGTAGGCCATCAGCGCATCGAGTACGTCTTTCGGAATATCGTCGATCTGGCGACCGATGCCGGGACCATGTTTGGTGCAAAAATGCCGAACCAGCAGCGGAATGTCGTCTTTACGGTCGCGCAGGGGTAGGCTCTGAATCGGAAATACGTTGAGCCGATAGAACAGGTCTTCCCGGAAATGGCCTTCGTTTATTTCTTTTTCGAGGTTGCGGTTGGTGGCGGCAATCACTCGAACATTTACTTTCAGGGTTTTACTGCTTCCCACTCGCTCAAACTCCCCTTCCTGCAACACCCGAAGTAGTTTGGCCTGCAACTCAATTGGAATTTCACCGATTTCGTCCAGAAAAATAGTCCCCCCATCAGCCAGCTCAAACCGACCGATTTTCTGAATCATTGCTCCGGTAAACGCCCCTTTCTCATGGCCAAATAATTCCGATTCGATCAGCGTAGCGGGCAACACGGCGCAGTTCACTTTTACCAGTGGTCGATTTTTTCGGCTGCTTCGGTTATGCACGGCCCTGGCCAATAGCTCTTTACCCGTGCCTGATTCCCCCAATATCAACACCGTTGTATGGGTCGAAGCAACCTGCTCGACCTGTCGGAGAACTTTCCCGAATGCTTTACTCTGGGTGACAATTTCGTCAAAGTTGCTGGTCTGTTTAATCTCGTCGCGCAGGTAGGTATTCTCGGCCTGTAGCTGGTTCTTTAACTGTTCTACTTCAGCCAGCGCTTTCGACAGCGATTCAGTACGTTCGGCCACTCGTTTTTCGAGCAGTGCGTTGGCTTTTTCAAGATCGCGTTGCAATTGGCGTAATGTCAGGTGCGTGTTGATGCGGGCAAGAACTTCCTGAAGCTGAAAGGGCTTGGTAATATAATCGACAGCGCCCATGTTGAATCCATTCACTTTGTCGATTGTCTCCGACAAGGCGGTCATAAAGATCACCGGAATGGCCTGAGTTGCCTCTGCATGTTTCAACCGACGACACGTTTCAAAGCCGTCCATGCCCGGCATCATAACATCCAGCAGAATCAGATCTGGCTGAGCCAGCCCAGCCTGTTCGATCGCGCTTTTCCCATCACGGGCGACCAGCACTTTATAGTTAAAACGAGTTAAGGTTTCGAACAACACGCTTATGTTATTGGGCATATCGTCTACAATCAGAATGGTATGAGCGGATCTGGACCGCCCCAACTCGGTGTCGTCGGCTAACTCATCATTCATAAACTCGTTCATAACGTCTTTAAGCAAGCTTGAAGGTATTTTCGTATCTGACGGGTATCGAATTCGCCCGCGGCCCGGCGTATTTCGCTGATAAAGCGGTTATACGCCGAACTCTTCTGCTCAATATCAGCGAGATATGCCAAAATACCCTGAATATCGCCCATGCTGGCGAGTTTGTACAATGCTTCGAGTTGCGAACGATCTGGAACTGAACTAGTATCTGTAGGAATAGTGTCAAAACGAGTTGTCATTTCTGCTGCTGCATCGTTAACAGGCCGGGTTTTCCAGGCAAGGTTCAGGAGATGGCCTATTGTGGTCAGCAGTGCATCAAAATCAATCGGTTTGGCAATAAAATCATCAAAACCTGCCTGTTGGCTCTTTTGCTTGTCCTGTTCGAATACCCGCGCCGAGAACGCAACAACTCTGGCTGAATTCGTATCGGCATTGGTCCGAATCTGCTTCAGTGCCCCAAACCCATCTAAATAAGGCATTACTAAATCCAGCAAAATCAAATCCGGTCTGTGGGCTACAGCCTGCTCGACAGCCTCGCGCCCATTGCGGGCCTCAATCACGGTAAACCCCAGTGGTATCAACAGATTAGTCAGGATGGAACAATTTTCCCAGCCATCGTCAGCCACCAGAATTGTTTTGCGCGGTCCTTCATAGCCAATAATAGGCTGGCTAAGTTTAGCAGTGGGGTTCGTTTCGGAGGGAATCGCGGCTTCGGGCAAGGCCAGTGAAAGCCGGAACTGTGTCCCCCTACCCGCCTGACTGGACACGTAAAGATCACCGTTCATCAGTCTTACCAACTGGTCAGTTATCGATAAACCCAATCCAGTACCTTCCACAAAATCAACCGATTCGCGGATTTGCTGAAATGGCAGAAAAATACTGGCCAGTTGCTCATTGGCAATGCCAACACCCGTATCTTCAATCATGAATCGAATGGTAGGTGGTAATGTTGCTTCGTGGCCTTGCCCCGGCTTATAATCTGCCCGAAACGTAACCGTACCCGTTGGCGTAAATTTGACGGCGTTGCCCAATAAATTGAGCAGAACCTGACGCAGTTTACGTTCGTCGCCCACGACCCATTGGGGTAGATTCGGAGACAGATCCGTCTCAAAGCATAATCCTTTCTGCTCTGCCCGGATTTGGGTTTGTTGGGCAATGTTATGCAGCAATTCGGGCAGGTAAAATACCTCCGAAAATACTTCCATTTTCCGGGCTTCAATTTTCGATAAGTCCAGAACGTCGTTGATGAGCGATAGCAGACTTTCGGCGCAATCGTGCATGATTTTAATGCCATTCTGCTGACTTTTCGTCAAATCGGGATCACGCTTAAACAGCTGAGTATAACCCAGAATACCGTTGAGTGGTGTACGTAATTCGTGGCTCATGGTGGCCAGAAACTCGCTTTTGGCCCGATTAGCGGCTTCGGCATCTTCTTTGGCAGTAGCCAGCTCACGCGTTCTGGCTTCTACCGTGTTTTCCAGTTGTTGCTGGATTTGCAACAACCGTTCTTCGGCCACTTTACGTCCGATTTCGGCACCCGAACGGGCCGCCAACACCCGCAGAATACCGATGTATTTGTGATGGTTGGTCATCGGGCGGGAATCACTTACGGATAGATGCCCGATAACTTCGCCGGATTTATCATGAATCGGTACGCCAATATAAGACTCTACACCAACTCCCTGCCAGAAATTTGCCGCTACGTCGGTAGGGAAGTAAAACTCGCGGTCTTTCATGACAATCGAGCAGGGCGTTCCGGCCAGATCGTACTCAATATTTTCGTGTAAATTGCTATTAACGCTGAAAGCCAGTGTTCTGACGCGGGTTTTCTCGATATTGGTACATTCGGTCACGATAGCGTATTGTACATTGAGTGTCGCCGTCAATTGCTTCACCAGCGACTGAAAAAAGTCAATCCCGATATCGGAGGCTGTTCCTTCCGAAATTCGACGTAACGTATCGTCTAACTCAGATCGTTCTGTTACGTCGCGCACAAAACAGCAGAGATAATCCTGTTCGTCGAGCCGGACAAAATTCATCCCAACCTCGGCCTGTCGGGTTGTGCCATCCTCCCGAATTTGAGGTAGATCGAACGTTAGTGTATGGTGCTGCCGGAGGTTTTGCCATAACATAACGTATTGATCCTGACTGTAATCTGGATAAATAGCACTGATGTGAAGCTTACTGATCTGGTCGGGCAGATAACCAAGTTGCTGGCAGGCCGCTGTATTGGCCCGGTATACCTGACCATGCAGATCGAAGAGCAGGATTGGTTCCAGCGCATTTTCGACCGTAAAGTGCGACAGGCGAAGTACATTGTAGGGAATGGCACCAGATGCGTTTACCATAATGGGTTAAAAGTAATTGTCTGGCTGATTCAAAATCGGGCCAGTTATACGGATCGATTGCGCAATTCCCGTTCCGAAATGATCAGATTAGATCAATTGCATCCTGGCGAGCCGGAATAGAGTTTTTTAGCGCTTCCCTGCTTCAAGCCCAGTTAATCTGCCTGCAGTTTTTCAATGGTATTTCGGGAAGCTTACGAAATATCGGAAATTCTTTTCAAAAGCAGTTCGATGCCGGGATGGATCTCAACCGTCATTTTCGCCTTTTTCTGGCTCTACAGGGTGTTTTTATCGTGTTTGGCACGACTGGAATGGTATTTGGCAATTGAGTGAACGAAAACATGTTGATCGTCACAACGCCAATCAATCAAACAACCTATACCATGAAAATGCTTTTGCTCCTGTTTGTCGCCTTAGAGCTAACCCAATGGACGCCGTCTTTGGCTCAATCCAAACCCATCGCCGATTCACCCACGGTTCGTAAACAACAGTTTAATCTCGAAAATGGTATCGCGCTGCAAGGGTATGATGCCGTCGCTTATTTCACTCAGAATAAGGCCGTGAAAGGGTCGGCCTCAACTGCTTATACGTATAAGAATGTTACGTACCGTTTCGCGACTCCGGCCAACCTCAAAGCATTTCAGGAAAATCCGGAACGATATGAGCCCCAATATGGTGGCTGGTGTGCTTACGCCATGGGGGCTACCGGCGAAAAGGTAGAAGTTGACCCCGAAACCTTCAAGATCAAAGATGGCAAGTTATTCCTGTTCTACCACACATTCATCAACAATACATTGCCTAAATGGAACAAGGATGAAAACAACCTGCACAAAAAGGCAGATGCCAGCTGGGGCAAGTTCACGCAATCTCAATCCTGATTTAATACGTGCGTAACCCTATCGTCGATCATGAACAAAGTCGCATTCTATTTCCTGTGGGCAGCCCGCTTAGTAGCAGCTATTATCATGCTCCAAACGCTGTATTTTAAGTTTCTGGCGCAACCCGAGTCGGTCTATATTTTCTCGACGCTCGGTGTTGAACCCTGGGGGCGAATCGGCTCCGGCATTGTCGAACTGATTGCCTCAGTGCTTATTCTGATTCCCCGCACAAGCTGGATTGGGGCCGGTTTAGGGTTATCTGTAATGCTGGGTGCTATCCTGGCGCACCTGACCATACTAGGCATTCCAATACAGGGAGACGGAGGTTATTTATTCTTTCTGGCATTGACCGTAGCGGGTAGCTGCATCACCATTCTGCTACTAACGCGTTCGCACTGGTTGCCTATACTCTTCTCTGTTTCAGGCAAACGGAACATTCGGGTAAATGCGTGATTCGCACACCATTATTCAGTACAAATTCTTCATCATTCACTAGCTATGCCATGTCGCTCAAATCTGCCAGTACCGATATTTTGATGCAACTCGCCGAGGTAATCGGCCAATTAACGGATCATGATTATGCCCGCCCGTTGGCTGTGCTGTCGGGCAACACCATTGGCAAGCACGTTCGGCATATTCTGGAATTTTACGAACTGTTAGTGACTAGTGTGCAAACGGGTCAGTTAAACTACGACCGGCGGCATCGTGATCTGCTGCTTGAAGTCGATACAGACGAAGCGCTACGTCGTATCGGGACCATTGACCGGGCTATTCACCGGATTGATCTAAATCAGTCAATCGGACTGGAAGCCGATTTGTCGGTCAAGGGTACTGAAAATCTCCAGATACCGTCGTCGTTTGCCCGTGAGCTTCTATACAATATCGAACATGCCATTCATCACATGGCATTGGTACAGATTGCCGTTCAGAATGCATTCCCGGCGGTTGAGTTACCTGAGCATTTTGGAGTTGCTTACTCAACGGTCAAGCACCAATCACACTGATACACTATCTGTCATTGATGGCTCATCTACTGCCAAACCCATGCTTCTGTTATTTTTTATCGTCTGTATAATCAGCTTTGCAGGGTCTATTCACCCAGGCAGCGTTAATCTGGCCGTAGTACAAACGACTCTGAGTCAGAGCAAACGGGCGGCAGTTTGGCTGGCGTTGGGAGGAAGCCTGCCCGAAATTGCCTACAGCAGTCTGGCAGCCGGTGGACTGATGCTCATTCCAACAGATTCGAACTGGATGATCGTTCTGGCGTATGTGCCCATACCGGTATTGTTGGGTGCAGGCATTGCTTCCTTTCGGCAGAAACCTGTTGTTATTAATCCATCAAGTGACGGTGGGCTATCGCTACCGTTCTGGAAAGGGGTTGTGTTAGGGAGTACGAACCCTCAGTTATTGCCGTTCTGGTCGGCGGTTTGGCTTTATCTGAGCCGGGCCACAATAGGCAGCCATATGCTGGTGCCAATGAGTCAGTCGGCCAGCCAATGGGTATTTGCCCTCGGTACGGCAACGGGCGCGTTTGGTCTGCTGATCGTTGTCGTTTGGTTGACCCATCGGCATCGGCAACGTATTGTACAGTATTTGAATGGTCCATGGATCAACCGTCTGACGGGAGCCTTATTCATAGGTATGGCACTCTGGCAAACTATTCAGGTGTTGGTTTGAGGTTTGAGCCTAGCCAACTGAAACGTCAACCAACACCTCGAATAACCATCCCAACCTTATGAAACGGTCAACCTCGTGGTGGGCATACATTTTTCGCAGGCGCCAATTGCTACTCATGTTGGTACTGCTCATGGCGCTACTTCCCCAATGCGTTTCGATCCGTATGTCGGATCGGAAAATAGACGATTACTTCGCCAACCGTCCTGTAAAGCCTACGTTCGAGACGATTAAAGTGAATGAGCGTTCGATTCATTACGCGCTTATTGGTGCCGATACATTGCCAACAGTGCTGTTTATTCATGGCTCGCCTGGGTCATGGGATGCGTTTATCAGTTTTTTTGCCGATTCGTCGCTCTATAATCGGGCGCAGCTGCTATCCGTAGACCGTCCGGGCTTTGGTAAGTCGGATCTGGGTGAACCAGAGCGCTCCCTGTCAGCCCAGGCCGCCGATATTGCTCCACTTCTTCGACGGAACCGGTCTAATCGGAAACCAATTCTGGTAGGGCATTCGCTGGGCGGACCAGTGGCGGTCAGGCTGGCGATGGATTATCCGGAACAGGTTGGCGGATTGATTCTAGTCGCGCCTTCAATTGATCCGGAACTGGAAAAAAAGGAGTGGTATCGGTCGATTGGCACTGTATTTCCATTTCGTCAATGGCTGCCAACCGAGCTTGATGTCAGCAATCAGGAGATCATTCCATTAAAGGCCGAACTTCAGAAGATGGTCCCGCTCTGGACCACAATCCGGATTCCGGTTATCGTTATCCAGGGCGACGATGATCCGCTCGTACCACCGGGCAATGCGGCTTTTGCCAAACGAATGCTGACGAATGCCCCGGTAACGATCCAGATGATTCCGAGCATGAATCATTTCATTCCCTGGCGTCGGCCTGACTTAATTCGCGAGGCCATTCTTCATCAACTCACTAACAATCAACAAACTAATGCCTCAATTAACTAACAATCAATTTTAAACTATGAAACTGACCATTCTGCGTCTGACTATTTTCGCCTTGTTCTCTGTAACAACTGCTTTTGCTCAACAATCAACTGTATTTGCCCCTTCTGGTAAAGCCATCCGTGGCTATGATCCCGTTGCCTATTTCACGGAAGGCAAACCCGTTCAGGGCGACTCCACGCTTTCCTACAATTATCAGGGTGCCAATTGGTATTTCGCTACTGCCCAGAATCGGGATGCTTTCAAGGCAGAGCCAGAAAAATACGCTCCTCAGTACGGGGGATACTGTGCCTATGGTACGTCTCAAGGTCATAAAGCGCCTACTGAAGCGGATGCCTGGACAATCGAAAACGGGAAATTATACTTCAATTACAACAAGAAGGTTCAGACACTCTGGAATAAAGACCGACCCGGTAATATTCAGAAAGCGAATACGAACTGGCCAGCCATAAAAGATAAAGATGGCCATTGAACCAGCCAACCAAATTGCCATGCGGTAATTTGATTGCATCCGTTCTGTGCTGCACGCATGTTTCGATACAACGAATCAACGGATGCGGAGCAGAACGGATGCCCATTTTTTTGAACGCAGTTTCCATCGCCAGATCAAAACGGTCGGCTGTCTCTTCTAGTAGGATGCGGTTACTTCCCGCCACCATTGGTATGTATACCCAAAGATGTTAACGAACTCAAGTATCACTAAAATAGTCATAAAAAGAACAAGTATCCCGGTAAAGCCATAATCAATTAGCTTCACCTTTCTTTTTGGACCGGCTGGCATAAGCTTTTTGCCGGATGTTCTTTTACTCCTTATTGCCGGCTTGTGTTTTAGCGAAGTATGACGCATAAGTCTATACCATTTCTGGACTATCAGTATGTGCACCCGGACCCCGTTTAACAAGCATGGGGTCAGATTACTGGTGGCAAATTGCAGGCAAGGCTTAAGGATGAGCTTAGAAAATTCTTAGAATTCCCTTAGAAGTTGGATGTCCCAGATAAATTGACCCGGAAAACACAAAAACGCTACCAGAGATCATGGCTCCGGTAGCGTTAAGACTCGCTAATACTATGAAAAAGATTATTGTTTTGGTGGACGCGATTCAGCCGTAGTTTCTGTTTCCGACGAAGGAGCGGCATCGCTGGTTGATCCCGTTTTTTTTTATGAACACTTAAAAACGGGGTTCGTCCGGGAAGCAATGGCCCGGCAAAGTCCCGACAAGCAACGAGCCCAAGAAATAAATACGGATTTGCTCTTGTGATTGAGCACTTACCGTATCAAACCCGGAATGTCGACCAGCCAGACAATCAGCAGCGACAACAGAAACAAAATACTCACAAAGATGAGCAGCCAGTCAGGTTGTTGCGGAGGTTGCTCATCAAATGGATTCCTGGGTTTAGCCCCCGTTTTCGATTGATGAGACCGGGTCGGCGGGAAAAATGATGTATATAGCTGGAGTGATTCAAGCTGGATCATAGCGCGTGATCATTTTGACAATACAGTCGGGTACTGTACTGGCAAAAGTGCCCCGACAGGATTAGTATTCGCTGAAAAACTCCTTAGAAATTGCTTAGAAGTAGGTGTGCCTGGGTATTTCCAGTCGAAAAATGGTCCATTGCCCAGGTGAAGACGATACGGACACCGCCCCCCCATGCAGCCGAACAATGCGTTCCACCAGGGACAGCCCGATGCCATATCCGCGTACCTCAGCCGTTTGGCTGCCTCGATAAAATGGTTCGAAAATATACGGCAGATCATCAGCCGGAATGGCAGGCCCATTGTTGAGAATACTGATTTGTAGCACTTTCTGGCCAAAATTAACCTGCACTCGGGCCTGACCGTCAGGCGAAAATTTGCAGGCATTTTCGGTTACATTTTTGATCGCCGTACAGAGAAGCGTTTTATTGCCCCGAACGATTAGCTGGTCGGGGTCATCGGGTAGTTCGCCCAGGTCAACCAGCACCTGGTATCTCGGATTAACGGCATTGATCTCATCGCGAATGTCCCAGACAATTTCATCGATTCGAACCGTATCGGTTAGCAGACGGGCGGCATTGTCCAGATTTACCTGCGATAGCTGGAGCAGTTCATGCGTTAGTGCCGAGAGAGTTGTCACATCATCGAGTACCGAACGAATAGTTTGCCGATAAGCTTCTGGATTACGCTGATTCAATAAACTAACCTCCAGTTGAGAACTGATCTGCGTAAGTGGGTTTTTCAGTTCGTGCGATACATTGGCGACAAACATGCGTTGCAATCGGAACGATTCGGCCACCCGGTCGAGCAGGCGGTTAATTGTTGACGAAAGTCGACTGATTTCGTCATCGTCCTGTTTGACTGGCAGGCGTTCATCCCGATTATCGGGGAAGATGGCGTTGAGTCTCTGATTCATACGCTGCATCGGCTGGAGCGCGTCGCCCGAAAAAAACCAGCCGGAAAAGGCAGTAATGCCTACCGACAGGAAAAATAAGCCGCTCAATGCCCAAAGCAATTGCCGAAGAAACGCATCGCCGTAGGTGTTTTCGGCGCTGGCCAACACGACATACAGGCCCGATTGCCCCGGTGGGCCAGCCGTCATGAAGCGTGTACCGGAAACGTAATAAATGCCCTGCCGGAAGTCTTTGCGTTTTTGTTGCCGGATGGAGGAGATCAGATCAGGTGAAACATCCAATGAAACCGCATCATTCGTTTCATAGATAATCGAATCCCGGCCATCAAAGACCTTATATTTCTGATTGGGTAACTGGTCTTTTCGGATTTTGCCAAGCTGCCGAATGAGCTTTGCGTCCAACCGATGCCGAATGAGCATGTCGCCGAGCGTATTAGCCTTACGGTCGAGTCGCCGGTAAAAATCTGACGAGACAAAATACCAGCAGAAAGCATACACACTCACGAAGGTTAGCAGCAAAATAGCTGATACTAATCCCGTAAAACGAATGGCCAATCGATTGCGGATCGTCATACTAAAAAGAGCGGGAGCACCAGTGGCAGATTCTTATTATTCGGACTCTTTAAATACATAGCCCATTCCGAATTGTGTATGAATTAATTTTTTCGGAAAGTCCTTGTCGATTTTTTTGCGGAGGTAATTGATATACACTTCTACCACGTTGGTGCCCGTATCGAAATTTAGATCCCAGACATGCTCAGCAATTTCGGGCTTTGATAATACCCGTCCCTGATTACGCATCATAAATTCCAGCAATGCAAATTCACGGGCGGTCAGGTCGATGAGCTGATCGTCGC
Source organism: Spirosoma endbachense (assembly GCF_010233585.1). Taxonomy (NCBI): domain Bacteria; kingdom Pseudomonadati; phylum Bacteroidota; class Cytophagia; order Cytophagales; family Cytophagaceae; genus Spirosoma; species Spirosoma endbachense. The sequence goes on from NZ_CP045997.1 coordinate 8,523,237, forward strand.
GTCTGACAATTTTGGCATCCAGATTCATTTCTATACCCCCGTACCGCAGTGTTTGGGCAGTCATAGCAACCTGTGTGCCCCGCTTGGTCAGCGATCGTACGCGCGCAAGCAACTCGGCAAACTGAAAAGGTTTGGTCAGGTACTGGTCGGCTCCGGAGTCGAATCCGACTATTTTATCTTCGGCTTCACCCAGGGCTGTCAGCAATAATATGGGTGTGGTTAACCCTTCAGCCCGTAATTGCCGACAAAGTTCGAAGCCATTCAGGCCAGGAATAATTACGTCAGTGATGATGGCAGCATAATTATTCTTCATGGCCAACCGCTTGGCAATCAACCCATCATATGCAATATCTACCTCAAATTGACTTTCTTCCAGACCCTGCTGAATAGCCTGTAACATTTTGGGTTCATCTTCAATGACCAGGAGTTTCATATCGGCGGGAGGGTATCGATGTTGAAAATCGTTCTGTAACAATAACACGGTATTTCAATTCTGGTTATCGATTAATTCAAAAGGGTGATTCGCTCTAAGGAAATTCTAAGTTCTGTTTAAGCTCGCTCTTATCGATGGCCGCTACTTTTCGGGCAGAGTAAGCTGGTGGGCAGACGTTGGTCTGCTGCTATTCTGCAAGTAACACTGGCTATAAACCAGCCGAATTATGGTCGTTTATTCTGTTGCCGCTGTTCTCATTATCGCATCGGGGTGTCTGAGCTATTTAACCAGCGCCTGGTTCGGATGTCAATCGTCAAATACGGGTCTGTTGCCTCCTCACTACCGCAAACTGATGAACCGATTCAAACCTGGCCGAAAGAAAATCGAAGCGAAACAGGAACAGCTTTTCGACTAAACGTGGCTGAATTATCAAGCAACTGCCTTATTTTGTCAGACGGATTGCTCGCTATCGTCCAGCAATTCCAGCAGCATTTCAACATCCCGCTGGCGAGCTAATCTGTATCGCGCAAAAGACAGGCCGGGACCTACTTTCAACGTATACGCCCAGTTCGGTAACTGACGGAACATGTCTTCGTCGGTCGTATCGTCACCAATGCTGACAATGAAATCATAAGCGGTTTGTTCGTAAAGTTTTTGCGCAATGGTTCCTTTGCTATGCCGCGCCGTTTTAACTTCAATGACCTTATTCCCCTGAATGACCGTTAGCCTGGCAGCCGATGGTGTACTACGCAGACGGGTGGCTAATTCAATGGCCTTTCCTTCGATATCGTCGGCCTGTGCCATGCGGTAATGCCAGACGACGGCTGTCTCTTTTTCTTCGATAAACGAGTTGGCATAGGTGTCGGTGTATTCGTTCATCGTGGCCAGAACCGGTTCGACCCAGTCAGCATCTGAAAGATCCAGTTTTTGCCAATTCTGTTCTGGCTTTCGGATAAATGCACCATGTTCAGCTACCAGCGTAACTGGCAAACCCTGAAATGTGTGTTCTAAAAATGTCCGATTTCGACCGCTGATGATGACCAGATCGCTGGTTTCGGCTAATCGATTCAGCACCGGCTGAATGGTTGGCGAAAGTTGTGCCTTAGCCGGATCATTGACAATCGGAGCCAGTGTACCGTCGAAATCAAGCAATAATAGACGCTGATGGGCTTTTTGAAATGCTTCGGTGAAGGACTGAACGGGTAGATTGGTGGCCAGATCCGATCGTTGATTTTCTCCGGAGGCAGCAAAAGCGGCCAGAAAGTTATGGCTCCACCGAAAAACGTTGTGATTTTGTAAGTGCTGTCTCATTTTCTTCATGCGCAGCGCTTGCTCATCCGGCAACATTGTCAACGCATTTTTAATGGCGGTGGCCACTTCCTGCGTATCGGTAGGATTGATAATCAAGGCATCGGGAAGCTCCTGAGCAGCTCCTGCCAGTTCACTCAGGATTAATACGCCCCGATTATCCCAACGACTGGCCACGAACTCTTTACACACCAGATTCATGCCATCGCGGATGGGTGTGATGAGAGCTACATCGCAGGCGGTATACATCGACAGTAATTCGGTAAATGTCAATGATAGGTATGAATACACGATCGGTCGCCAGCCAATGGTGCCAAACAAACCATTAATACGCCCAACGGTTTCCTCGATTTCCCGCTTAATCTCCTGATAATGACCGATTTTATCGCGAGATGGAACAACCGTCATAACAAAGGTCACCTTATTGCGCCAGCCAGGATTCTGCAATAGAAAACGTTCATAGCCCTGCAACCGGTAGGTAATCCCCTTTGCATAATCGAGTCGATCAACTGAAATAATGATTTTGTTGACTCGAAGCAGTTGTTGATACTGCGCTCGGGTTTCAAGGACGGATTCATCCTGACTCCGTTCATTAAATTTCGTAAAGTCGATACTAATCGGAAAGTCGCCGACACTAACGGACCGATTGGCCAGTACGACCCGTTGATCAATAATGGGCAGAGCCAGTACTTCCGACACATTCTGCATAAAATGCTGGACATAATCGGTGGTGTGAAAACCAACGACATCGGCCCCCAGAATACCGCTGATGAGTGCCTGTCGCCAGGCGCGGGGCAATAGCTTGATAATTTCGTAGGTAGGAAATGGAATATGAAAGAAGTAACCGATGGTAGCGTCAGGCACTGCCTGGCGCAGCATTTCGGGCAATAACATTAATTGGGAATCGTGTATCCAGACCAGATCACCAGGTTCAATAATGGACGTTAATTCTTCCAGAAAACGCGTATTTACCTGCTTATAGGCATCGAAGTAGTTTTCCTGAAACGAGGCATAGGAAGGAAAATAATGAAAGAGCGGCCAGATAAGGTCATTACAAAATCCTTCATAAAAGGCCTGGTGAACATCGTCGTCTACGAATACCGGGTGTGCGACGAAATGTTCATTTTCGAATGCTGATTGATGAATCGTTTTCAGATGATTGTCGCAATGGCCAATCCAGTGAATTTTCGGGACGTTTTCATCTGAAGATTGGCTTATTCGTTCGGCCATAGACAGGACCGCCGAAACCAGTCCACCCGAATTTTGAAAAAGCGTGACTCCGTCTTTCGTTTGTTTGATACTGAATGGTAAACGATAGGCTACAATAATAAGGCGTTTAAGCGTTTCATTGGGATTGTGCATGCCGTTTTGTGCTCTAAAGAAGAGCCTGGTACTTCTACAAAAGAGCGGCAATCCACTTAAAATGGCCTTAAGGAAATCTTAGAAAATCCTTAGAGAACTAACTAAAGAATAGAATCAGGCCTTTGAGCCGTGCCATCGTACCGGCGAATAAACCGGCCTCAGGAATGTCTATTCCAGCTTTCATTTTGTCCGGTTAGCGTTCAAATACCTATGCCATTTAGCGGGTATGGGCAAATTTTGAACAAAAAAAAGAAGAAATCATGACGACTAAAACAGCAAAAACAATTTATTGGATCGGAACGGCGCTAACCTCTCTGTGGTTTGGTGCGAGCGGTTTTTTTGAAGTTACCCGGAACCCTATTGTTTGGGACATAACACTGGCGTTAGGCTACCCGGTCTATTTTATTTATGTGCTGGGTGTTGCCAAACTACTAGGGGTGGCCGTACTGCTGGTTCCTGGCAAACTGCTTAGGTTAAAAGAATGGGTGTTTGCCGGTATATTTTTTGATATCATTTTTGCCTTTGCCTCCAAACTCAGTGTATTTGGCTTTTCAGCTACTGCCGACGCTATCGTTGCATTCATTATGGTAACGGTAACCTACTTCATGTTCAGTAGAGTAACCAGCGGGCCTTATTTTAATCAATCAATAGCAGTTTCCGCAAACGATTGAACACTCCGCAACTGTTTCTGGATATCGAATTAAGCAATAAAAGGTGTCTGGTTTGAAGGCCAGGTACCTTTTATTATATACAATTATTTATTCTTATTATATTTAACATGATTTCAACCTATATATTTGGCACAGCATTCATAATAAATGCCAATCAGTTTTCATTTTTTCATTCTACCATTCTCAATGACACGCAAGCACTACCTACTGTATTTTACGTTTTTGGCAATGACACTCGCAGGTTGTTCCAAGTCCGACGATAGCACTGTAACTCCGACTGATAACAACGCCGAATTACTAATCCGTAAATGGACTTTTTCTGACCTTACAGTCAAGACCGATGCCAAGTCGTACGTGATTCCTCAGACTCAAGGGAATATGATCAGTGTAGTCAGTGATGATAATGCCATAACCTTTAACAAGGAAGGCTCATTCTCCTATTTGTCTGACAGCAAACCAGTCATGGGCAAGTGGACATTAATCAATAAAACGCTGGTGCTAATCAATGCCGACAACGTAACATCTAACTGGTCAGTGAATGCGCTGACCAAGACAGATCTTGAATTAGCAAGTATAAACGTAGATCTGACAAAAGGCAAAGATCTTACTGACAGAAAGGTATACACTGAAGAAGAAAATTCAGTAGGAGCTGTGTCACTGATATTCTTAGCATCGCTCGGCAAGCAAAACGGGGGTACGATTGACTTGACTAAAGAACCGCAACCAAAAAGTATTCAATTGATCTTAAAAGGAAAAGGTCAGTAAAATTGCTCAATCAATACAAACGGAAAGAGGCTCGCATTAACTAATGCGAGCCTCTTTCCGTTTGTATTGATTAAGCCAGTCGATTAATGCAGTTCAGATCTTCGAACGCAATTTTCAGGCGCTGAACCATGCTTTCTTCGCCTTTACGAAGCCATACACGTGGATCGTAGTATTTTTTGTTCGGCGAATCAGCCCCTTCGGGGTTGCCCAGCTGCGATTGCAGATAGCCTTCCTTCGCTTTGTAATAGTTCAGAATACCTTCCCACATTGCCCACTGCATGTCGGTGTCGAGGTTCATTTTCACGGCTCCGTAGCGGATCGCTTCCCGAATCTCTTCACGGCTCGATCCCGAACCGCCGTGGAAAACGAAGTTAACCGGGAGTGGCCCCGTAGCGTATTTCTCCTGAATGTATTTCTGTGAGTTGTCCAGAATGATTGGTGACAGCTTCACATTACCAGGCTTATAAACGCCGTGTACGTTTCCAAAAGCAGCTGCGATCGTGAAGTTTGGCGAAATTTTGCTCAATTCTTCGTAAGCATACGCTACTTCAGAAGGCTGCGTATACAATTTCGAATCGTCAACATCGGAGTTATCGACGCCGTCTTCTTCACCACCCGTTACGCCAAGCTCAATTTCAAGCGTCATGCCAATTTTGGCCATCCGCTCAAAGTATTTCGAGCAGATTTCAATGTTTTCTTCGATTGGCTCTTCCGACAGGTCGAGCATATGCGACGAATACAGTGGCTTGCCCGTTTGGTCGAAATGTTTTTCGCCAGCCTCGAGCAGACCGTCAATCCACGGCAGCAGTTTTTTAGCGCAGTGATCGGTGTGTAAAATCACGGGGACACCGTAGAGTTCGGCAACATGATGAACGTGCAGAGCCCCCGAAATGGAGCCAGCAATGGCAGCCTGTTGTTTGTCGTTGGGAAGGCTTTTCCCGGCGTAGAAAATACCACCACCATTCGAGAACTGGATGATTACCGGCGAATTAACAGCTTTGGCCGTTTCCAACACGGCATTCACGGAGTCTGTACCGACAACATTGACGGCAGGCAGGGCGTAATCATTTTCGTTGGCGTGGCGGAAAATTTCGGTGACGCCTTCTCCGGTAACAACGCCGGGCGCAAAACGAGTGGCTACTTCGCTCATGATTAGGGCTAATTTTTGGATTCGTTCAAGAAATAGTTTGCCGAAAAACTGACCGGCCAACCTATCTGGTTTCAGTGGGTAAAGTTGGGGATATTGTGAAAAAAAAGCTAATTATGTAGCAACGCTTTCATTCACAGATGCCTTTTATCAACTAAAAATTATTTATACTGACCTGGTATTGAACGGATAACCAACTGCATTCCCTGATAACTTTACAAACAACCGGGACTTTGGTTCGGAGCATTGGCGCATTTATGAACCATAGCACGGGTCAGATTCAACGGCCTGACTGTTTTTCTGTCTATTTTTTTCTGTCAACATTTGACCCCATAAACTAAGCCTTTATACTCTTGAAAACCCTCTTTTTCTGCCCAATGTGGGGTATGGAAAGCCTCTCCTACACCGAAGCCGCCCGTCGTGTGAAAACCGCCGGATACGATGGCATGGAAATTTCCGCCGGTCCAGATAAACGCAATGAAGCCGTTCAGGTTACGCACGACAACGGCCTTGAGTTAATTCTGATGGCCTTTGGTGGAGGCAGTAATTTTACCGAACACAAGAAGAAATATCACGACGATCTGCTCGACATTGCGTCTTATAAACCGCTGTTTATTAACGCACATACGGGCCACGACTATTTTACCTTCGAGCAGAATATCGAGCTAATTCAGGTGGCAACTGACGTTCAGAAACAAACTGGTGTTCGCATTCTGCACGAAACCCACCGGGGACGGTTCTCATACAGTGCCCCGGCTATTCAGTATTATCTGCTCAAAGTTCCCGAGCTTCGGTTAACTGCCGATTATTCGCACTGGGTAAATGTAGCGGAGTCTTACCTGAGCGATCAGTTGGAGAACGTTAACCGAGCCATTGCTGTCAGTGATCATATTCACTGTCGTGTCGGACATCCAGAAGGCCCGCAGGTCAATGATCCGCGCGCACCCGAATGGAAAGATGCGCTCGAAAGCCATGCTAAATGGTGGGATGCCATCCGTGCCCGTCTGCAAAAGGCCAATACCCCTACCCTGACCGTTACCTGCGAGTTTGGTCCGGCGGGCTATCTGCCAACGCTTCCGTATACCCAACAACCAATTGCCAGTCAATGGGATATTAACGTTTTCATGAAAGATTACCTGAAAAAACGGTGGCAAGTGTAGTGATTTGCCGCGTTCTATTTTCAGACCAATTCGCCGTGCGGTAAGATTTTTGCTTCGTATCTCTTAAATAGAAACCGGACTTCGTAAATTCGATTATATGTCTCGAATTCTATCTATAATCTGCCTGCTTCTGTTCATCTCGCTGCGTCCGATATGGGCTCAACTGGCCCAGTCGCTGCGGATCGAAATTCCGTCTGATCCCAATGAGGCCGAATCGTTCGATATAACACCGCTGGCCGAGCGGGGCGTTCTAATGACCATTCAGACTGGAAATTATTACGATAATACGCCCAACAAATTCAACTTTCAGCGGTATAATACGGAGCTTAAGCAGACTTGGCGAACCGAATTCAAACAGGATATCAAATTCAGGCCCGTACTTTCCTATAATAACAATCAATACGTTTATCACCTTTTCCGCGAATACGATACGGATCATTTCCAGTTTTTGCGCCTGCATCTCGACGATGGTGTCATCGAAACGTTCGAGGGCAACTTGATCGACCAGTTTGACATACAGCAGTTTAAAGTCATGGGAAGCCAGGCTTATGTTGGTGGCTATCACCACGGACGTCCAGTTGTCATGTCGTTTTCCTTCTTCGATAGCTCCACCAAAGTGCTGCCAGGTATGTATGTCAATCACATGGAAATCAGTAGCCTGGAAATTGATGAAATCCGGCAGGAAGTCAATGTGCTGGTTCATTCGACCAAACGCAATTGCCGGTTTTCAATCAGAACCTATACTTACGACAGTAAGCTGCTCCGAACGGTCGATTTCGACAAAGCCAAATACACCCTGATTTCAGGGAAACTCCTGCCTGTCAACAGAAACGAGTCGCTGCTGGTCGGCAATTATTCAACGGATTGTACGCCCTATTCGCAGGGTATCTATGTGACTCGCATCCATCATGGCGATCAGGTCGATGCGTCGGCCGAAGCGGTCAACAATATTCAGTACATCGAATTTTCGCAGCTACAGAATTTTTTCAATTTCTTAAAGCCCCATCGGCAGCAGAAACTGTTGGCCAGAGCCTTGAAAAAGAAAGAAGAAGGCAAGGATTACAAATTCCATTACCGGTTGCTTGTTCATGATCTGCAACCCACACCCGACGGTCTGACACTGGTAGCAGAGGTCTATTATCCCCAATATCGCGGCAACACATTAGCCTATGGGGGCTATCTGCGTGGAGCCGACCGCTATGAGGGTTATCGCTACACGCATGCATTCATTTGTGGTTTCGATATTCAGGGCAAACTTCTCTGGGACAACTGTCTTCCAATTAAAGAACTTCTCAGTTCTGAATTGACAGAAATGGTACAGGTTTCGCACCAGGGTGACCGTATGGTACTGGCTTACCCCAACGACGGTGAAATCACTACGGAAGTTATTCAGGGAAGCAAAGTGTTAAAGGAAACGGAGAAGTTTAAACTTCAGACCAATACACAGGATGAAAAAATAACATTTTCGGCCCACGAAAATCTGATGGCGTGGTATGACCGGCATTTTCTGGCTTATGGTTTCCAGAAAATTGCTCCGTCGAAAAACTATGCCAGCCAGCGTGAAGTCTTCTATCTGAATAAACTGACTTACACGCCTGAGACGTCACCCGCTAAACCGTCCGATGCAACTACCCGAAAAAACGACGGATCAGAACGATAAGTAGATTCAATACAACACTGACAATGATACAGGTGACTATGGGGAAATAAAACCCACCACCGTTTTTATTCTCAATTCGAATGTCGCCGGGCAAACGACCTAACCAGTTCAGTTTATCGCCCAGAAAATAAACAACAAGGCCAACCAGAACCAGCCCAATTCCGATTAGTAGGATGTATTTGCCAATGGTTGAGTTCATTGTATCATTTTTATTAGGCTCCAGTCAGTAATAATTTACGGTTGATGAACGATTTTCTTTCTAGCCTCGGCCACAAAATTGCAGAATGTTTATTTTAGGTATCATTGAGCTAAGAAATAGCCCCCTGACAAACCCGATTCTAAAATAAATACAATTATTTAAGCGCTCACTTGCTTTTCAAGGAATTTTTTCTTACTTTTGCACTAGATTTTACAAGCGACATCCGTCGTATCTCTGTTTCTCTCCTTTTTACACGCTGAGTTAGGTCTGACAGAGTCCGGTATGGATGTACAGGATGGGTTTCTGTGTGGACGCTCCCGGGTGGGGCACTTGCGCGTGGGCTAATCGTCTAATTGTTCGGGCCAGTTGTTGGTTTGTTGTCTTCTCCCTTTAGATAGGTCGGGAGTGTGGTCCTTGTTGGGTCGTTGGGGCAATCGTTCGTTGGGCAATTCTCGCATTATCGCGCCGTTCACAGGCACTGACTCGTCTTCGCTTGGATGATTAATTCTACATTTTTCCCAAGTTAATGAAAACGAAAAAAACGAACACTGATAGTCAGGACGAAACGCTGACCGTTGATCAATCGGTAATGGAAGTGGCACAAACAGACAATAACGATCTGGAAACACCTGTAGCCAATACAGAAATACAGAACGCCGTGGCGGAAGTTATATCTGTGGAAGATACACCTGTAGCAGCCACTACACCCGACACAACCGGTACGCCTAAAGTCGATCCTAACCAGATCCTTTTCTCAAGCCTTGATATTTCAGAAGACCTATTACGGGCTGTTACCGATATGGGCTTCATTAGCCCGTCGCCAATTCAGGCCGAAGCGATTCCACCAATTCTGGCAGGTCGCGACGTCATTGGTCAGGCTCAAACCGGAACTGGTAAAACAGCCGCTTTTGGTATTCCTGCTCTTGATCTGATTGATGTGCAGGACCGTGCGGTTCAGGTACTTATTCTTTGCCCAACCCGTGAACTGGCTCTGCAGGTAGCAGAAGAAATCAAAAAGCTAGCTAAATACAAGCGGGGTGTCCGTATCGAAGCGATTTATGGAGGTGACTCCATTGAACGGCAGATCCGGTCCCTTAAAAGTGGAGTTCATATCGTGATCGGAACGCCCGGTCGTGTTATGGACCACATGGAACGCAATACGCTTAAACTCGACCACGTCAAGATGATGATTCTTGATGAGGCCGATGAAATGCTGGATATGGGCTTTCGCGAAGACATCGAGAACATTCTGGACGACATGCCCGAAGAGCGGCAAACGATCCTGTTCTCGGCTACGATGTCGAAGCCGATCATGCAGATCACTCAGAAATTCCAGAAAGACCCTGTTCTGGTAAAGGTCGTCAAACGTGAACTGACCAATACCAATATCGAGCAGGTGTATTTTGAAGTGAAGCCAAAAGCAAAAGTTGAGGTAATGTGCCGTCTGATCGACATGTATGACCTGAAACTATTGCTGGTATTCTGTAATACGAAGCGTAAGGTCGACGAGATCGTCGAAGATCTGCAAATTCGTGGTTATCAGGCAGAAGGCTTACACGGTGACCTTCGTCAGGCACAGCGGAATAACGTCATGAGTAAGTTCCGTGCCGGTACGACCAGCATTCTGGTTGCTACTGACGTAGCCGCTCGTGGTATCGACGTTGACGATGTCGATGCTGTTATCAACTTCGATATTCCGCTCGACGAAGAATATTACGTACACCGCATTGGCCGGACGGGCCGCGCTGGCAAATCAGGCCGGGCGTTCTCGATGGTCGGTCGTGACGAAAAATACCGCTTCCGCGAAATTCAGACCTATACCAAAGTAAAGGTTGAAAAAGGTGTAATTCCGTCTTTCGAAGACATCGTAGGTGTTCGGAAAGCTCGCTTTATCGAGCAAATCCAGCAGGCGATTCAGGAAAGCCAGGATCTGAACCTGTATTCGGATATGCTTACCCAACTGCAACACGCAGGCTTCTCGACCGAACAAATCGTGGCGGCTCTGGTGAAACGCAGCATGGGTCTCGAGAAAAACGAATTTGCCGATCAAAATCTTGGTCTGGAAGATGATCGTCGGTCGGGCCGTGACAAATACGCCGATCGTGGCCGTGGTGATGCACCAGGCCGTTTCGATGATCGTCGTGGTGGTGACCGCGGGGGTTCGCGTTTTGGCGATAGAGATCGGCCGTCTTATGGCGATCGGGGTGGTAACCGCGACCGGCCAAGCTTCGGTGATCGGGGTGGCAACCGCGACCGGCCAGCTTTCGGTGATCGGGCCAGACGTGCTGATGGACCAGACCGCGACCGTAAGCCTTACTTTGACCGTGACGAACAACGGGCACCGCGTGAACGTGACGCAAACATGACTCGTCTGATGGTGAGCATTGGCCGTAAGGATTACGTTCGTCCAGGCGATATTGTTGGTGCCATTGCTGGCGAAGCCAATATTCCAGGCAACACCATCGGCAGCATCGATATCTTCGACAAATTCACTTACGTCGATGTTCCTAAAGATGTAGCCAACCGCGTTCTTGACGTTATGGAAGGCAATACGATCAAAGGACGCCGTGTAAATATTGAAGTAGCACGCTGATAGCCAGCTTGATTATAGCGAATGCAAAAAGCCATCTGAGAAGGTGGCTTTTTTGCGTTAGTTCCAGGTCGGATCAATCCTCACTTCGTACTGAAAACAATCGTTTCAGCCAGCTTTTCTTTTCGTCATTCTCTTCTTTCGTCTCCTGTTCGGTGAGTTGGTAATCCGCCAGTGCCTTCAGGTCTGGCTGACCGGCATCGACCCAGCAGGTGTACCAAAAATCACCAACCAGTTTAATCGATGCCCGCATTTGTCGTTCCACCTGACCGCGCAGGCGCTCATGGTACTTCTGCGAGAAATCGGACGAATAAACTTTTGTGGTCAGGCCATTCCGCTCCTCAAAACCGAATTTACGTGTTTCGCCCATCTCTTCGGTCAGTTTCTCCTCAAACCGCAACACCGAGTCCAGGGCAGCATTAGCATTGAATACGGCTCGCCAGGCTGCTTTCTGGGGCGAGTTGACATAACTGGCTTGTCCGGTTAGAAAATCGTACTCGGCACTGAACAACTCTGGCAAACGCGACTCCCAGAAGCCATGAATACCCTGCTGGTTTGTCAACTGGCCATTGTAGTTACGGGTCGTATGCAAAGGCACATTGGCATCAGCAATATAATGCCCTAAATCGGCAGCCACACGCAGAATTCGGCGCGCATCCCGTTGCCTGAATGCTTCGGTTAGCTGATATTTGGTTAGCTGTATCTGCCAGGGTACAAGTCCATGTAAGGCAAGCGTATCTTCGCCATATCGCTCCGTTGCTTCTTTATAGAAACGCGGAAGTGTCGTTACTGACGTGTCCGGGTAGGCATCAAGGTCAATAAAATGGCGCGGGGCCTCCCCTACTACCGCATATCGGCGTTTATCGGGATTGACAGCATTGTCGGCCAGAAAATTAATATGCTTTTTAAAGAATGGCATCATTTCAGTCGGCAGCGTAAATACAGCCAGCCGATTAATCTGCTGATGCGCATAAAATCCCCACTCAGGCCGAAGCTTTGAGTGACGATGACAAATTGACTTTTTCCAAGAAATCCCGTCCCGATAAACCTCGTTTTTTGGGGTTATTTCTTCGTATACGGGCTTACCACTCAATAAACTTTCAGCAAAAAAAATACCCACAATACCCAACCAAATAAAACCGTTGTACATTTGATGAAACATGGTACTTTAAGACTAAAAGATTTAATTATTCAAAAGAAGTGCCGTGTAATTCAAAATAAAATTCGGAAAAACAGAAAAATATCAAATAATCATGAATGCTAAATCACGAGGTTACGCTCTCATTGTTGTGCTAATGTGCGCTTTTGCTTTGACAATCTATGGTGCCTACTCACCTGCCAGAAAAGCCCAGAAACAGCAAGTTGTGTGCATAAAATTCAAAAAAGGGGTTGAAAACGCAGCTGTTGAACAGCATATGAATGGTTTTGCAGCCCTAAAGCACGAAATTCCACAGATCGTAGGTTATACGTCTGGTAAGACAATTTTGCCCAATCAGGCTGTTGCAGACTACGATGTGGTCCATTATCTGACCTTTCAGAGCGAAGCCGACATCAAGACATTTGAGCAAAGTGCTGTCTACAAACAGTTTGTTGCACAGAACCAGGGAATTTGGGATAAAACCTTGGTCGTCAACGCAGATATTCGCCCATAAATAGGCAAAACTTCTAGAAATTCGGATGGAGCTATTGACTGTTCCATCCGAATTTCGTATTTTTGCGCCCTCTTATCGCGACAACGATTTTCACATTACATACAAATGGCAAACCATAAGTCAGCAAAAAAAGCAATCCGGTCGAGCGCCAAGAAGCGGTTGTTGAACCGTTACCAGCACGTAACAACCCGGAACATGGTAAAAAAACTACGTACCACTACCGACCACGCTATGGCGGTTGAATTGTTCAAGTCGGTTTCGTCTGCTCTGGACAAACTAGCTAAGCGCAGTATCATCCACAAAAACAAAGCAGCCAACAATAAATCGAAACTGGCTCGTTTGGTCAATGGTCTGAAACCGGCAGCAGCTTAGGCTTTAGACGCCTTAATCCGGCATAGTAACATTTTTACCGATAATGAAACCTTATCTTTTGGTGGATAGGGTTTTTTTATGCACTTTGGAAACGCAAATTTCGTCCGTAACGACCCTGTTTCTATGATTTACGCAACCTCCGGTACGATTCAAAGCTGGGCAGAAGAAGACCGCCCGCGCGAAAAATTAATGCTTAAGGGCAAAGCAGCTCTATCTGAAGCCGAATTGATCGCCATTCTGATTAACTCAGGTACCGTTGATCTAACGGCCGTTGACGTAGCAAAGATCATTCTGAAGAGCGTAGATAATAACCTCAACGAGCTGGCCAGGCTCAGCATTAAAGACCTATCTAAATTTCGGGGTATCGGCGAAGCAAAAGCGATCAGTATTGTGGCTGCCCTTGAACTCGGTCGTAGGCGCAAAGAGCAGGATCGACCCCAACGGGCACGTATTACCTGTTCGCGCGATGCCTACAACGAAATGATACCACACCTGATCGACAAGCCCCACGAAGAGTTCTGGATTTTACTGATGAATCGGGCAAATGAAATTCTTCGGCCTGTCCAGATCAGTTCAGGAGGTATATCGGGCACAGTTGCCGATACCAGACTTATTTTCAAGCAAGCAATCGAGCATCTGGCCTCGTCAATGATCTTACTTCATAACCATCCTTCGGGCAATCTACTGCCTTCACAGGCCGACAAAGACCTGACGCGCAAGCTTAAAGAGGCTGGGCGACTACTGGAAATTCCCGTACTCGATCACCTGATTTTTACGGACAAAGCGTATTTCAGCTTTGCGGATGAGGGTATTCTCTAGTTGCTGGTTTGCGTGCTTATTTACGTTAACAAAAACGGTTTCAGGCTAAAACACAGCACAAAAACAACTAAAGCCAACCAGCCCAGAATCTTACGTTTAGCATCCAGTGGCTCCTGCAACTCCGTTTCGGGATGATAGATGCCAAGGAATCGACCCAATACGAAGACAAATACCAGAAAACCAGAGTAACCTTCCCACTGCGGCTGAATCCAGGAAAAAATCAGTTGCGTTGCCACAACGCTAAGCGTAATGAGCCATGAGGTCATGCGATTCTCGCTGATCCGTGAAAAAGCCAGATACAGAAAACCAACATATAAGCCAAAGGAGCCTAGCTCAGAAAAAAATGCCTCGTCAGTCGGTACAGCAAAATCCGATGGTTTAAATAAGCCCAATCCGGCATAAAACGCAAAGACAATGAACAAGGCAGGAGCTACCCACCGATATAAATCCCGGCCTATTAAGGCATAAAGAATATGGCCGCCATCCAATTGTCCAATAGGAATTAAATTAAGCGAGGTGAAAAACAATGCCAGATAACCCGCCATTAGATACGGGTAATGGATCATCTCGTATGGGTGAGGCACACGCGCAGGATCGGCTACGTAGGTCTTAAAAAAGTTGAATAGCAAATTGTCGCCCAGTCCTACCGCTCCACCTGGTGGCAGGTTCCGGTAGGCATACTGCCCGTAATCAAGCCCCCACTTCTGGTATTCGGGGTGTATTGTAAAGATATACTCCGGCGGGGGTAAGTGAGTAAATCCATACCACAACACGACCAATGCCAGCACAAACCCAGCCAATGGCCCGGCAATACCAATATCGAAATACTTTTTGCGGCTGTTGATGTAATCCTTAATCCGGATGAATGCGCCCAGCGTTCCAATACTCTGTCCAATGCCCAGCCACAGCGGTATGTAATAGGGCAGCGTTACGCGAACTTTATTGGCTTTTGCGGTAAAATAATGGCCAAATTCATGAACAGTCAGGATGGCCAGAAAGGGAATCGAAAACTGAAAGCCAGCCACAAACTCCTCCCAGCCAAGGGTCTTCATTTTTTCGATCGGTATGAACAACCGCCCGAACATCCACTCGGCTCCGGCCATAGTGGTAGTAATCAGAGTAACTAAAAAAAGACCTCCGTGGAGGAGGTACGTTTTGGTACGTTGGCTCATTAATGCTGTATGCTATAGGATGTATTCATTAGGCTGCATGATCTGAAATGACCATACTTTTTAGCTCATACATCATATATCTTTTAAGTAATCCAAAATAGTTTTTGGCGCCTGAACGTGAATGGCCCGAATCCCTAACTCTAGAGCCGCCCGGATATTCGCGGCATTATCGTCAAAGAAAGCTGTTTCTTCGGCGACTAATCCCGCTTTTGCCAGAACGTGCTGATAAATTTCGGGAGACGGTTTGGCCAGCCGGACTTCATAGGAATAAAATACTTGCTCGAAGAGTTCCTCAAGCGTTGGCTGATTCATTTCCGAAAGCACGTGGTTGACCTGACGGATATGAATCGGACTCGTATTACTTAACAGAAAAAGCCGGCAATTCTGCTTCAGTTCTTTAATGCGTTCGATACGTTCGACCGGCAGGTCGAGTAATACCGTATTCCAGGCTGTATCAATAACCTCATCGGCCCAGGAGTCATTTTTTAGCACCTGACGGACATGAGTCCGGAAAGCGTTGTCATCGACAAGACCTGTTTCGTACTTATTCAGGATATCGTACTGCTTCCAGATAGCCTGTACTTCAGTTTCAGGCAAGTTGGCAAGCATCGCAAAGTTGCGGACGGGAGCAGTCAGGTCAATCGGGATAATAACGTCGCCGAGGTCGAATATGAGATTTTTGAGCGTTGAGGTATTATTTCCAGAATTCATTCGCAGCCGGAGGTAAATGTTAGCTAAACCGGAAGCCAAAGATAACTATCCTGCCAACGAAATCTAGTTGATTGCCTTTAATCCAATGAATAGGAGAAGAACGGCCTTGTCTGTGATTGAAAATCCAGCTTAAAGAAATTAGCCTTCTTACGACTTAACGTATAACCAGTTTCTGAATTAACTGAGGTCGGTCCAGCGTTTGAGATTGCTTGCTTAACAGACAGCCCCGTTAGATGCATCTAACGGGGCTGTCTGTTAAGCAAGCAGCTCTTCTTTAAAGATAATCAACGATACGGCGGCCAATAATACCACTTTGTAGCTCTCGACGCAGAACCGCCCGACGACGGCGTGGGTGCGTTGATACATACATAGCGCGCATCTTTAGCGTAAAACTCGCTATCATATAGAGCCCAAATAAGGCTCCCAGAATCAATAGCGACTGTGTATTGGTGATGTTCCGATGGAGCAAAAAGAATAGAAGTGTATTCAGTAACGAGGCTCCACAAAGTACGGCTGTTGCCTGTGCGTGTGATAGACCATTGTCTAACAGAATATGGTGCATGTGGTTTCGATCAGCCGAGAAAGGCGACCGCCGAGCCAGAATACGTACCAGAAACACGCGTAGGGTATCGAAAATAGGCACAATCAGAATAACGATAGCAATGATTGGCGCATTGAAAAAGGCCGTTGGTTCAAATCGGTATGACGCATTAAGACTGACAAAACGCACCGCGAAGAACGCCAGCATAAAACCGATAATTAATGAGCCCGTGTTGCCCATGAAAATCTTACTGGTCTTCGAAAAATTGAACCGTAAAAAGCCTAGTAATGCACCAGTCAAAGTAAATGCCAGACAAGCCATTGTGAAGTGATTCGTCAGTAAGAACCAGGTTCCAAATGTTCCGCTGGCAATCGTTGCAATGCCTCCAGCCAGCCCATCAATACCGTCGATGAGGTTGATGGCATTGGTCAGAGCGATAAAAATGAAGCAGGTAAGCAGAATACTGATAATCTCTTCGATATGGTGGAAACCCATAATCCCGTACAAATAATCGACTTTCAGATCACCGAAGAAGATCAGGATCATGGCTGCCAGAATCTGAAAGAGAATCTTTTTATTGGGATCAATACCGACCAAATCGTCTTTAATCCCAATAAAAAAAAGGATAGTCATGCCTGCCACAGACAAGTCCGTTCGGTACACATCGGTCTGATCAATACTAGGCCATAGAAAATAAGCGATCAGGATGGCTGCGAAAATAGCAATACCGCCAAAGGTTGGCGTAGGCGTCGTATGTGACCGTCGTTCACCGGGTTTCTCCATGAGCGATTTTAACTCAGAGATTTTAATGACAACCGGAATTGACACAACTGCAACGAAGCAGGCAACTAAAAATGATAAGATGCACTGATACAAGCCAAGCTTGAACAGTTCATCATCAAATTTATTTAGTAGATAGGCAATTAACAAATCAAGATTCATAAGGCTTTTAAGTTAGGCGATTAGATCACCGATTGGACCCTTTAGTAGAGCAGTTTACCAGACAAAGCCCATTCAAGTATAACGTGTGGACAACATTTACGCGCAAAACGATGTGCAGAGTATTCAGAATCTGTGTAAAAATCAATTCTTTACCTAAGAAGGCAAGTATAATTTGAGCGAACGGTTCTATGTACTACTTTATGGTGGTGCCAGGCAGTGCTGGTGGTTTAGTAATATACTGCCTGAGTTTTCGTAGAGGTTTTAGCCATAGCGTAAAAAAATAAGGGGTTAATCCGTTTAATTCCCAGGCTATCCGGTCTTCACGGTTAGCACGAAGCCGATTCTTCAGACTACTATTACTGATTCCGCCAGCTCGCATAACAATTGTAACTTCATCCATGTAAGCAAGTTTGGCCTTATTTTTGTGAATGAACCTCAAGAGCAATTCGTAGTCAGCAGCACTCTTCATATCCAGCCTGAAGAGGCCATGTTGCTCGTACAGCCATCGCTTTGCAAAGAACGATAGATGACCGGGCATCCAGCCCCATAAAAAAGCATTCTCATGGTACCAACCTGATCGCCAGTAACGTTTAAGTTTCTGAATATCAGTTCGGTCGACGTAAATCATGTCACCGTAAACAGCATCACTGCCCGTACGTTCAAAGGTAGTGACCATGTGCTCAATTACCTGATTGTGCCGATAGAAATCGTCGGCATTGAGCAGACCTATCACCTCACCAGTAGCCATCTGTATGCCTTTATTCATGGCATCGTATAAGCCTTTGTCTGGTTCAGAGATAAATCGTGCAATTTTTGTACCATACGAGCGAACAAGCTCAATGGTCCCATCCGTTGAGCCTCCATCCACAACAATGTACTCAATGTCGTTATAGGTTTGGTTCAGGATTGATTCGATACAGTCCCGGATGTGTTCGGCTCCATTGAACACAACCGTAATGATAGATACTTTCACGCAGTGATGTCTCGTTTTCGAACCCAAACGGCCGGGTTCCCCTGATAAATTCCGTACGCATCCAGCGAACGCGTTGCTACCGAGTTAACCGCCAGCACCGAATGAGAATGGCAGTGAACGCCTGGGCAGACAACAGCTTTAGCACCAATCCAAACACCATCATCGAGCGTAATTGGCCGGGCTGTCAGATCGAAGGTCGGCCGACGGTAGTTATGGTTTCCTGTTAAAAGCATAGCGCCCTGCGAAAGGCAGGCATGGTCGCCGATAATGACCTGGCTTAAATTGTCAATCCATACCTTCTCCCCAATCCAGACGTGGTTACCCACCTGAAGTAACCAGGGGTATTTGATATTGACCGCCGGTTTAATCACAACCCCAATACCCAGTTTTGCCCCAAATAGCTTCAAAATGAGCCGTTTAATAGCAATAGGAAGTGGCAAATAAGTATTTAACGTAATTGCATTAACAAGAAACCACAGAACGATTTTCCAGCGAGGGCCCGGTTTATACCAACTAATGTCATAAATCGATAGGTCCGTACGGCCGACCGCCTGTTCAGGGTCGGTTGTTTGGGCTAAGGTCTTTGCCATAGTGTGTTCGGAAAAATTGAATAATCGCCTGCTTGTCGCGCCCTGCATGGAAGTAGACTTCAAACATTTTAGCGTCTACCAGAAACCGGTACCAAAGTCCTTGCAAAAAGTGCCAGATCAGGCCTTTCTGACCATCTAAGAAACCTAACCGAACAAAGTATCGATAGAAAAAATACAAAAATGGCCGGGTAAACAAGGGTAATGAAGCATATTGTATTTTTAAGTACCGGATACGTTGTTCCTGCGATCCAAACAACTTTGGTTCTACACGTTGGGTTTTGTCAAAATTATACTTAATATTAAGTAAATCAATGACTTCGCGAATGGCATAATTATTATGTTTTTGTGTCCACCAGGTCAAATCGTTAAGATTGTGGTCTACTAAGTCATGCTGAAACTGAATAGATTTTCCCTGTGATAACTTGATATGCTCATCCATCCAGGTTTCCTCACAAATACCTTGTTGGCGTCGCCAAAGTCTAAGCAACCAAATTGGATAATAAGAACCATGCCGTATCCATTTGTCAAAAAACAAAACTCGTCGTTTAACATATATGCCCGAGATGTCTTCCGATAAAGTTACCAGACGCTGGTTGATTTCTTCCGCTAGCTCTGGTAAAACATACTCGTCGGCATCCATCCGCATGAGCCAGGCCGTCTTAAACGGCGTATTATCAATTCCGTAGTTGAATTGTATGGCATAATTGACCCAGGGATTTTGTACAACGGTTGCCCCCAGCGAACGCGCAATCTCAACGGTTCGATCCGTTGAAAAGGAGTCAACAATGAATACTTTATCGGTAAACGGATGCAGGCTCTGCAAACACCGGGCAATATGTTTCTCTTCGTTGTGTGTTAGAATAATGACTGATACGTCGGCCATGCCCAAGTAATACGTCTGTTAAAATAGCTTTAGAAAGCATCTTTCGATACCGAAATCCGATTATTTTTACGAGAACGTTTTTGTACTGATTCGTACTGCAATACTATCACTTTTTTTAGACAGGAAAAAGCTAATGAAGTTCCTCTACCCCTGCCTTGTATTGTTTTTATGCTATTTTACCGCTTCGGCTCAGGTAAATTTTGATCAATTACCACGAGACCTTCAACTTTACCCCAGAGATGCGGCAGGCCAGGCCGATGTAGTAGTTAGTGGAACAATAGTTACTGCTGGCTATACAAAAGTTGGCATGCAGATGCTTCGTGAAGGAAAATTGTCGAAAGTAGTTAGTCAGACATTTATTTCCGGCACTAACACGCCATTTAAACTAACTGGTTCCATTAAAGCGGAACGAGCCGAGTATCAGTTTCGGGTATTTCTCTATAAAGGCCCTGATTCAGTGCTCGTTGCCGATCGGAAGCGTATCGTCTGTGGCGATGTTTATCTACTGCATGGCCAATCCAATGCGTTGGCTTTGGCAGGGCTTGATACCTATTACGCCTTTAATTTCGACGATAAATACCTTCGAAACGCCACCTATGTATACGGATCAACGGATATTCCCAACGATATGAGCTGGTATGCGGCCAAAGACCCGTATGGTAGCGTAGGTGGCTTTGGTCTTACACTCCAGCGGTTAATTCTGGAGCAGTATGGTATTCCAACACTTGTGCTGAACGGAGCCTATGGAGGAACCGGAATTGTGGCCCTTGGTGCACGCAATCCAGCCAATCACGCCGATCTGAGTACTTTTTATGGGCGATTACTATTTCGGGCACAGTGGGCCGGTGTCGATAAAAAAGTGAAAGCGATTATCTGGAAACAGGGCGAGGATGAGGCTGGTAATGACCCCGCAGGTTACGATGCCAAGTTTAAAACGCTTTATGATCAGTTCCATGAAGACTATGGAAATGCCCGGATATACGTTGGTCAGATCAATATTCTGGCCGATAAAGTTGAGGGAGCTGCTGCCCTGCGTGACTTTCAGCGACGGACAAAATACCTGTTTCCCAATGTCGACGCCATTGCTACCATTGGGGCAAGCGGTTACGACGGTATTCACTATGATCCGCCAGGACACCAGCAATTGGCCTTTGAGCAGTTCCGGCAGATAGCACGTGATCTCTATGGCTCCAAAGACACCCTTCAGATTAATTCGCCAGACATTAAAAAGGCATTTTATAATCTACGGAAAGACTCGATTACACTAGCTTTCGACAACGAAATGCAGATGGTCTGGAAAGATACAGCCTACTACAACTTTGCAACTGGAGAGAAGTTGGGTAGCCGGGAAATGAAAGATCTTTTTTATCTGGATGGTAAAGCTGGACTTCTTTCGGGCGGTTCTACCAGCGGCAATCGCGTAACGCTAAGTCTTAAACAACCCGCATCGGCGAAATTCCTGCGCTATTTGCCTGCCTACTTTTCCGATGCCTTATCGCCATTTTATAATGGGCCAACACTCAAAAATACGCGGGGAATGCGGGCTTTTAGTTTTGATGGAGTTCCCATTGCCGATGCGATCGCAACCGTAACAACGCTGGCCGCTAAACCCGTTTCTGACAAGCAAATTCAGCTTAGCTGGACCGCAGCGGCCGCAGCGCAGACCATTATTCTGGAACGAAGTGACGGGAATAGAACCACTTTTAAGAGTCTCACAGCCTTGAGTGGAACCACAGTAACATACCTTGATAATAATCTGCCCGATCCGTTCGGTACTTATTATTACCGCTTGCGGGCCTATAGCAGTACGTCAGAATCAGGCTATAGCAATATGGCTGTTTCACAACCACTCATATTGGGCCTGGCTGAAGCCGAACCACCTGTTCGGTTATATCCGAACCCCATCTCAACGGACCGTACGCTACGAATCGAAGCTAAAAACCTGACAATCAGCATCGTCTCTGTGAGAGATGTGATGGGCAGATTAGTGAAAGACTGGCGTGGTAGGGCGCAGGGTGAATTATCGATTGGGCTGGACGAAGCTGCTCCGGGTATTTATATTGCTGACCTGGAAACAACCGATGGTCAGACACTTCGTCATAAGATTGTGGTGCGTTGATTAAATGGAGCGTTGCTTTACGCTGGATTGCGTAGTTTTGTGATCAACAACCTATTTAACAATTTATGCGCCTTGTGATTCTGACGCAGGACGATCCGTTCTACCTCGCCCGAAATATTGATTATCTGCTGAAAAAACTGCCACCTTATGCTGAAGTTGTAGCAACGGTGGTATTCGACGTATCGCCATTTGGGAAGCGGGAGAGTTTTAAGGATAAAATCAAAAAGACATACGACATATTTGGTCTGCCATTTTTTCTTCGGTACGGATTTAAGTTCGTGTCGTCTAAACTGGACAGTCGGAATAATGTCAGAAAAGTGCTGGCAGATCGGGGTATTCCGCTGATTCAGATCGAAGGGAATATCAATAAAGACGAAAATCTGGAAAAAATCCGGGCCTATAAACCCGATTTGCTGGTGTCTATTGCTGGTAATCAAATCTTTAAGCGTAAGTTGCTTGATGTGGCTACCTACGGTTGCATTAACCTCCATACGGCTCTTTTACCCAAATATAGGGGCCTTATGCCCTCGTTCTGGGTATTGAAAAACGGGGAATCCCATACGGGTGTATCGGTTTTCTTTGTGGATGAGGGAATCGACAGCGGACCAATTCTGGTTCAGAATAAGCTGGAAATTGGCGGAATGAGCCAGGCCGCATTAATTGACGTTACGAAAAAAATGGGCATGGATGCTATCCTGGAATCCATCGACAAAATTCACTCAGGCAAGTACGAGCTGATCGAAAATGATGCTGCTCAGATGACCTATTTTACGTTCCCAACCCGCAATGACGTTAAAGAATTTCTCGCGGCTGGAAAGCGTTTTTACTAATTTCAGCCGTCAATTGTTGGCCAATAGCCGCTGCAAACGTAAAGTTGCCAGTAGTTTTATTGACTGATTCGGATCGGCTATTGATCTTTATGAATATCCTGACATTTGATATAGAAGAGTGGTTTCATATTCTGGATAATGCGTCGACACGGACCGAAGCTGAATGGGGTCGTTACGAAACGCGCATATACGAAAATATGGACCGTATCTTCCAGCTTTTAGAGGAGACAAACAGCCGGGCCACGTTTTTTTGCTTAGGCTGGGTGGCCGATAAACACCCAGACGTTATTCGCCGGATTGATGCAGCGGGCTACGAAATTGCTACCCACTCCTATGCGCATCAGCTTGCCTATGAGCAAACACCGGCTGAATTTCAGTCCGATCTGGAACGGTCTATCAAGCACTTGCAGGATATTACGGGCAAGAAGGTTCGATCGTACCGGGCTCCGGGTTTTTCGATTAAAGAATATAATCGCTGGGTGTTCCCGATTTTAGTAGAGCAGGGTATCGAAATTGACTGCTCCGTTTTCTCGGCCCGTCGCGCACACGGTGGCGATGCGTCCCTGGGCATGTTTTCGCCGGGTTATCTTAATGTAGGCGGCACCTTACTGAAGGAATTCCCCATCAATACGGCGGCAATTCTGGGGCAGGATCTGATTTTTTCGGGTGGTGGCTACTTCCGGTTACTTCCCTACCGGGCAATTCGTGGACTAATGAATCGATCGCCCTATGTGATGACGTATTTTCACCCCCGCGATTTTGATGCTGAACAGCCAATGATTCCAGGCCTGAGCCGGGCCCGGCGATTCAAATCATACTACGGTCTCAAAAACTGCCTGCCTAAGCTCAAACAACTCCTTATCGAGTTTCCATTCGTTGATTTGACAGAGGCCGACCGGCAGGTAGACTGGACTAAGGTAGCTCAGAAACAGGTGACGGTTTAAGTTGTACATCAACCAGCGGTTGCTTTCTGATCAGCTGTTGATAGATGGCCTCCCACTTGTAGATGTTCTTCTCAATATCAAATTCTTCGACTAGTTTAGCGGCATTGGCTCGATACATAGCATAGGTATCGTCGTCCAGATCTGCCATTTTGTTGAGCGTTTCAGCCAGCGGCTTAACTTCATTGGATGACCAGAAACCAGCCTGACGATCGTTCAGGATTTTCCAGGGCGTTCCGAGCGATGCGATAACGGGCGTTCCCTGCGTCAGTGCCTCGGTGACGACAATACCGAAGTTTTCGGTATGCGAAGGCATCACCATGCAGTAGGCATTGGCCATCAGCTGGTATTTCTCCTCTCCTCGTTTATGTCCCAGAAAATCAACCTGATCGCTGCATCCCAATTGCCTGGCCAACGCTACCAGTTCATTCCCATAGTCATTCTTATGGTCGCCTATAATCTTTAGGCGCTTTTTAGTCGTAACTAAAGGCAGTGCTTCTATTAATCGTTCAATTGCTTTTTTAGGGTGAATCCGACCTACATACAGCCAATAATTTTCGGGTGTTCGCTGAAGGGTATCCGTTAATTCCATGAAATAAGGCATCTGGACAATGCGCACATCGGAGCCAAATTGATTCCGTACATAATCGGTTTCAGCGTCGCAGGTTGAATGAAAAACAACCCGTTTGCTCATCCACCGGATCAATTTCAGCACGACCTGTTTTCGGCCTTTGCTATAGATCATCGCATCAGGGTCGAGTTCGCCATGAGGTGTCCAAACGATCTTCTTTCCCAGTAAAATGGCCAGTGGAGCCAACAGCCACGAAATGGGGTAATACATCGCGGAGAGGTGAATGACTTCACAACTCAATAGCGGCTTTAATGAGGCCAGAAATAATTTAACCGGCGCATAATGGATTGCAGTCTTTACATAAATAACCTTGCCGTAGTCTGTATTTAACCACTTATCTGTTGCTACATCACTCCCGACTCCATCATCCGTTGTTGCTACCCAAACCTCATGACCCCGTTTGACTAATGCCTTGGCATGCCAATACATAATGTTATCAGGGCCGCCGATCTGAGCAGGATAAAAGGAACCGATGGGGAGAAAGATCTTCATTGACCAGAGAAAAAATTAAGATAAAACGGGTGTGTTTTGATTCGTTAAGACGACCCGTTTGAAACCATCGAGCATTTCCTGACCAACGGCTTCGGGTGAATAAGGAGCAATATAATGCTTAGCCGCTTCGCCCAGTTGCTCACTATCGACCGCGTCGTTCATGAACTGGGCGAGCAGTTTTGTCAATTGAGCGGGCTGATTAGGGTCAAAAACGAAGCCGTTCCGGCCGTCATGAACTAAGTCGATAACGCAGCCACACCGATCTGATACAATAACAGGCAAACCACAGGCCATTGCTTCGTTGACGACAAGCCCCCAGGGTTCAGAGCGACTTGGCAGAACCAGTACATCACTCAGAGCCATTACTTCAGGCACCTGAAACCAGGGACGTCCGGGCAGAAGCTTTGCTTTACCGGTTAGGCCCAGAGTGTCTATTTGCCTGACTAATTTATCCCGTTCATCGCCATCACCGAGTATAATCAAACCCCAGTCAGCCGCGTGCGGAGATTGCGCCAACGCGTCAGAATAGGCCGACAAGAGCATGGGGAGGTTCTTGAATTCGATCAATCGGCCAATGAAAATGAAATTTTTTTGGCGTAATCCCAGCTCTTTCTGTTGGGCAGCGCGGGTAAATAGAGCCTGCTCGTAAACCAACCGAAGTGTATTATTATCGACCGCGTTTTTTCGGACCAGCACCCGATCGGGTGGAACGCCCAGTCCGATCATGTAGTCAGCCGATTGGCTACCAAAACAGAAGAATCCATCACATCGACTAAATACCCATCGTTTGAAGCGCTCTTTCCAGCCACCTCGCTGGTGGTCGACGGCCGTACTTTCATTTTGCATGATAACACGAACCCCATTGGCATTCGCCCAGAATAAGAGCAGAAGTTGCGCCGGATCGTAATAGCCGGTCAGGTTAATAACGTCTGGACGATAGGCTTTTGCCCGTTGTAGCAAGGCACGGGCTCGCTCGAAAAGACTGACATCTTCGAGAAAACGATCGAAAAGCAACTCGTAGTTATAGGTATACGACGGTGCATTCCCATCCGTCTCTGCTTCCAGACCAGCGCGCGAACGTTCATTACGGGCTATCTGGATAACCTGTACAGTTACATCCGGCTGTTGGTCGACTAACCGTTGTAAGGCTTGAAACACACTGGATTTATAGTGTGCCCAGAGGATATTATGAACAATCAGAATGCGCATCAGGCCGACTGAGCGTTTGGAACGACAACAAATTGCTCACTTTCCTTAACCGGCGGATGGTCGGATAGATAAGCAGGGAATAAATGCTCGACGCCCATAAATCGAATCATGAGGGCGAGAGGGAACCAAAAGGCAATTTCATACGGTCGCCCATTAGTGAACAACATGACAAAAATGAGCATGTAGAAATAGGCCAGAAACGTGCTCATTGGGTTCGGGTTCGTCCGCATGATTTTCTGGACATGATAGAATGTCATGCCATTAACCCCCGCAAAAAGCACAAAACCCAGTACCCCCAGATTTGTAAGGGCTTCAACAATGGGTATATCGAGATATAAATACTTATAGCCGAATCCTAAAATGAGCATATAGATATGGCCAACCAGAACATTTGTCAGGAAGTTTGCGCTAACTGAGCGGTTAGCCGCCGATGCATCGAGCGTTGCTTTGTAAGCTACTCCTTTTGCCTTCAGGCCCAGCAGGGCGTATATATTCTCAAGATTTCGCTCCGCAAAGGCGAGTACGTAGCTGTAAAGAATTCCGTAGGTATCGCTAAATCGCTGGAAAAATATAACAATACCGACGATTCCGAGAATAATGGTTATGATGGGTATCGGACGAAAAATACCCCGAACTGCCATGCGTACCTGTGCTGGACGGACATTATAAAACATAAAGAATGCCAGTGCAATGAGTAAGGCCAGAATACCGGAACGGGTTTGAGTTAGTATCAGAATGGCAAGACTTAAAACACCCGAAAACAAGGAAATCAGGCGAAAAAGAAGCCCGGTTTGGGGCCGTAGTGCCCAAATAACGCAGGCCACCACGCCCATAAACGCATTCCGGGCGAAGGCATGTGGGTTGCCAGATCCATCATCACTGTCTCCCAGCGTAATCGTTGCCCGTTGGCCAATAACCCAGGTAGGATTCGTTGCCAGCGAATAAACAAGGCCCAGATTTGATATAAGTGTAAATAAAATGAC
The DNA here is from genome assembly GCF_010233585.1 of Spirosoma endbachense. Classification (NCBI taxonomy): domain Bacteria; kingdom Pseudomonadati; phylum Bacteroidota; class Cytophagia; order Cytophagales; family Cytophagaceae; genus Spirosoma; species Spirosoma endbachense. The sequence goes on from NZ_CP045997.1 coordinate 8,550,392, forward strand.
GACCGGAATGAACACCCGGACAATATCATTCGGAATGTTGATCAGCAGAAAAAGGAAAATGAAAACGTAGGCGTAGTAGATCATGTCTTTGGTGTAATCCTTAAAACCCGGATCGCCCATATAGACATACATGTAGAAAATACTAAGCAGGATAAAGCCAACGCCCATCCAGAACATTGTGACGTTAGGTCGATACAAGCGCCTGAACAGGGTAAACGGCACCATCAAAACTAAACCTCCGGCCAGTGCAGCCGCCGTGAAAGCCGTACTGCCGGGTGCCAGTTTCAGTGTTTCCCGGAAGAAGAAAATGAGTGGGTACCCATCCACTAGAATGCAGATACCCAACACAATGCGCATGTAGTCGAGCGTCTGCAACAAACGAATAAAACCGCTCATAGATACTGTATGGTTTATAATTTACTGATGGCAGAAAACCGTTTAAATTCCTGTAACCAGCAAATGGTGAATGACAACTCAGAAACTATTTCTGGTTAGCCCGGCGCAACTGTAGCCGATGCCGAACGTAACCAAACTCACCCTGCAATGCAAAGGTCAACAATTTACGTAACCGGCAATACCGATGCCAGAATGATTCTCCCAGCGAACTTTGTAGCTGAGTCCGGTATTTTTCCTTGACCACTTGATGTTCTGAAAGGCCAACACTACGGATAGTCGACGATTTTGCATTGGGCTGAACGCGAAATCCTCCCCAGAAGCCATCAACGTGCCGGAATCGAACACCCGCCTGAACCCCCAGACGAGAGACAATCTCATAATCGATCACAAAGCGAAGGCTCTCATCCAGTAAGCCAAACTGGTTCAGGCGTTCCCGTTTGATAAAGAGCGACTGATTAAAAACCTGCATTCCCTCATAAATCTGGCATTCAACACAAAACTCGGGAGCGCGAAGTTCTTCGAGAATAACGTCCTGCTCGTCAGTAATGTACATATCACCAAAAAAAACATCCGTTTCCGGCGCTTTCCGCCAGGCATCAGCTACACGGATAAAAGCGTTGGGCGCAAATACATCATCAGAATTTTGAAAGGCCACATAGTCGCCCGTTGCCATCCGAAAGCCTTTATTGATCGCATCCGTTTGCCCCCGGTCTTTCTCGCTTACCCAGCCCGCCAGAAAGGGTTCGTATTTTTTAATAATTTCTAAACTCCCGTCTGTCGAGCCACCATCAATAACAAAATACTCAAGATTCGGATAGTGTTGGTTTAGTACGCTCAGGATCGTACGCTCTAAATAATCGACCTGATTGTAGGAAGGAGTCACAACTGTTAGTTTTGGATAAGATCGGCCATCGTTTGACGTGAGCGGTTGATAAGGCTGCGCAACGAACGAAGAAAGCGAATTATCGGAACGAGTCATGAGTTTACAGGAGTGATTGATAGACAGCAAGGGTTTGGCGAGCCGTTTGTTCACACGAAAAATGGGTTAGCCGCTCCGTGCCTTTCCGACGAAGATCGCCACGTACGCTGTCGTTCATAACAACCTGATCTACAGCATTGGCAATTGACTCATCATCTTCGGGGTCGAAGTAAACGGCTGCGTCGGCAGCGACTTCGGGCAACGAGCTTCTGTTGCTGGCAATGACCGGACAACCTGCACTGAATGCTTCAAGCACAGGAATACCAAACCCTTCATTCAGGGATGGAAAAACAAAAGCCTGCGCGTACTGATAAAGACCAAATAAACTGGCATCGGTGATTGGCCGGTAGTGAACACGTTCACTCAGTCGGGCCGCGTAGAAAGAAGCCTGCTCTTCGGCCGTGAATGCACCACCGCCCGCACAAACGAGATGTAAGTCGGGGTAACGGCTTAATAGTGGCCTGATGGCCCGGAAAAAGACGTTAAAATTTTTGTATAACCCGCGTTTACCGACAAAAAGCAAATAAGGAAATGCGAGTGAACGGGGTGCATGATGCATGGAGTTATCCTTAAAATTAGTGCCCAAATGAATGACACTAATTTTATCAGGCTGTATCGGAAAAAATCGAAGAATTTCCTGCTTAGAGAACTCCGAAACCGAAATAATTCTATCTGCCCGATGCAACAACTGTTTTTTTGCCTCGTATAAGCCTTCGCCAACGTCTGGATAAAGCTTCCCATAGCGTTCGCTGGTAGCATCATGAAACGTTAGTACGAACGGTTTTTTATTGATGGAATTTAAAAAATAGCGATGGTAATACGTTGGATGAAACACATCAAACTGCCCTGACTTAACGCGCTGCAGGCTGTACAGTCGGTTCAGGAGAGAAGCTGCCCGGTTCACATTACGCCAGTGAGCTAGCTGCCGATAGCGCAGATGCCGGCTGAATGACGCCTTATTTAGGTATTCATTATTGGATAAGCGCAGCGAAAGCTCAAATTCAATGTCGGAACGGCTGGAAAACGAACTCATCAAGTCGAAGAAATACCTGGATACTCCTCCATATGTTAGGCCTGTAAAGCATTGATGGTCGTATAAAACGTTCATGAACAAAAATCAGATAGTTTGTATTTTTCTGAGAAAATACGCCTGCAAAAATACAACTTATAGCGATAAAGCCAAGATTATACCTGATTGTCCTAGTCAACGGATCTATCGTAGAACGGGTAACGGCACATTGTCGACAAATTGCGTAATGGCTCGCATGGTATCAACCGTTGCCCGGCGCCAGCCTCTCAGCACCACAGGCTCTGGCTGCTGGCCATAAGCCGGGCCAATAGCTGTCAGAACTGAATTAAGATTAGAGGATACGGCCTTTTTATAGGCTGCAACCAGTAGCGATGCATCAGGTCTGTCGGCCAGTTTCAGCCGGTTTTGATTCGCAAAAAAACCTTCGTCCGGATTATAGAGCCCTTTGGCGTTGATAAACAATAATGGTTCATCGCTATCGCTTACTCTCCAGCTATCAGCTTCCTGCTTTACGTGCCGTTGCGGTAAATTCCACAGTGCAACGTGCCATGCAGCATCTTTTACAATCACAACATGCGGAAAAAAGACAGGCACATGCATTAACCAAATCTGGTCGGTACACAACCCTGTGCAGAAATCGATATACGCTCGTTCTTCGACACGGTCCCGCCACCATGCCAGGAGTCTGTCTGTTTCATCTGACCGACGAAAGGCCAGAAAGTCAGCACTATACAAGCCGATATTCTGAAAGAATTTTTCATCCGGCCAATCCTGCTCTACTTTGGCTGAATCAGCTGGAGATCGGGTAATATGCGGTGTTAGCAGGACATTAGCAGAATTAAGCCGATTCCATACAGGGGTAAGGGCGCTGAAGAATAGCACGTTCGGATCAGCGTACAGTACCATTTCTTCATCTGGAAAACGCCGGAACGCTTCCTCAATGAAGGCGGGCTTACAGGCAGCCGCGAATTCGGTTGGTGTATATTGGGCTGATAGTTTCCCTAATTGCTCCGGTGCCAGCACTTCGCTAGCCGGCCACAACGGGTAAGGCGATTTAAAACCGGCAGGCAAATGAGTGGGGTCATCGGCCAAACCAATAACAACTGGGTGCGTCTTGCTATCAGATGCGTATTTCGCAAAACTTTCACCTAACGCCAGAGCCTGAGGCAGTTGGCGGATTGTACAAATGGTTATCAGCACAGCAGATACAGAACTAATTATTCGAGCACATCGCCAAGAGCCGCCAGATAAGGAGCATACCAGTTGGCGGCAGAATCGGCATATCGTTTATAATTACCTTGCTGAAGGCTATTCAGGACGGGTTTTAGCCGTCGTAGCCTGTCGTGAGGTAAGCAACTACGCATTGTAAAATGAGAAAGCCGCCGATGAAGCTGAGGCAAACCAGGTGCATTAGACGTTACCCGTTGAGCCAGTAAACGGCTAATGGTAGCTAATTTCGCCTGCTTATCGCGCAAGGGTGCCAGTTTTTGGGCGCGGTGTCGGGCAAAACGATCACGCAATCGAACTCGCTCGGGCGGTTCTTCCTGTCGAACACCAACCTGTTGTTGAACGTGAGTTCGGTATAACTGCAGGGGTTGATCGATGAACTGGATTTTGTTGTATGCCGCTGCTACGAGCCCAATCCAGCCATCATAGATATAGCCAGGCACGTCGTCAGGGAAGGGCAATACTTTACTCAGAAAAGTCTTTCGAATAACCGTAGCACATCCCATAACGCGGTTTCCATCCAGCATCACTTCCATCATTTCGCCATTTTTCCAGCGATTCTGGGCCACTTTGTCGAATCGAATCCATGTCCAGAATCGATTCTGCCGGCCCTGCAAATGTTCGTCAGTTACCCAGGCATCGCAAAAGGCAAGCTGATCTTCAGGATGATTGCTCATATACTCAGCCATGACACTGAGCTTATTGGGAAACCAATAATCGTCCTGGTCACAAATGAAGATCAATTCGCCAGTGCATTCTGACAGAACACGCTCAAAATTTTTATTGGACCCTAGCTGAACCTTGTTAACTAAAATTCGCACGGGGAAAGGCGCTTCGGCGGCAAGGCGTTCGAGCAGGGAAACGGTTCCGTCTGTAGATCGGTCATCGCACACAACGACCTCATCGGGCAATTGTTGCTGATCGAGCAGACTTTGCCATTGCGCAGGCAGGTAGGACTCACCATTATAGGTGCACAAGGCAATGGATATAGTCGGTCGAACCGGAGTTTTCATTCTTAACTGTCAAATTTGGTAACCGTACTGAGCAAAAATAGGTCGCCAGTAGTCCGTGCCATGGATGTCCCAGGCATGGCATCCGAACGGTAGTTGCCCATTATTATATTGTTCAACTGCCCGTTGCGGGTAAAATTCAATGGCAAATCGCATCGCTGTGCGGTAATCAGGAATACGTAATAAAGGAAGATATCGATTTACCTCAACGCTCCAAAATATGTCTTCGTTGTATCGATAATCATGGCTTTTTTCATACCTGGCAATTCGACCTTTAAAAACACGCAGCCATCGGAGCATGGCAGGAACTCGCCGTAAAGAAAAACCACCATTGCCAACCCTGTTTAAACTGGTTATTTCTCTGGGTGTTATCCCATCGGGTTTCTTCAGATCAATCAATAGTGCTATTCGTTGCTTCGTTCTGAACCAGACTTCGTCGCCCCAACCTGTATAATCCCGATCCCGTAGCCAGGGAGCCCCAATATAATCGTACCCTTTTTGGCACCAATCCGTCAGTTCATCGCTGAATACAAACGCGTCCAATTGATGAATCAGAATATATTCCAGATCAGTAAAGGCCCTGTAGAAGACGTCAGACAACATCAATTTGTTGTAAGCCTGAATGTCCACGAAAAAACGATCGTCAAACCTTCTTACCTGCAAAATAGGGTATAAATTCTGGTAAAGTGAAATATCGAGCGAATCAGGAGCCGCCAATAAAATTGGGTAGTGACCTAAAACTTTCATGCATTGCTTTAACGCAATTTGCTCATAATCAGTCAGTGAAGATTTATAAACGGGAATGACGACACCGACACTTACCGGACTTTGATGCTTCATACGAGTTTCGGTTGGCCTAATCGCTGCAAGGCAGCATCCTGTACCCATCCATAGGGAAGTTCGGAACAGGGGTGGCCATAATTATTCAGAATAGTAATGCCTTCTCCGCGTTTATAACGACCTGAATAAGGGAGATAATCGACAAAGTCGAATAATTGTCCAAGCAAAATAATACCATTGGCGCCATTTGCATTGGCCATGTGTGCCGGGCCACTGTCGATACCGATAAATAAATGAGCGTTTCGAATTACTTCAGCTGTTTCAAGCAGGCTTAATTGACCGCAGAGATTCCGAAAATTAGGGTGCTCTTCGGTAACAACGGGTTGCAGGCCAATCTCGATAACGGGATAGGGATATGTATCCAACAGCCATCTTACGAGCCGATTCCAGTTTTCTGCGGGCCAGTCACGCATGATATGGCTGGACTGGCAGTGGATGACAATGGGTGACTCCTGAAGGCGTAAGGCAGCCACTCGCTGGCGAATAGCCTCCGGAATATACATTTTCGGATCGGCTGTCATGGCAGGTAAACCCGCGGCTTGCGAAAACATATATAACAAATCGCCACGGTGATAATAGTTATCGAACGTGAGGCCAATCTGGTCGGCCGTCGGGTTAACGGGGTCTTCGGGGCAATATTTACACTTGCGGTGTGAAATATGCATGTTGTAGACTTTATCGAAAATGCCCGTTCGTAATAAATACATGCGTTCACTGGGGCACTTTTCGATCAGGTAACCGTCGAGATCAGGATGGTGTTGAACCAGTTCGACGTATTGCTTCCGAACGAGCCAGATGATATAAGCATTGGAGTGACGCTGGCGAACTTCACGAGCTACGGGCTCACAGGCAATAATATCGCCCATTTGCTCTGACAAAATAATAGCCACCAATGGCCGGTCAGCTGCCTTGTATTTTAGCCAACGTAAGTATAAGTACTTCCACACAACTGACCGGTATTTACCGATAATGTGGATGTATTTATGATAACGGTAAGTCCAAAGTGCCCGTTGGTTCGACCACGAAGCCATATTATTGATTTTCTAACAGCGCAATTAGTTGATTAAATGGGGCATTTAATGCCTTTCTTACCCGTTTATACCGCAATATTTTCGGGGGTTTTATGTAAACACAAGGGTATTGTCGATATAGATCGTTTTGGTTAGTTAATAACCGATTTCGATACAGATCAAACAGCGGTTTTGCATCTGCACGTTCCTTGCCGGGTGTTTCTGATTCTGCAAGACTATACCGCGTCTGGTATTTAGAGACTTCATCAGGCCGATTAGGATTGTAGCCACTATAATGGAAAAACTGCAAAAACTCCGTTTGGTTCACCCGCCACTGCCCATCGGCGTCAGCAGAGAGGTACCGTTCATGCATATTCCAGTAGGCAACATTATAGCCCGGATGACGATCGATCAGAACATTGTCATAATAAACCGGGGCAAAATTAACCCAATGCTGGTCTACGAAAAGACCATTACACAGATCGATCCGGCATTCATAGACTAACCGATCTTTCCACCAGTCAACAAAGGCTTTGGCAGTTGGGTCATTCCGCAGGCCAATGAACCCGAGGTTAAAGATGCCGGTGCTCAAATGATGTTGTTCATTGGGGCGTTCCCAGTCTGGGGTAGGCGAACACGTATGAGGTGTTAACACCAGACTGTATTCTTGCAGATCCTGATTTAATTTTTGCAGCGGCTGATAAACGATAATGTCAGGGTCAAAATAAATAATTTCGGTGACATTCGGGTAGTTTTTAATGAAAAAGTCGATGTAAAATGGTTTAACGGCGGTATTGAGTTCAGTAATATCGTACCGATCGCACATAGCCTCAAAATCGGGGATACCGATCTGATCTACCTCAAGCATCGAATAATCGGGCATAAGTTCAGCGGGTAGATTGGCGACGCTGAGTTTGTCAACCAGACCAATTATGTACTGGTAATCTGGATTTGTAGCTTTTAATGAATCGCCCAGTGTTCGGGCCTGGGCTAGATAATTAACAGAACAGATGGTAAAAGCGAGTGTCATAACTACAGATAGTAAGCCGGTCTGGTAAAAAATGGTTCAGGCTGTTTCTATGCTAGCCCACCGATTGACCGACCGACTTCCCGACTGGTTTAGTGTAAGAAAAATATCGTTTCAACTCATTAATTGGCTTTTCGAACAAATACCACGATAGTGAGGCTACAACCAGCAAGGCCAGCAGGCTAACAAAGCGGTGAGACCAGTAACCTAACGTTAAGGTGAACCCGAAACGGTTAAATACCTTCATTATAAACGGAGTAACAAAACCGGGCACAAGCATGTGAAAAACATAAATACCGTAGCTTATTCGCCCTACATATTGCAACGCCTTGTTGTTAAGCACTTGACCAACAGGCCCTTTAATGCCCATACTAGCCCGAACAATAATGAATAGGGATAGTGCAGCAATAAATAAACGCTGGAACAAAACGACAAGAACATGATCGCCCGGCAAAAACTGTAGCGCAATAAAACCGAGTAAAGACAAAGCAGCCGCAACGGATAATTTTTTCAGAAAATCGGGAAGTGCGTCATGGCGCTCCGTAACAATATAAGCCCACAAAGCACCCAACCCAAAGGCGTCAAAACTCGCAGGGGTCAAAACGCCATCCAGGTTGCCCTGCGTATAGCCGTAACCACGAAATAAGACACCAATAACGATCATACCGGCAATAACCCACCGAAATGAAGATCTTGGCGTCAACAAGACAATCCAGGGCCAGACAAAATACAATTGTTCTTCGACACCAAGTGTCCAGAAAGGCGAAAGAATATCGCCCCAGTTTCCCGTTTTATTCAGTAAAATATTATAGCCGTATAGATAATAGTACAGTGGGTGTTCGTCAACATCCGACGTTTGCGGAAAGGCTAACCAGACAAGCGTAATGGCGAAATAATACAGCGGAAAAATCCGTAGGGCACGCCGAACAAAGAAATTGCGATACGTATCGGCGAGTTTACTCTGGCCCGCCTGAATCCGGTTGCGATTGTCAATCAGAATGCGCGTGATCAGAAAACCACTGATTACAAAAAATACCATCACGCCAATAGTGCCGTTGGGGAGCCGGTTGAATCCTTCGCCAGTTGGAAACCAGTGATAAATGATTACCAACAGAACAGCAAATGTCCGCAGGGAATCTAACTGAGGCATATGGCCAGAAGGAATCTTGGACATTCGGGCGTCTACGGTTTGGCAAATGCTACTCTATCAGCCTGTAGCATCTGCATGATTCTAGGTTAGTTGCTGGAACAAAGTTACAAGAGTTTCAACGCTTTGATGTGCCGGGTGACGTTCGAGTATTTTTTCGCTAAGCCGTTTGCCCATTGCCCGACGCTGTTCTGGATCATTGAGCAAATCCAGGATGCGATTGCTCATGCCATCAAGATCCAGGTAGGGCACCACAAAACCACCGTCTGTTTCAACCAGTTCGGGAGAGCCCCCTGCCCCATCAAAACAAACAACAGGCACTTCACTCAAACCGGCTTCAAACACGACGAGTGGGTATGGATCTTCGCGCGAACAGAGCGCAAAAACATCGAAATGGCTCATGTAGCGCAGTACGTCGGGCGTTGGTGGAATCAGGTGGACGCGTTGTTCCATACCTGCTTTACGAATGTCCAGCAGCAAATCATCACGAAGCGATCCGGGAGGAACGCCAACCCACACAAAATGAATGGATGCCTCAGGCACCCGACCAATTACCTGTCGGGCAAGTGTTACAAATAAATCATTGCCCTTACGCCATTCGGCATTGCCGCATCCTCCAACAATCAGCGCATTGTCGGGTAAACCTAAGGTCTTATAGATAGTCGGTTGCTGGCGGGCATGCTGTACATTTCGCTCGAGTGCCGGGGTGTCGATGAGGGTGAAAAGCGTAATACGGGCAGGGTCGAAGCCATGCTGCTCTTCATAATAGCGTGCGGTTGCCCGCGATACGGCCAGCAGGTGATTGGTTCGGCGCAGCAGGTATGCCAGTTCATCGGGCTGTGTGTACATCCGCACCGACATATCCAGTTCATGAACGAATGTTACGACGGGTGTTTTATCCGGAATGCCTAGCTGACCAAACCAACGACTGCTGGTAACCGTATTGACCAGTACTAAATCTATAGAATCCAACCCCAGACTGGCGCGAATTGCCTGTTGGCGATCCTGCATCTGTTGTTGATAAAACCGATCCCATAAGCCCAGCTTTCCCAGAATTTTATCGGCCACAGCCCCCATAACATATCGATCCGGGGCTGGCCAAATAGTAACCGTACAGATCGAACGGTATTCGTCAAGTAGTGGCCCTCCTTCACCTAGCAACAAATGCATCTGGAAGCCTTCTACTTTCAGAAGTCGCATCAGGTTTAGCAACACAAGTTGCGCCCCGGCACGATTGGCATCATGACCGATTAACAGTAACTTTTTCAGCGTGCGGTTTGTAGTTTATTGTTTTCAGCCTACGGTTCTAATCGCTACGAATAGCTCCGTGAACTTTCAATAGGTTTCGTGGCTGGGAGTAGGGAGTTTTTTAGCTGGATTCCCAATATAAACACCCCATTCGTCGGTGTCTTTATAGACCGCAGTTGCCATACCGACAAGTGTGCCCGTTGCGATATGCAGAAAATCGCGAATGGTGCTGTTTACGCCAAAGAAACAATAGGGTTCAATGACACAGTGGCCCGACATAACCACGTGCGATGTAAAAAAGACATGGTCTTTAATCTGCCCGTGATGACCAATGTGATTGCCGCTCCACAACACGACGTTATTACCGATTGTGGTGAATGGCTGAATGGTATTGTCTTCCAGAATAAAGCAGTTTTCGCCAATCTGGTTGCCAAACAGTGTCGCTTTAGAGCTAATATAGGAGATGAATTCGTAGCCTTTGGCTTTGGCCTCGAGGTAAATCCGTTCGCGATTGCGATTCATACCCCGGCCCGTCATTGGCGCAAAAAACTTGTAATCCTGAGGAGGAAATAACGTTTCTACGTCTTCAAAAGCGACTACCGGCAATCCGTGGAATTCCGGATCAGTCAGATACTCCCGGCTGACGGTGAAAGCCGCAACGTCGTGTTCGGAATCGTGGGTCAGGTAGAAGTGAGCCAACTCGGCGGTATCCATCACCCCGAAAATGATAATCTTTGCCATTTTTTATCGAGTGAAAGCGCGAAAGAGTAAAAGGAATGAGGACGAACACGAGAGTTCGTTCGCTCTTTCGCTCTTTCACACTTTGTTAAACTAACTCATACGCTCCTAACATAGTCCGAACGGCGGCTATGTCGTTGAACATAAGGGCATCCAAAATAGATAGCCACGGAATAAATTCAGTGCGACTAAACTGGGGGTATTCGACCCGGTTTGTCTTAATAAAATTCAGTTCAATACCTGCCTGCGTAAACGTAGGTTTATCGTATAATTCGGTTCCACCGATCGGATTAATGTAACGCGATGCGTTTTCCTGTTGGCAAATATCCAGAATCCGTTCCTGAGCTTTCAGGTGGGTATTCGAATAGATCGTAGATGACTTTACCAACCGGGTTGTCAGACCGAGATACTGATTTAATTCAACAAGGCTGAAATGAATCAGATCAGCAATTGAATCGGTCGTAAAATTGATGATTTTTTCGGTTAGCGGCATTACCGTTCCATAATACGGCGCTTTCCGGTAACCCTGTTCAATGGTTTTTAGTAGTTTACTGCGCCATTTAGGATCATCGGCCAGATGCACTTCGTTGATGCGTTTGTTCTGACTAGCGTCTTTTAACGGAATTGTAAACAGGTACTCCTGACCGTTAATGAGCAGTTTATTTCTATTGATCCACCCCCGGTTAATAAAAGCGACATCGTCATACAGCACAAACGTGTCAACGGCGTTCATCAACTGCATATAGCCAATATAGGGCAGGAAATAGGGCTGCATGATGGCTAAGGTCATTGGCTGTTACGGTTTATGATCGCGATCTGTTCGTATCGCGAATCAGTGTAATTTACGTAGATAATAATCCTCTGCCGGGACGATCACCTCCCGGCGCATGGTCGTGTCGGTGCCTAAACGGATATCACCGGGTTTAGGTGGCATCACACTTTTGTCAAAAAACAGATAGTCTGCGTTTTTGGGAATAGGTTTCAGACCCTGCTCAAATGGATTGATGGCAATTAACCGACGCGATAAGTCGGGTCCATATAGTGGATACTCATAATCATCATTGATCGTACCAAGCGCAACGGTAGCCGAATCGGGAACAAGCTCGTCGAAACGCTTATAGGCTACATAAATATCCGGGCGTCCGAGCGTTAGCTGCCGCATTCGGTCGGTTGCGAAAGCAGACGAAAACGATTTCCCATCCAACGAAGTCCAGGCAAACGGCAAAGCCCGTGTATTGAAAAATACGCTAAGCAACGCCGAAATACAACCTAATATGGTGATCAAACCGACGTAGCTTTTCCAGATTGGTCGACCAGGTATGTCTACGGTTGTGCGCGGGTGTAAGAATACCAACGCCAGAAAGGTTACGCCAAAGAGGCCAGTCTCAATAAAATAACGCCCTTTAAATGGATCATAGGGCGCAGAGTAGGACAGCGCGGCAAAGTGAAGTAATAAGGCTATCCCCAGAAAAATGTGGGATGTTGATCGAATAAAGCCAATCAGCACCAAAAACAGTAAGGGAAAGATCAATCCGAAGCCGAACACGCCCCAGTAGGGATTGGCATTATAGAAAACAAACCGACGATCGAAGGCAAACGGCTGAATGGAAAAATCGGTCTCTTCATCCAGACGCATGTGTAATTTATCCTCCAGTACAACAAGCGGTTGCCGCATCACATGATTCACGTCAGCGCCGACTTTGAGGTTGCGGATACCGTCTAAATTGACATGATCATAGCCGTAGCGAATCACATTCCGGCTCCCCTGCTCGATCAGATTTCCGAATGACCCTGCCCGCTCCACGGATTGGTGCTTCAAAGCCGTTGGTGGACCAATTGGGTGGCCAAATACGGCAATGTTTTTCAAATACCCCGTTGGCAATGTCCATAAACAAACCGAAACGGCAATAGCTGCTGCCAATCGCCAGGTCCGCCCGAAGGTTATTGCCAGTGATGGCGACAAAAAGACGGTGTAGACCATGATCGTAAACACCGATGGAAGTAGTAAGACAAAGGTAATTTTATGGCCGAATGCAATTCCAAACGCCATTCCGGCCAGCCACAAATAGCGGTTATCCTGCGTTTGCCGATACGTGAAAAGCATATAGAGCAGAACGCTTAGGTAAGCGGTGAGCACAATATCCGTTTCGGTTGTGATGGCCTGCATCAGAAAATCGGGCAGCAGAGCGTAGGCTAGCGCGCAGAAAAAACTCGCTGATAATGCCGTGTTTTCGGGCCGGTTTGCACCAATGCGTTTCACGATCCCGAATACGGAGACAATGGCGGTCCAGTAGCTTACATGATGGATAAACTTGAATCCATTCTCAAAGCGGCCCGTCATCAGGAACGAATAAATCTGGAGTGTACAAACACTCTTGGGATACGTATCTATGTTCCAGTTCGTACCACCAAAATGCCTCATTGTTCCCCGTTGCACATACTGCATGACCCGGTTCAGGTGACCGGTCATACTATCCCATTCGTTAGGAACCGTGAAAAGTACGATCAGCAGGTTCGTAACGGCAATGATGGATAGCGTCCCCAAAAGCAGCGAAAACAGAAATTTCGAGTAGGGATTTAGCCCACGAAACCACTGCCCAAACGTTTTCTGGCGTTGGCGAATCAGCCGCGAAACGGAAAATGGTCGCTGATTGGGGCGATCGAGCTGCTCTGGCGCGCCAATTGTGGCTACTCGCTTTAAAATCAGACTGATAACTGTTGCTGTAACAAAAACCGACACGGCCCAAATAGGGGTATTGGCCGTTTGGTATAATGCCGACAGGATAAATCCGGTTAAGATTACACTACCAGCGCCCAGCAAAAAAGTTGTCAGTAACCACTCTGTCAACGATTTACGGCAGATACCAGCCGCAAGTCGCCCGAGGTAAAAAATGAAAAGAAGAAATGGAATGAGATAGAAGACAGTCATAATAAATAATGAAAGATTGACAAAAGCGGCCAGTCAGTTCATTATACGGGTTCACTTATGACGGCAACGGCTTCGTTTACAATGGCTGCTATCCGGTCAACGTCTTCTTCTGGTAGATCAGGGTAGAGCGGCAGACACAGTACCCGCAATGAAACATCCTCAGAAACCGGACAGGGTTCATGCCCTATAGAAAATGGCAGGGTATTGAGTGAGGGGTAAAAATATCGCCGGGGAACAATGTCCTGCGCTTTAAGGGCATCTGAAACACGGAGCAAAGTCGCTTCTGAGTCGAACACAACCGGATAATAGGCATAGTTGTAATCAACGCCCGGTGTAAGCGTTGGTCGGGAAATGCGTTCGAAGTTTAGCCGGGCATCGTACCAGCTAAAAACCTGCTTCCGGGCCGCGATCAAGTGCGGAACTTTAGGCAAAACACACAGGCCCATTGCTGCGTGAAACTCCGAATTCTTTGCGTTGATACCAATGCTGTAATAATCGTCGTTGCGGTGACCAAACGAACGATAGAAATGCAGTTTTTCGGCCAGGGCATCATCGTCGGTAACAATACAACCACCTTCGACCGTATGGAAAACCTTCGTAGCATGGAAACTACAGGTGCTGACATCGCCATAACTAAGGATCGAACGGCCATTGTACGACGATCCAAAGGTGTGCGCAGCATCATAAATAACCTTGAGGTTATATTTTTCGGCTATCGCCTGAATCTGTTCGATCCGGCAGGCATTGCCATAAACATGGGTAGCCATGATGGCCTGCGTATTCTCGGTAATAAGCGATTCGATTTTGGCTGGATCAATACAGTAATCGTCAGGTCGAATGTCCGCAAAAACAGGCGTACACCCTTCCCACAGTAGCGCATTGGTCGTTGCTACGTACGAAAATGGTGTTGTGATGACTTCTTTCGTGATGTCCAGCGCTTTAAGCGCCATTTGAAGGACAACCGTACCGTTGGTGCAAAATTTCAGGTGTTTTACTCCCAGAAATTCTTTCATTTTCCCCTCCAGCTCACGTAATAAGGGGCCATCGTTGGTTAAATGTACGCGCTCCCAGATACCTTTCAGGTAGTTTGTATACTCCTCAAGGTCTGGCAGATATGATTTGGTGACGTTAATCATCGGTCAAGTTTATCGTTTTCAATGATCCTACGTAACAAATTTCCAGTCAAAGCCATAAAATGATCAGAAAACGAAAAATAACTACGTCGGATTGCAGAAAACTCATTTTATAGATGCTGGTTCCAACATACCCATCTCGAAAGGAAACTGTGGTCGAACGTAGCCCGGCCATTTCCCGTACCAGGCAATACCCTCGCGATAGTCTTCCACCTCGAAGGTAATACCTTCTTCCATAACAAATAAGGGGGTAACCGTATCTTTCACAACCATTACCGAGATCGTGTAAGAACCGTCATTAAGAAAATACCCTGGAATGGTGCACTCACCGGCAATTAATCCTTTTTCGTAAGGCTTCGATTGTGTGCCAACGTTGAAAATACATTCTCCGGTCAGGGAGTTAAGGTGCATCGACAGGTTCAGATTGGCACGATCCATCATATTCCAGAACTCGAACCGGAATTTCATTGGCGTCCGTACATCAATATGAGTCAATTCATCCTGATAATCCGGAACCAGTTCAATTCGCTTGATCCGGACATAATCGTTACCCGGAGCTTCTTCTGGGGAATCCCACTGCCGAAGGAGCCGGGTTTTGGATACTTTACTCAAATAAGTGGCAATTACCTGATTTGTTTCACCCTGTTCAAGCAGTTGCCCTTTCTCAAAATAAAGTGTTTTGTTGCAAAGTGCCTGAACAGCAGTCAGGTTATGGCTCACAAACAGGATTGTTCGGCCACTCGCTGAGTTATCGCGCATTTTGCCCAGACTCTTTTTCTGAAATTCAGCATCACCGACAGCCAGTACCTCATCCACGATCATAATTTCCGGATCGAGGTGAGCCGAAATCGCAAATCCCAGGCGAACATACATGCCTGATGAGTACCGCTTAACGGGCGTATCCAGAAATTTTTCGACACCGGCAAAGGCAACAATTTCATCAAATTGCTTCCGAATCTCATTTCGACTCATGCCCAGTAGCGAACCATTGAGGTAAATGTTTTCGCGGCCGGTCAGCTCCGGGTGAAACCCGGTACCAACTTCAAGCAGAGAAGCAACTCGTCCTTTTATACGTACAGAACCTGTAGTAGGCTCAATAATTTTACTCAGGATTTTCAGAAGGGTGGATTTGCCCGCGCCGTTATGCCCAACAATACCAACGCGATCTCCCTGTTCAATAGAGAAACTTACGTCACGTAACGCCCAAAATTCTTCTCGTGTGGTAGTTTCCTGTGCTTTCTTGCCACCGAAGAACTGCCGGAAGTTTTCAGTTAATACGTCACGCAGGGTATTAACGCCCTTGCCCTTCTGGTGGTCAATAATGTATTGTTTACTTATATTTTCTACAGTAATGACGGACATAGCTTGTGGTTATTAGTCATGAATGACGGTCATTGTCGCTTAGTTTTAGATGAAACTAACCAGCAATGACCGTCAATTAATGGCTATTATATATCATCAACAAATGTGTTCTCGCGTTTACGGAAAAAGTAAAGAGACAAACTTAAGCAAATGCCTACAATAATAACGGAGGCTATTAAACTGTCTGGGTTAAAATACGCTTTTTCGCCGAGTAACGCCCAACGAAAGCCATCAATAATACCCACTAAGGGGTTAAGAATATAAAGCGGATACCAACTCTCTTTAGAAACTAATCGGCTGCTATACGCAATTGGGCAAGCATAGAAACCGACCTGCACAATAAACGGAATCAACTGACCTATATCCCGGAACCGGACGTTGATCACCGCAAAAAATAATCCGAAGGCAAAAGCCGCCAGAGCCGCCAATACGACAAATACGGGGACAAGAACCAGATGCCAGTCGGGGATAAACCGATACCAGATAGCCAATAAGATGAATAATCCCAATGATACTAAAAAATCCAGAAAACTCACGGCCACCGAGCTAATTGGCATGATCAGCCGCGGAAAATATACCTTCGTTACTAGATTCGAATTCAGGGTAACACTGTTGCTGATCTGCGTAAAGGCAGTGGAAAAAAACGTCCAGACCGTAATGCCGCCTAATACCATCAATGGGTAAGGCACACCGGGGTCGGCTGGTAGTTTGGCAATCTTGCTGAAAACAAATACCATGATAAGCATGGTGGTCAGCGGTCGGATTAAACCCCAGGCTGTGCCAAGAGCCGTTTGCTTATACCGAACCGACACATCACGCATCGACAAAATGTACAGCAATTCGCGATTTCGCCACAAATCGCTCCAATAATGTCGCTCTGCGCGACCAGGTTCTATAAGTACTTCGTGTGTTTTCATGGTAGTGGTTAGTCGGTAGTGAATAGTAGCCGAAACTACAGATCACTAGCCTTCCCGCATCACGGAACGATAAGCCTCCCGTAAAAATATAACGATAAACGCCAGAATCAACCCTAAGGCAATGCCAGCCTGCATACCAACCGGTGTAATAGTCTCCTTATAAAGTGGCAATTCTACCGGCTCAATAACGGTGAACAGGGGCGCTTCCCGAATAAGCGATAAACGCATATTATCGGCGCTCTGAACGGCCTGATAGTAAATGGTACTCAGGAATGTAGAATTGCGGGTCAGCTTCGTTTGCATGATCTGTCCCTGCGCTACCACCATTTGCTGGTTCTGATCCATATACTGAGCCAGTTTGTTTTCTGTACCATTCAGGATACTGGCAATAGAATCGGCCCGAAAACGGAGCAATTGGTACATTTCGCTCGTTTTTTTCGTTTGCTTCTGGCGATAATCCTGCTCGATCGTTGTCAGGTGGTTATCCAGAAACTTAGCCGCCAGCATTTCATCCTGCATGGCACAACGCAATTCCATGAACGACGACTTCCGCTCAGGTTGCGTCACACTCATTTCGCCTTTAATGCGGGTATAGATCTGCGACATGGCAACGCGCTCAAGCTTGCTATACTCTTCGGGCTTCTTGCTTTTGCCAAAGTAAAATGACCGTAGTGTATCGCTGTCTTCCCACTCTTCGTCCCGAATGCCGCTATGCCGGATATAATAATCGATCAGCAAGGTGTCCCGGTCGTTGATTTTAACGGTTTTCATCAGCGTCTTTTCCACGACCGGCCTTGATTTGGCATAGATCAGAAAGTTATCGCCTACGAAAATGCTGGCATCGGGTGCGCCCTGACTTAAACCAAAAGCACCAGCCAGCGCACTCAGGTCCCCGAAGGTATTGCTGCTGCTACCTCCTCCGAGATTGAAGGTCATTGTCGCGTTAAAAACTGGTTGCTTCTTGTGGGTCATATCATAAATAAACCCAATTATCCCGCCAATCGCTGTCAGGATTAACAGTAGCTTCCAGTTGCGCCGGGCAACTTCCTTAAGCTTAAAAATACGGACCACAAGAGACTTCGGCGAAATCTGGTCGGGGGGTATTGTCCGCGTAACCATTCCGTTAGGATCTGTTGGTGTCAGGTTTGTTGAACTCATATCCTGGTATGATTTAATTGCCAACTCGGCTTAAGGCGATAACTAATCCGATCACTGACAGGAGTGATGAGATCGTACCAGCTGTTGAACTCAATATTTGTTGCGGGGTCAGAGGAGTACCCGTCTTTTTCGGGATAATTACTTCGGAACCAGGCTCGACACGTGGATAAATATTGAAGAACATGAACTTTCGTGTGCGGTCTACAGAGCCATTTGCGTAGACGATAAACGACTTCCGACGCTGCGATTTAGACGTGAACCCACCTGACTGAGATATGTAGTCCTGAAAGTTTTGACCAGAACGATACTTTACCGTTGTTGGCAGTAGCACTTCGCCCTGAATACGTACCGTTTCCAATATTTTGGGAATGCGAAGGATGTCGCCTTCCTGAACCAGAATATCCTCTGACGAACCTGGCTTGGCCAGAATTTTCTTCAAATTGATACCGATGGACTCCGGCTTGTCGGCAGACAATGTTTCGGTTTCTACAACTGCTTTGCCCGATGTTGCTGCTTCGGCCAGATCATCAACTGATTTTTGACGCCGGGCCAGTTCATCAGCACTGAGTTGTACGCGCCGGATCAGCGTTGCTCCTTCAACATAAGCCTGAGGAGTTAATCCACCAGACAGGCTAACCAAATCAGAGATCTTCTGGTCTTTACTCCGAATCGGGTAAGCACCCGGCACAATAACTTCACCTTCTACATTCGCGTAGGTCTGTACAAGGTAATTAGGCGACTTACGAACGAGAATCTGGTCGAAGGGTTGCAGAATAAACCGGTTCTCATCGGCATTGATCGATAAATCCCGGTTAACATTAAATCGGAAGGTTTCGGCTACCTGCGCAGAAGTCGAACGAGGGTCAACATCTTTCTTCCGACGCACAACCTCAACCAGTGAAGCCGCTGCTGATTCTTTCAGGCCACCTGCCCGTAACAGCGCATCTTCCAGGGTCATGTTAGCCATGTAAGGAATACCTTCCATGGGCAGATTCACTTCACCCTGTACGGATACACCGGCTTGCTCGGTTAAATCAAAGCGCGACGTAATGATGATCTGATCTTCGCGCTGCAGTTGAATGTCGGGGGCGGTTCCGGCCATAATGTCGGCCAGATTAACCGTAATGTTTTCTATCGCCAGATCTTCACGCGTTCTGACAATATTCACACGTCCCTGGAAGGCATCCCCTTTAAGCCCTTCTGCTGAGCGGATAAGATCTTTAAGTGTCTTGTTCTGATCAAGCGAAAATTGCCCTGGCCGGTAAACGGCCCCTTCGATGGTTACCTGGTTTTCGAAACGATCCAGCAATTGTTCTACCGTTACTTCATCGCCATCCTGCATGGCAAATGTCTTGAACTCGGCTGCTGTTACATCAATCACTTTCAGTTCACGGTCGGTCAGGCGCTTCACTTTTACCCGGCCTTTGTATGCATTGGCGGCAAAATCACCCGCGTAGAATAAAAGCCGGTCGAACGTTTCGCCGGGCAACATCTCGAAGATGTTATTGCGCTTCACGGTTCCAATAATTTCGACCCGTACGAGATACGTAGTGAACCGAATGTTGTCGTTATCCTGCAGGCGGAAATCATTCTGCTGAGTCCCATTCAGAAGGTAGTCGTATAAATCGAGGTTGGCGACAACTTTATTATTCCGAATCAGCTGCACTTTCCGGAACGAGCCGAGTTCATTAGGACCACCAGCCTGATAGATTGCATTCATCACCGTCGATAAGGATGAGAGCGTATACGTACCTGGCCGAACGGCATCCCCCGTTACTGTTACCCGAATGCTTCGTATGCTACCTAATGACACCTCCAGAAACGTATTGGCGGGGCCATAAGTTGAGTTACGTAAGCCAACAAATTTTGACGACAATCGACTGATCATCCGTGCTCTGGCCTGCTCAACGGTTAGACCAGACACATAGACAGGGCCAATACCCGTTTGATTCGCAAAATAAACAGCCCCTTCTGGCGATACCTTTTGGGTAAAATCAAATTCAGAAAAGCCATAAAGCCGGATATTGAGCTGATCCCCTGGGCCCACAATATAATTTCGGGGGGTGGCTATACTTATATTCGGCTGGAAAGCCTCTTTCATGGCCGGATCGTTGAAGAGCGTATAGCCAAATAACTTCTGGCGCTTTTCCTCTTTTTCACGACGCCGTGCCCGTTCGTATCCATCTTCAATTACCTCCGCGCTGGTTGTTGGTCCAGTATCACTGGTATCGCCAGGAACGGTTGCATTCGTTCGTTCCGTCTGATTCGTCGGCTGCGAGGTTGTGCGACCAGTGGTAGCGTTTCTGCCGGGGATCTGCCCACCCTGTTGTTTGATCTGTTGCTGTATATTGGCGGGCAAATTATTAATATTGACGCCCTGAGGAAGAGCAGTCCCCTGCCCTGATGTAGCACCCTGTGTGGCGGCTGGAGAACTGCTGGAACGGCCGGAACTGGGGGAGGTCGTTGTTCCGGTTCCACTTCCGGTTCCGGCGGCCGGAGCAACCTGAGCCTGTACCGAAAGACTCACCAGGCCTAAACTCATCACGGCCAGACCGGCGCTCAGTTGGCGCGGGAATTGCGCCGTAAAGTCATAAAAATATTTTAACACGAAGTTGTGATTATTTCGGATTTTTTGCATATTTTTAAGATGTCGAAGGCTGCTGACTAATCAGTTAAAAGGGCCTGTATGTAACGACATAATTGCCTGTGTAGTACGTTTCTTATGTTCAGTCGGCAAAGTAAATGAACTTTTGCCGGATTATGAACGATTTCTTACTATCCGGAGTCTTTTATTCCCATGCCTACTATAGGTATGATTTTTCTAATGTATTAATTTGAACCCTGGTTTGCAAAACCATTCGTTCGTTCTTAAATTACCTACCAACCGTCCATGACAGAACAGGCAAATCAGCCCGTACAGTACAACGAAGACAGTATCCGTTCACTCGATTGGCGCGAACACATTCGCCTTCGGCCGGGCATGTATATTGGCAAACTTGGCGATGGCGCTGCCGCCGATGACGGCATCTACGTCCTGATTAAAGAAACGATTGACAACTGCATCGACGAACACGTGATGGGTTTCGGCAAAAACATCGACGTGCGCGTTACCGATCACCGGGTTGAAGTTCGCGACTACGGCCGTGGCATTCCACTTGGTAAAGTTGTTGAAGTTGTCTCCAAAATCAATACCGGTGGAAAATACGACTCCGGTGCATTCCAGAAATCGGTCGGCCTCAACGGAGTCGGTACGAAAGCGGTCAATGCGTTGTCGGGTTACTTTCGGGTACAGGCTTTTCGTGAGGGACGAACCGTTTGGGCAGAATTTGAACGGGGTATCCTTAAAAATCAGGGCGAAGAACCAACCAGCGAGCGAAACGGAACCCTTATTTGTTTTGAACCAGACGATACTGTATTTAAGCATTTTCATTATATCCCGCAGTTTCTGGAGAACATGATCTGGAACTACTGCTATCTGAATGCAGGTCTGACGATTACATTCAATAAGCAAAAATACGTTTCACAAAATGGTTTGCTAGATCTTCTTCGTGACAAGACAAAAAAAGACGAAGACTCTCTGCGTTACCCGATCATTCACCTGAAGGGTAATGATCTGGAAATTGCCATGACGCATGGTAACCAGTATGGCGAAGAATATTATTCATTCGTTAATGGTCAGTATACTACCCAGGGTGGAACGCACCTTCAGGCCTTGCGCGAAGCAATCGTTGAAACCATTCGTAAACACTTTGACAAGAACTATGACGTAGCCGATGTCAGAGCGTCAATAATTGCCGCCGTAAGTATTCGCGTTCAGGAGCCAGTGTTCGAATCACAGACCAAAACAAAGCTTGGTTCGATCAATATGTCGCCCGAGTCGAATGCCCAATCGGTCAACTCATTTGTTAAAGATTTCGTCAAAGAACGGCTTGACGATTTCCTGCACATGAACCCCTCTGTCCGTGATGCGCTCAAGAAACGTATCGAACAATCGGAGCGGGAACGGAAGGAACTCGCCGGTATAAAAAAATTGGCCAATGATCGTGCCAAAAAAGCAAGTCTTCACAATAAAAAACTTCGCGACTGCCGCAATCATCTGCCCGATTTGAAAGCCGAAGACCGCTATCAGTCAACGCTTTTCATTACCGAAGGTGATTCGGCCAGTGGTTCGATCACCAAATCGCGTAACGTTCAGTCGCAGGCTGTATTCAGCTTACGGGGGAAACCGCTCAACTGTTTTGGCCTGACCAAGAAAGTCGTGTATGAAAACGAAGAATTTAACCTGCTTCAGCACGCGCTCGACATTGAAGACGGGCTGGAGGGGCTTCGCTACAACCGAATTGTGATTGCCACCGATGCCGATGTTGATGGTATGCATATTCGGCTCCTGATGTTGACGTTCTTCCTGCAATTTTTTCCGGATCTGGTTCGTAATGGCCACCTGTATATTCTTGAGACGCCATTATTTCGCGTACGTAACCCTAAAAACCATAAGGAAACGACCTATTGTTATTCGGATGAAGAAAAACAGAATGCAATCAACAAGCTGTTGAAAGGGGGCAAAAAAACCGAAATCACCCGATTTAAAGGCCTTGGAGAAATTTCGCCGGAAGAATTCGGACTGTTTATCGGCGAAAACATGCGCCTGGAACCAGTGATCATGGAGAAAGAAACATCGGTCCCAAAATTGCTCAGTTACTATATGGGTAAGAACACGCCCGATCGTCAACGATTTATTATCGATAACCTGCGCATCGAGAAAGATATAGAAGATGCTGCTTTAGTTTAGTCAAGAGTTTGCAGGAGGCAGTAGGCAGTGTACTTTTGCAGTATACTGCTTACTGCTTTTTTATTGTGCTGGCAGATGACGGCACGCGACTGACTAAAAATGACTCTCGAATCCCTCCGTAATGACATCGACGCGCTTGATGATCAGCTCCTTACTCTCCTCAACCAGCGAATGGAGCTTGTGCGTCGGGTAGGCGAACTCAAACGTTCGACAAACGCCGTTATTTATCGCCCTGAGCGCGAGAAGCAAATAATAGACCGTTTGCAAACGAAAAACAACGGCCTGATGAATCGCCCGGCTATTGAGGCTATCTTTCTGGAAATCTTTGCGGTATCGCGCAATCTTGAACTACCGGAGCGGGTTGCTTATTTAGGGCCGGAAGGAAGTTTTACACACCAGGCCGCCGAAAGCCGTTTCGGGGCGATGAGCGCCTATATGGCATTGCCAACCATCCGATCGGTATTCGAGAGCGTAGAAACAGGACGGGTCAGGTTTGGTGTCATACCGATCGAAAATAATCAGGAGGGTATTGTCGAAGAAGCGATCGATCTGCTACTCGAAAAAGACCTGACCATTGCGGCTGAGGTTCAGATTCCTGTCCACTTTACCTTTGCGACGCAGACTGAAAACCTGGCCGAGATCACGCAGATCTATTCCAAAGATATTGCGTTTCGGCAGTGCAGCAAGTTTCTTAATGATTCCTTTGAGGGCTTGAAGGCGGAACTGGTTCCAGTCGAATCGACATCAAGAGCCGCTAAACTGGCTGCCCAAAACCCACATACGGCGGCTGTCTGTTCGCATATTGCCGCCAAACTGTTCGACGTTCCTGTCTTATTCGACAATATCGAAGACAGTGATCTAAACCGCACCCGGTTCCTGATTCTGGCCAAAAATTTTAAAAACCAGCCAAGTGGCAGCGATAAAACAACGATCATTGCCAAGCTGCCTAATACTGAATCTCCAGGGGTCTTGGCCGAATTTCTGCAGGAGTTCAATGCCCGGAACATTAACCTGACCAAAATCGAAAGCCGCCCCCTGCGCGAAGGAGCGACATTTCGCTATTGGTTCCTGATCGAATGTGAAGGCCATTCTGACGACCAGGATTTGCAGGAAATTCTAAATCACCATGCAGCCGAAGTAAAACTGCTGGGAAGTTACGTACGGGTGGCCTAACCAGGAACTCCCGTTTGTTGTTGTATTAAAAACTGTGCCCGTATGGAAGCCAATACATCCTCTGAACACCCTGAAAAGCTCGACCGGATTATCGATGCGCGGATGAAACTGAAGCGTCGGTTCGAAGAGAAAATGGCGCAGACGCCATCTATGACCGATGAGCAGCCACGTGGATCGGGTTTGCCAAACCGACACGGCATGCCCACGGTACCCATCGGGCAGACAGTCACAACAAAATGGCCCGTACTCGACCTTGGTTATCAGCCCAGTATTCCGCTCGATAAATGGCAACTCAACATTGATGGAGAAGTAGAGAACCCGATGCGGCTGAAATGGGAAGATCTGATGGCATTACCGCAGATTGAAGATACGAGCGATTTTCACTGCGTAACCACCTGGTCGCGGCTGGACGTTCCGTGGGTTGGGGTTCGGTTTATGGACCTGGCTGCTCTGGTCGATCCGAAAAGCACCGCAACGCATGTAATGTGCTACGGATACGATGGTTATTCGACCAATCTGTCGCTCGAAGAAGCGCTCAAGCCCGATGTATTGCTGGTTCATACGGCCGATGGTCAGCCACTGGCCCGCGAACATGGTGGACCCTTACGCATGATTACGCCCCAGCTTTACGCCTGGAAAGGCTCTAAATGGATCAAACGCATTGAGTTTTTGACCAAGAATCAGCTCGGTTTCTGGGAAGAGCGTGGTTATTCCAACACGGCCTATCCCTGGCGTAATGATCGCTATTCATAACTGAGAAGAGACGCAGGGTAGCGCGTCTCTTCTCAACATATTATGATTCAATAAACCCATAGCATAGCATGTGGCAGATGGTCATCTGGGCGTCTTCAACACGCCCATAGTGTTCGTCCTGAACAATAATGACTTCATCGGCAATGGCAGCGAGCCGACCGCCATTGCCACCAACCAGGGCAATGGTGGTTAAGCCATTCTCCTTCGCCCAGTGAATGGCTTTTACCACATTTGGCGAGTTTCCACTTACGCTCAGCGTTAGTACCAGATCGCCGGGTTGCGCATAGTTGTGCAATTGCTGGACATACACATCCTCATAGGCATAATCGTTGCCAAGGGCTGTAATCCACGAAATACTTTCATTCAGGGATAAGCAACGAAACCGTTTTCCCATCCGATCGGATGCGCTTTTGCCAAGATCAGTGATAAAATGCGAAACATTCGACGCGCTACCTCCATTTCCGAACGCAAAGAGTTGACGATCTTCTTCCCAGCATTTTTTGATCAGGTTGATAATATGTTCTACCTGATCAATAGGGATAGCATCATAGGCGGCTTTCTGCCGTTCGAGATACGTTTCAAAATAAGCTTTATTCATTCGTATGGGAGCAATTAGCTCATAATCTTGCCTAGAGCGTTATCGTAGCTGTCTTTTGCTTCGGCCAGGGTCAGCACGGCCATATCGTCGACGACAAATCCGCCGGCAGTAACTTTTCCCAAAAAGGCAAAGGGCAGAATCGTATCATCCAGATACCCTTCAACGTGTTGTTGCTGGTCAGGCGAGATCGAAATAACGACCCGGCTCTGGCTTTCGCCAAACAGGAAGGCATCCGTACGGTAACGATCATCAGTTTCGATCTGGAATCCTTTGTCGCCCGCCATTGCCGATTCGGCCAGGGTTACAAACAGGCCACCGTCCGATATGTCGTGGGCGGATTTGATCCAGCCATTTCGAATCATTGTTTTGATCGATTCCTGGATGCGCCATTCCGTCTCAAAGTCGAAGTTTGGTGCCGGAGAGGCTTTAATACCCTTGTATGAATACAGATATTCCGATGAGGCAATGTCATCGGTTGAAGGACCAACCAGATAAATCAGATCACCTTCATTTTTAAAATCGAGTGTCATTCGGTGGCTGGGGTGTTCCATCAGACCCAGCATACCAATCGTTGGCGTCGGGAACACCGGACCATCGTCGGAGCTTTGGTTGTAAAAACTGACGTTACCTCCCGTAACGGGTGTACTGAACCGGCGGCAGGCTTCGCCCATACCCTGAACGGCCTCAACAAACTGCCAGTACACTTCCGGCACATATGGATTGCCGAAATTCAGGTTATTGGTAACGGCAATAGGCTCTCCACCCGAACAAACGATGTTCCGGGCGGCTTCTGCCACGGCGATCATCGCCCCCTGACGCGGGTTGGCATTGACGTAACGGCTATTGCAATCGACCGTAATGACAATTGATTTATCCGATCCTTTTACACGCACGACGGCAGCATCAGAAGGTGCATTGGTACTGCGGTTGGCCGTTCCGACGGTAGAATCATACTGCTGATAGACCCACTTGCGGGAACAGATATTGGGGTGAGTCAACAAATGCTGAGCCACTTTTTTCAGCTCATCCTTATCCAGATCATCTACATCCGAAGGGTCAAATTTGGCAAACTCTTTAATATAGGCTGGTTCGGTGTATTCACGATGGTATTGAGGAGCGCCACCACCCAGCACAAGATCATAGGCCGGAACATCGGCAACCAGTTCGCCATACCGGTAGAAATGCAGCCGCTGCGTATCCGTAACCTCACCGATCTGAGCACAATTCAAATCCCACTTATCAAAAATGCCCTGAATTACGTCTTCTTTGCCTTTCTCGATCACAACGAGCATGCGCTCCTGCGATTCCGAAAGCAGAATTTCGAATGGAGCCATGTTAGGCTGACGCGTTGGCACTTTGTCGAGGTCGATAATCATACCATGCTCACCCTTCGCACTCATTTCAGACGTCGAACAGATGATACCGGCTGCGCCCATATCCTGAATACCGATCACATAGCCTGTTGCAATGATTTCGAGCGTGGCTTCGAGCAACAGCTTCTCCATGAAAGGGTCACCGACCTGTACGGCGGGTAACTTATCGGTCGATGCTGCCGATATATCTTCCGACGCAAACGTTGCCCCGTGAATACCATCTTTACCCGTTGCCGAACCAACGATAAACACAGGGTTACCGACACCATAGGAGGTCGCTTTAGCCACTTTTCCGACCTCAACAATACCTGCTGAGAACGCATTGACGAGCGGATTTGTATTGTAGCACTCATCGAAATACAGCTCCCCACCAACGGTTGGAATACCGAATGCATTACCATAATCGCCGATACCTTTCACGACACCCCGCAGCAACCGCTTGGTTTTAGCCAGATCGAGACTGCCGAAACGGAGCGAGTTAAGCTGAGCAATCGGGCGGGCACCCATCGTAAAGATATCGCGGTTGATACCACCCACGCCCGTAGCAGCACCCTGATAGGGTTCCAGTGCGGATGGGTGATTATGGGATTCGATTTTGAACGAGCAGGCCAGGCCGTCGCCAATGTCAACTAATCCGGCATTTTCATCTCCAGCTTTCGCCAGCATCCGGTCTGAGTCGCGCGGCAGTGTTTTGAGCCAGACGATCGAGTTTTTGTAGGAGCAGTGTTCCGACCACATCACCGAGAAGATACTCAGTTCAGTAAAATTTGGCCGCCGGCCCAGAATTTGGGCAATACGGTCAAATTCGTCGGGCAGGAGGCCCAGTTTACGGGCGGTTTCAAGCGAGGGTAGCGATTCGGTAGCGTCCACGGGAAGATTAATTGTTGACTGGTTGCGTAGTTGAGTACGAGCTGTTTAGCCGTCAAAGGGTCAACCAGCGAACCATTCATGTAATGAAATGACTCCTCAAAATTACGGCTTTTGCCGGAAAATGGCCCGGTATGGGTTGACAAATCTCAAAAGGGTTGTATATTTGCACCCAGAAAGAGAGATGGCAGAGTGGTCGATTGCGTCGGTCTTGAAAACCGAAGACTGTCACAGGTCCGGGGGTTCGAATCCCTCTCTCTCTGCAAAAGAAAAATTAAAGCACTCACAATCAGCGATTTGAGTGCTTTTTTTTATTTTCAAATATCGCTTTTTTTGAATTCAAAATCTGTAATCGCTGACCGCATTTTTATAATTTGCTGTTATTCAGCTAGTTATTATGTATCCTGACACGTTTAATGTATTCTTACTGATGTTACGCCACCTTTTGGATGGCTGGTTTAATTTTGAGTATGCAGACAACCCTCGACCTCTATACTGACTACTTACTTAGTAGTTTTGGCCAGACTACCGCGACTGGCTTGTCACGGCTGAC